>NZ_JAGSYD010000004.1 GCF_025685575.1 Granulicella cerasi
GTCGTCGGTGTTGTACTCGACCTTGATGTAACAGTAGGCACAACCCATCACAGATGGGTAATCGCGAGTCCCGTTCGGAGACACGTAGGTGTTCCATGTAGGGTCGTTGTTGGTGAGACCTTGAATGTAGTCACCGAAGGCCTGGTCACCAAAGCGAGGGACAACGTAGACACCACGATGACCTGACACCGCATTGGCGAAACTGTACTGCTGACCGTTTGGTCCGGTGTAGGTCACACCGTTGCCACCACCACCGAAGCCATCTCCGTTACGAACGACGTAGTCGCCATCAGTTCCTGTGAAGTACAGCCGGCGACCGTCCAAGTACATCGCATGAAACGATGTGATTTCGTGACACGCATACACAATGACGAGGTTGTACTGGTCTTTGGAACCGCCTGTGGTGGACTCGTAAATCTCCACACCACCAACTCTCTGAGTTCCGTAAATGACCCGTCGAGGTGCTGCCGACTGCCGGATGGTACTCATGATTCCGTTGTTCGACTGGAACAATGAAGCGATCTGAGTTAACTCTGCGGATGCACCACTGAGAACCATCGGCAACCATAAAGTCCCGACGAATCCACCAACAGGTGAAGCGAGCAGAGCGACGCCAGCCGCAATCTCGATCATTCCGGCGACGGATATAGCCTTGCCCATGAAGAAACTCCAATTGAAAAGCCACCCGAAGGTGGCGTATGTGATGAATGTGTGTCTAGTTGGCGGGGACGTGCCATGCACGTTGAATCGAGCTGAGTGGTAAGCGGATGAATCCCGTCTCTGCCATAGCGGCTACGTAGCGACCAGAGAGGTCGATGATTCCAGCGATGAGTTGTTCGCCGTTGAGACAGGCGACGATATCGCCACGCTTCGCCATCAAGGGCTGAGGAGAGCCATCGGACTTTACCCATTCGGTCATACCGTACTTCGTGGCACACCACGCGAAAGCATCGGCGACAGTGGAGCCACCGGTGACGGTTTTGATCAGTGCGAAAGCCGAGGCTTCGTCGGTGTATTTACCTCTGAACTCTTCGGCGATGTCCACGCCGGTCATCGTGAGAGCCGCGCCAGCGGCGAAGAGACAACAGTCCAGCGTTCCCCAAACGAAGGGCTTGGAATAGCAGGACAAGAGGTAGTCGGGAAGCTCTTTGGTGAGCCACGTTGATGATCGTTGCATGTACGTTATCCCCAAGTGTTCGCGGTGTCGATGAGCGAGGTAATCCAGTCGAAGCCGTTGTCGTTAGGCCACTTCATTCGTTGATCTACAGCCGTGTAAAGCGAACGATGCGGACGTTGCAGATTGGTCAAAGCGTTCTCTAAGGCGAGCGTGACGGTGATGTCGTCGGAGTTCTCGGTGATGGTTGGTTGATCGACAAGACCGGAGAAGATGACCAGAGCATCGATGACGGTTGAACCTGACAGGCAAGCGAGAAGGATGCGAGCGGGAAGTCCGGTCACGATGTCGGTCATGCAATCCGCGTATAACGTCGGATCAACACCTGTAAGGGTGAGTGTGGTGCCTGCGGCTTCAACAGTGGTGTTCTCTGTGATCGTGCCGACCTTACCGAGGGAACCAACGCCTAGATAGGTGTTGCCGTTCCATGTGATTTGGCCGATGCCCGTGTGGACGAAGTATGTCCCACTCTTGAACGTGAGTTCGATGAGGATGGCTGGCCGTAGAACGCGTGCCGTGAGTGCCGCGCGCATGGCTGTGGAGAGATTTCTCATCAGCGAGCCTCCACGACGGTTAAAGTCAGAGCACCGTAACGAGTCTCATCGATAGTGATTGATTGCTTGTTGTCGCTCATCCTGAATAGTCCACGAGGGTTGTTCAAGATGATGGCCTGACCATCCGTTACCGCTTCTCTGAGCGAAGGCCACAGGCTGATAGTGGCGTCACCGTTGGCGTCTGAGTTCACGACGTCGATCACGCGATGAAGGCGATAGCCAACTTGCAGATAGTCGCCGGGGAGAAGTAAGCGATAGCTATTCGGTGTCCAACCTTTGGTGCTGAGCGTCGTCGCCATCGCGGACTGTGCACCATTGACGACCGGAACACCTTTAACGGTTCCTTGAGGATGTTTGTACGAAGGGTCACCAATCAAAAAGGTGTTGAGCTTTCCACGACACTCAGCGAGGAACCCTTGCCACGTCGGTATCTGTTGGGGCGTCAGCTTCGGCATCGCGATCTGCGCCGACCAGAAGTCTCCACCCGGCCATGCCAGCACCTGTTGAGTTGAACCAGTGAATGGATTCGTCGGTGCAGCGACGACGTTGTTCATCGTCAACTCAATTTGTTTTGGCGCAGGAGAGGTCGGGAACGCGAGGACGCTCACGCCTTGAAATGTGTCTATGACCATGGGGAGTTCCAATAAAGAAGGCCTCCCGAAGGAGACCTTTCATGTGTAGAAGGAAGGGGATTGCTTTAGCCGAGCAGAGCTAACGTCTGTGCCGCGATGCACGGTCCGTAGAGCGTTTGATATGCACTATCGGTGGGGTGTACCCCATCGCGTAGATACGTTGACCATGTGGACGGATTGATCGGGATGGCACCACCATCGACGATACCTATACCCCATAGTGTCGCTATCTGCTTGATGAGCGTGTTGAGTTCAACAAACTGAGACTGACTCGCCATAGCAGCCGCACCCGGATTCGCTTGGTATGGCGTGATCCATACGATACGAAGTGTTGGCTTGGCCGTGAACAACGCTTGTAGAGCCGTGCTGATATCTCCGGCGGCTGAGGCTGTACCGGGTGCATCCGTAGAGGAACCGAAGGTGTTGGTGGGAGTGTTTGTCAGTAGCTCGATAAACAACACGTCCACGTTGGCAAGGTCTTGTGCAAGCGTGTTGCCGGTAGCCACACCGATGAGGTTCGACGCTGGGCTGGTCGTACTGTCGTGCCGCGTGTAGACACCACCTGACAGCGTGTAGTTCTCAAAGATTTGACTGGTATAGCGAGCGTATCGTGCATCTTGCATGACCCACGTCATACCAGTGATGTCGCACACGCGCTGTTGCCATTGGTTAGCAAACTGCGCGGAGATTGAATCACCGAATACGCCGAAGCGTAATCCGGATAGCCTCTTCGTCTCTGTGACGACTTCTTGAGCTGTGCTCGCAACGGTTTCGACATCGACAGTTGCCTCTTGCACCTCGAAGGCCAACGCCAACTCACCACTTTGCGCCATACTTTGCACGCCAAAAGATGAGCCAACCGCACCGGGGTTACCACCTACAAAGATGAAGCCGGGACCAGGAGTGCCATCCCCGAATGTGGCCGTGGCGTTAGTCGCGGTGTAATAACCGAGGTACTGACCTACCGAGACGTTGCGAGCTGAGAAGTCTACGCCAGCAACTAGCTTCACCGTGCCAGCGTGGGGGACTGTGATCGTCCATACGTCATCGACTACGAGTAGACCACCACTATTTGCGTGCAGTAAGTAGAACGTCATCGTACCGCCAGAGCTTGCGGACTGATAGGTGATGCTCTTCAACGCGCCTGACGTCGCAACAGATGTGTTTACACCAGCGAAGATGCCAGTCGGAGTGGTGTTGTTGCAGGCGATGGTCGCGTCACCATACGAGGTCACTGTGTTGAAGCCGAGTTCGGTCGAAAGCGTTTTGAGAGCGGCGGTGAGGTCATACTGCACGGTGTTCTGTGCTGCGAGATTCGGCGCGTAGGAATCAAAGTCCCACGTTACACCAGACGGTTGCACGCATTCATAACCGTGACTCAGTAGGAGGTCACCTGTGACGTTGTCTACGACGGTGACACGATAACCAACATTCACAGGCGTTGTGAGAGTTGTGTCGGCGAGTGTTGTGGTGAATGTACCATTGGTCACCGTCGCGGTTGTCGCCATTGCGATGACCTGTCCACCGTCGCCGCCAGCACGGAACGAGAGAGGTCTTCCGTTGTTGTCAACGGGTTGGAATTTGATCGTCGAGTTTGTGACGAGTGTCCCACTCGCATCCTGTAGATGCGCGCCTGATACTGTTGTGAATCCTGTCATAGTTTTCCTTTATCGTCTTGATCCACGACGGGAATTGCCGTCGCTCACTGCGGCGCGTGCGCCGTGGGGCATCACTTGGGTGTGGTATTGCTGAAGCGCGGAGGTCACACCCTGATGGAACTCTTCAGGTGTGACACCCTTCTGGACGTTGATCGTGTACATCGCGGAGGAACCACCGCCGAACATTGATCCTGCGGCATTAGCGGGGATCATCGTTCCATTCACCGAGGGTGCGAAGAACTCTTGTCCGGGCTTTTCATTGATCCTGTACACATGACCAACGCTGACACCGCCACCAATCGCACGGTTACCACCGAAGATGCTGGAGAACCAGCCACCAATCTTGCTCATGAAGGAAGAGATTGTCGCGGCGACTGCATCATCACCAGAGAAGTCTGCGCCGTCCTGTAAGAGGTCGGCTGTACCTGCGTCAGGCGTTGTCTTCTTCGAGTGGAAGAGCGAAGCGAGGCTCGCCATGCCGCCGAGGTTAGAGGCCGACGACATCGAATGTTTCCCCAGCAACGCGGCTTCGCCTTGCTGAAGACCATCCTTCGCCATCATGCCGCCGATACCGGTGAAGAGCTGGCTCCAGTTGGATTTCTTGCCCGTAATCAAATTGACAAGACTGTCGTTGAATCCATTGATGGTCGCATCGAAGATGGACTTCACTTGTGAGGCCGAGTCCTGTGCTGACTGAACCCACAAGTTGTTGGCCTGAATTAGAGCACCTGACCAGGACTGACCGGCTGCCGTAGCTGCCGATTGCATAGCCTCAACTGATGCCTGACCGGCTTCCTTCGTCTTCTGTGCCTGCAACTCGACATACTTCGACTGGTCTTTGTCGCTAGCGAATCGGTCGGTCACGAAGTCGTATGAACCGTCCTTCTTTAGTTGCTCGATCTGAGCATCCAAGTCGGCCAAACGTTGAGCGTGAAGGCCTGCGCTAATCGCCGCGAGTCTCTGTGTAGCTGTGAGCTGAGAGATGGAGCCGTTCGCAAGGTCTATTTGAACCTTGGTGCGAGCGACCGATGCGGTGACCTCATCGCCCGACAGTGCAGACTTGGCGTATTCGTTCTGTAAGCCACGAGCGGAGGCATCACTATTGCCGACGACGGAGACATTACGATCAAGTGTGAGAGGAACCGACAGTTTCTTCTGTTCCTCGATGAACTTCGCAATGCCTTCGTGTACGCGGCGAGCACCTTCCTCGGCTAACTGGGCTTGCTTCGCGACAACGGTGTTGTATTGGTTGCTGCCAATGGTGAACGCTGATCGTTGCACTTCCCAATAATCGTAGAGAGCCTTCGCGTCTACCGGAGCTTGGAGCTTCCATTCGGAGACGTAGGCTTCCATCGACTTGAGGCGTGCTTCAGCGGCTTTGTTCGCTGCCTCTGTGTCACCATGTCCAAGCAACGCATCGTTATGCTTGTCTCTCGCACCTTGAGTTGCCGCCTGTTGCTTTTGCAACGCTATGGTCTTCTCGATGGTTTGTTGTTCCACCTGCTGCCACTGGATCAACTGCTGCGTGGCCCTTATCTCTTCGTTGAAGCTGGTCAGAGGGAGGGAACCGACGCCTTGCCGGGATGCATTCGCCATCGTCGCATTGTTGTCGGCTTGCTTCTGCTTCAACTCAGCGAGACGTGTCTGGAGGGAATTCGCATAGCTCTTCGACTCATTGAGTTGAGTCTCAGGTGATTGTGCTGCGGATATCCACTTCTGGTGTTCCTGCAACATCACTTGCTCTTGATGCGTGTCAGAACCACCACTGAAGATCTTTTGAGGCGTTGATGCAGCCATGCCTTGCAACACTTTGAGCTGTGCTGCAAACACTTCATCAAGCTTGGTCGTCAGTTTTTGCGCTGACTCAGCGGCTTCATCGAGAGTCAGTTTCAAACCATTGAATGGCTTCTTCTCTAGCTTGGCTTGTTCTTCCTGAAGCTTGTCGATCTGCACGTCCAGAGACGTGTTCTCATCGCGCATCGAGTTGTTGACTTCACGGATTTCGCTTGCGGTCTGTCGTGCCCGCGTGCCGCCTAAATCAAACGCGTCGTATAGCTCTTTGCCGAGCTTGACGGCTTCCTCACCAATTGCGGCGAGGCCTAGTGCAGGGAATATCGTGGAGCTGAGTGCGTTGAAGGCACCGAACTGAGTGAGGAAGGATTCACCCGCACGGATACCACCACCGCGCAACAATGCAGATGCACGCTGCTTATTGGTGATGTCATCGCCTTCCTTGGCTTCTGGAACCTTGAGGTTGGCGAGTTCAGACGCAACGGCTTTCTGCTTGTCGCTGATCCTCTGAATCGAGTTGATGATCCGCTGTGCGTTCTCTTCCGTAACAGATGAGAGGCGGGCAGCAGCCTTCTCCTGCATCGAGGCAAGCTTCTCGGCGGATGCACCTTGCTCTGCGGCAGCGGAAGATTGTTGCTGGTAGGACTTGAGAATGGCGTTTTTCGCAGCCGCAACGGTCTCAGCCGACTTTGCGACGGCTGCATCCATGCCTTCCACTGATGCGACGAACTGGCCGGTCTGAGCACTGAATACAACTGCAATCGAATCACTCATTAAATGCCTTCTTGATTTCGCTCGTCATCACCTCGCGATAGGTGTCTACAGCTTTCGTTTCGACCGCATCTTGAGCGGCACGTACGAATGGTCTGGGATTAGTACGGTTCGCATCTTTGGTGCGTCCTGCGTGGCCGCGCTCTAACCAACCGAGAACGTCGCGAGTGACCTTGGTGTTGGGCATCACTACGACCGTGTCCTCAGTCCCGCTCGCTGCTTTGTCGTCCCTCGCGATGCGGACGTAGGAGCGGAACGAAGCCTTCAACTCACCGACGGCTAGTAAGCCTTCAGCTTTGCCAGCTTGCTCAGGCGCGAGTGTCATCAACTCTTCACGAATGACCTCACCGGTGGATCGCAGGGCTTTACGTTCGGCGGCGACTAATGCGTCTCGCTTGAGTCGGTCGAGCTTGGCTCTGAGTTGTTGGAAGTCGTCTGACATTGAGATTCCTGTCGCATCTGTTCAGCCATAGCTAAGGCGAACGCATTGAAGTCGCTGACTTGCTTGAGCTGAGAGGCGTTGAGGCTTGTTCTGCTCGTTCCGCGTTTGAACTCGCGGTAATGAGGAGCGAAGTCCATCCACGACACACCCTTCTCAGGCGGTGAGAACGAGTGATTGATTACCGCTGCTGTCGTGAGCGCGGCGACCATCTCTTCGTGTAGAAGGCGGTCACGATGGCGATTCAATAAAAGATGGAGGAGCGAAGGCGTGAGGCGAAAGAACTCATCTGTCGAGAGTCCAAGATCAACGCGAGCACGACTCCAGAGATAAGAGACGGTTAGACCTCTACCTTTGGAGTCTCCGCTTCCCCCGAGGATGAATCATCATCGATCTTTTCGATGTCCTCGATTGAAGCGAACCATGCGGTATTGATAGCTGTGCGGATGTTCGCGAGGTTCTTCAGCGTGATCCACGAACCGACTTCTTCGATGGTGAGGTTGGGTTCGTCGTGAAGAAGCGATGCGTACAACAACGCGCGGATGTTCTTCGCTTCGAGGTCACTGACGACGGCTTGCAATAGATTGATACCGGTCAACTCCTCAACCTTGATGATGGCGTTGAAGTCGAAGAGCAGCTTGCGTTTCTTGCCTGCAATGTCGAGGTAGACCGTCGGAAGTAATGGATTGTGTTCGGACATAAGACCTCAAAAGGTTGAGGCTCCGCGACGGGAGCCTCTTAGTGCTTAGGAACCGGGGGTGTAAGCGATGACGCCGGTGACTTGAATGCTGAAGTTGAAATTCACGGCATCCGTGAGGCTGGCGTCCATAGTGGGCTTCTCCGAGATGTAGCCGGTGAACGTGCGCTTCGCGCCGGTAGTCTGACTGGAAGCGGGTGCGAACTGATGGGTGAAATACAGAAGTGTTTGCGTATCGAAGGAAGCCGACACCATCACCTGACCGGGGTCGCCAGCGGGATCAAGGATTCCTGTCACGGAAGCTGTTCCGGGTGTGATTGTGCCGGGCGCAGATTCTTTCACTACGGGGCCGCCAGCGGCAGCGGAAGGTGAAGAGAGAGTCGTCACATCAATGTAGTCGGCCTTCTCTGCGGTGTACGTGATCTTCGAGAGTTGGTTTACGGGTGTTGCGGTGCCTGTGGATGAGGTCGCGATGCTGAGTGTCGAACCGAAACCAAGAATGAATGTGGATGAACTGGTTGCCATGATGTGTCCTTTTGAAACGTGAGGGATCGCCGCGTCGGAGACACGGTTGGGTGAATCGGTGGGGATGTGTGTGGGGGCTACTCGGTGTGCGTCAGCTTGTAATCGACGGAGACGCCGTACAGTCGAGCGTCAGAGTTGAATGCGTCGGTCATCACGCCAGCGCGGAGGCAAGCTGAAACGTTGGTGCCATCACCTAACGCACCGGTGAAGCCGTCGAGAACATTCCGAATCGCTTCGATGATCGCCTTGCAAGTTCCGTAGTCGGTCGCCCACGCGGTGAACTCGATACGAGTTGTGACCATGCCTGCTGAGCCGGCGAATTGATACGTGGGGATGGCTGAAAGGGTGCGATAGGTGGTCGCTGGATATGTGGGTGATTCAGGGAGAAGAACTGGGTAGATGCGACCGCTGATGAGGCTAGTGAGTGCTTCATCGCTATTCAGTAGAGACACGAGACCGGAGTTAAGCACTAGCGTCTACCTCAAGGCACAGAAGGTTTGTTTGAACCTTACCTTCATCGGGGTCGCTTACGGCTTGGATATTGAATATGCGATTGTCGTACAGAACGCGCATTGCATTGGAGACTTTGATAGCCGGATAGCGGATCGTGATGATGTGGGAGAGTTCCGACACGAAGCCTGATGCGGCATAAATTTCTTTGCCTGTCGCCGCACGTATCGAAGCCCAAGTCGATAATGCGTCTGTCCAACTTGCGAGTTGCTGACCGTAGGCGTCTTGTGATGTGGACTGTTGCTGAATGGTGATGCGTCGATTGAGGCTGCCTGCGTTCATTGCTTACACCGCCATTGCGAGATTTCTGTACGGTGCGAGCAGTGCATCTACAGCGAAGGGAAGATTGGTGAGTGGCTTCTCGGAAGCGGCTTCACGATTGGCGTACCAGTGGCCGATGAGCAAGAGCATGGCTTGCTGGATGGGAGCTGGACAGTTGGCAACAGTAGAGCCATCGCCGTAGGTGCTTGCTGTGAAGGTGATCTTGACGGAGCCGGGAACGTAGCAGGAGGGATAGGGCCATGAACCACCGTTCGCAGGAACGATGCGTGCTGGTTCTGAGGCAAGGTCGCTTACATACGTGGAGGCATCGAGCATTACTGTCTGGTTATCGCCATCAAGGTATGTGATCGAGTTGATCGATGACACTTTGGCGAACGGAATGAAGACCTGGCACAAGCTGAAGTAGTAGCCGTTGCCGAAGTAGTTCTCGCGTGTCGAAGGACTGATTGTTCGGAGTGATTCGGCGTAAGGGAACTGGTCGAGCGTCATGCACCATGTCTGGTCGTAGATCGCACGATTCAGGATGTTCTCTACATGCTGGCGAGCCGCAGAGATGAGTGCCGTAATGAGATCGTCGTCATCCGTGAAGTCCACACGAAGATGGAGTTTCGCCTCGCGTAGCAAGATGGGTTCCACCGCTGGCGGTGTGACGAGTTGTAGGGAGAACTTTTGCATTCGGAGGGAAGGCACGCTGTAGCGCGGACCGGGCTGCTGGTTGCTGCAAAACATAAGGAGCCGCTATCGATGGATAGCGACTCCTCTGAAGCATTACTTGATGGTGATTCCTACGAGAGGATGAGTGCCTGCATCAGTCACAACACCACCAACGCGAGCGAAGCCCACGAAGCCAGTCTCGTAGCCAGCGGCATAACGCTCGTTCAAGCGAAGGATGCTCAAGCCGGGGTTCTGCTGACGGAAGGTATAGGCTTCCTTGAAGTCACCGAACAGAATGGGTGTGTTACCTGTAGCCACACCAGGAAGCTGAGTGATGAGCTTCACAGGACGGCCAAGGATGGTTCCAACGTAGCCGTTTGCAGCGTTGCCGTAATCAGGTAAGAACAAGGGACGACCATTGGAGTCAGATAACGCTATGACAGCAGCAAGTGTTGCGTTGCTCATACCCCATACGGCGTTTGCCTGATACGCAGGATCAAGTGTTCCTATCGCAGTAGCGAAGTCAACATACTTCAACACGCCAGTGGCGTTTGAAGTGAAGGCGTTGGAGCTGTAGCCATAGGTGAGAGAGGCTACGTTGCCGCTATTGCCGTTGATGATGAGGCTGGATGCGCCACGGAAGAAACGCTTGGCGAACTTGTCACGAATCCACGCTTCAATGTCGAAGCCAGCATCAGTGATTAAGCCGTTATCAACCTTAATGATGCCGGTGCTGAAGGTATCTACCTGAAGGGTGACGCTTGACGTGGTTGGATCAACTTCAGCAGCATCGGTGCCAACAGTCTGACCAACAAGGCCAGCAGTGGTGTCGTTATCGAGCACCATCTTGATTGGGTTGCCGTGGTCGGTCTTCAAGATGTTCACTACGTCATAGACTTCGCCGTAGCTCTTCTGAGCGGAGATGACAGCAGGATCGAACAGCTGAGGAATCATGATGCCTTGGCCTGCAACGGTAAGGTCACGAGCTTCAATAGCGCCATTCATGAGGTAGTTGCGGAAGGACTGCTTGATTTGATTGCTGCGCTCTTCGCTGCCGTCAATAGCAGGGCGAACAGTGCGAGTGCGTTGCTCTGCTTCAAAGCTGGCTACACGCTCAAGACGTGCGATGTCTGCATCAATGGCATCAACATCGGCCATCATCTTGTCGAATGCGGACCGTGTCTCGGGTGTGCCTTCAGTGGCAATCTTGGAAGCATCAAGCATGAGCTTCATGCGTTTTTCTTGTAGGTCTGCGAGGTTCATATATCGGGAGGAATCCTTGTGAGGTGGGAGAAATGGTGAATCTGGACGCACGAATCCCATCCCGCTGGCATGAGCAGGTGAGGTCTTGCGTGAACTTGTTGGTGTTGGGCTTTATCTACGCTGGCGGATAGAAAGAATCATGTGCATAGCGTTGCGGAGAGAGTCTTCTTCTGAGCTGTCGTCGCAATCGCATAGATCGTCTTCACAATCGGCGTTCGAGCAATCAGCACAGTTGTCTTCGGAGCAAGCAGGACAATGACACTGGCATTGATCGGCAATGGAGTCCGTCTCATTGTCGTCATCGTGGGTTTCAATCAGGCTGCGAATCTCAACAGGTGCTGAACGTAGAGCGATGCCGGAATCTGGATACGCGGGGAAGCTGCATGGTGACACCTCAAAGAGGTTCACCTTGAGCAAGGTGCGAATGACCTTGCCATCAGCATTGATCCATTTGTCTTCATCAGTCGAGAAGCCAAAGGATGTTCCATCAAGATCACCACGTTCGATGCTTTCAGCGAGATCATTTGCTGCTGTCGTATTAGGCAGCTTCACTTGATAGCGAAGTCCATCGGTGGCATCGGTGAAGATCAACGTGCCTGACTTTGTGCGGCCCATCAGGAGCTTGGCATCGTGATCGCGTAAGGCAAGCACATCAGATGTTGGTTGCAGAGCCTCAGCGAATGCGCCTGGTGCAATGACTTCAGTGAAGCCACCGAGGTCAACACTCTCAGTGTTGTAAGGAATGAAGCCAGTTAGTGTTCGAGTGCCATCTTCAGACGCAGCGACTCGAAGCTCCGCAGTCACGGAGCGTATTTCATGTTTGTTCATGGGTTACTTGTTCTCCGGTTCGGCTGGAGGCGTGGGCTTGATTGGCGACCACTCAGCGAACTTGCGAGCGTCCATCATGTTGACGGGATCGAGGTAGATGTCACCTTCAGACCCGATGGGGTTGAGGCCTAATGCCTGACGCATATCGTTTGCGCTGTAGGCTCCCCATTGACGGCCAATCGCCAGGGAATCAATCGTGGTCTTCAAGTCTGTCTTGAGGCGTTCACTGAGATCGAATCGCAGGTCATAGACACTGCGCGATCTTCCCGTTGTAGGAAGCAGCTTACGCATGAATTCTTGGGTGAACTTGGTGAGGTACGGTGCAAGCGTGTCTTGGATCAACGAGAGTGAAGACTGCTCATGGTTCGCATCACTCATGCGTGTCGTATCGCCAACCCAGTGAGGATCAAGGCGAAATAACGCTGCAATCTGATTGCGGGTGTAACCGCGTGATTGAAGCCACTGAGCGTCTTCCATCGATAGCCCGAGGGCCGTGTACTTGAAGTCCGCCGGTAAAACACCGATACGGCCTTGATTCACTCCGGCAACTTGCTGTTCCCAGAACTCTCTGGTTTGTTGCATCTGTAGGGGTGTGAGCGGCGATGACGGTGTGAGGATGCCACCAGCCTTCGAGCCATTGCCATAAAAGCGAGCACCAGACTTGAGTTGTGCTTGCGCTAAACCAAGTTCTTGACGTGCCAGCGCAATCGGGGAGAGTCCTTTGAGTCCACCTTGAGAGAAGAGCTTGAGGTGGATGACATCCTTTGCCTGAAGCTGGCGTTCTTCACCATTCTTGGTGCCATCGCGAGTGATGTAGATGAGAGTTCCATCGTTCAGGCGTGCAGGTTCGGTGTGGTGCGGATCAAGAGGCCAGATAGCCACGACTGATCCTTTCGTTCCGCGCTCAATCTCGGCGTATGCGTTGCCGGTGAGAGCCAAGCATCCTGACAGCGACTCAAAGAAGGTCGCTGCACTCATGTCAGGATTGGGTTCAGTGCCGAGGAGATAAGAGAGGGTGTGAGTCGTGGCTTCAGTGCGTGCTTTGCCATCGGTCTGATACACACGGAAAGGAATGGTCGCGATAGATTCAGCGATGATGCGAACGCAGGCATAGACCGTTGAGATCTCTAGCGCGTTATGTTCACTGACTACTTCACCGGCAGCCGTTGGCTGACCATCGAAGGCCATTCGGAAGGCTGTAAGGCCGTTCAATGGCACAACTGGAGACTCCAGCGAAGTTCGCGTGTCGAGGTCAAGACGTGTGAGATCAACGTCTGCAGAGACGAACGTTCGTAGTGCTTTGAAGAGTTGCATGGGAGGGGATACCTAGAGCCAGAAGGGTGTGAAGGACCACTCGGCGTTGTCTTGTGTGCCTAATCGAGCGCGAGCCATAGCGATGAAGAGAGCTACAGCACAGTCGATCTTCGATTCAGGTCGTGCTTTATCGGGCATCGTGTAGTTGCCAACGGATGTCTCGCGTGTGAGCACGTTCGAGATGCACCAGGTCAGAACGGGATTGCCGTCATGATGGAATCGGCCATCAGCAACAGCCGCTTCAAGCTCTTTCATGGCCGGTGACAATACCGAGGGCGATGGTGGAACTTCAACGCGGGGGATGCCGGATAGCTCTGATACACGCTGCGCCCAGTGATCGGCATAGCGAGCGTCATAGGCGAGCTCTTTCACCTGATTGCTGGCGATATCAGCTAGGACATCAGCCTCTAACGTGGCGTAATCGATGCTGCTTCCAGGCGTGGCAGAGAGATAATCCTGCTTCGACCAGCCGAGATAATGCTGGTTCTCTGGAAGATTCACTCGCTCTTCAGGCAGATAAGAACGTGTGATGGCGTAGTAGTGCGGTCTATCACCTTGGCTATCGTCGCGGTATACGCGAACGACTGCTGATAGGTCGAGCTTGGAGGCGAGATCAGAGCCAATCCAGCATGGGAGCTGCTTCACTGATTCTTCTGTGAGAATGGCATCGTAGCATTTGTTCCATGCCGCAATGTTCATCCATGCGGAGGAGGCTGTTGACCAGATGTTGAGGTGCTTGGCTTTGAAGATGTTCTGTTTTGCAGAGTTGCGAACAGCCTCTTGCTGGTCCAGTAGGATAGCCTCGCGATCATTTGAGACGCCGAGCAAAGGATTTGCCATTTCAACGGCCAGTGGTGAGGTCCAATCCACATCGGGATCAGCGCCATGAAGGGCAGCGAAGAGGCGATCATCTTCGATGACGCCATCCAGCATCTGTTCGGCTTTTCTCTGAAGGGCAAGGCAGGGGTTCTCGGTGCTTGAGACGCCAGCGGTCGATATGACCAAGATTAGAGAGCCAGGACGCTTGTTCGCGCCGGTCTTGAAGGTGTCATAGAGCGTAGCGTCTTGAGCTTCGTGCAGTTCATCGAGGATGCCGCACCAAACCGATGCACCATCGCCAGGTTTACGAACAACTGGCTGGAATCTGGATCGTGTTGAGAGTTGGAAGATGCTCTTAGCCGCACATTGAATGCCAATAGATGCTAATCGAGACTCTTGTTCGACCATCGCTTTCGCTGGTCGGAATACCTCGCTGGCTTGCTTCTCACTGTTGGCACCGCAATAGACCTCGGCACCCTTCTCGCCAGAAAAGAACGCCATATAGAGGCCAATGATGGCCGCGAGTGGTGACTTTCCATTACCACGCGGAAGCATGATGATCGCTTCGCGGTACTTGCGTAGGCTGGTCGAATCTATCCAGCCGAAGATGCTGGCGAGGATGAAGATCTGGGCCGCTTCGAGCTTGATGCGCTGACCTTGCTTCGAGCCCTTCTCATGTCTGCATAGCTCCGCGAACTGGCAGACCTTGTTGGCTGCGTCTGAACAAAAGGTCCAACGGAAATCAGGCCGGATAAGGTCATTCAGATGTCTTTGGGCTGCGAGACGAATCCATTTGGAATAGAGAACCTTGCCATCAACGACATCGCGAGCGTATTGCGTGGCTCTAGCGGCATAGTCGTTAGTGGATGAGGTTGCTCCATTCGTCATGTACGGGTGTCTCTTGCTTATTGCTCGATACGCGCGAACGGTCAGCAGGCGTCATGCCGAGTTGAGCTAGGCATTGGCGCAGTGTGGTGAGGTTGGAGTCGGAGGCTGTGTCTTCACGCAGGCGATTCATCATGCGAACAGTAAGCTCAAGCAAGAATCGGTCGGCGTTGGCGAGTACATCAGGAAGGGAAATGCTTACAAGTTCAGCCCAGATAGCCTTCTGAGCGTCATTCAGATGCTCAGGTGCATCACCTATCGGTGCTGCTGGCGTTGGCTCATCCGCGCGCGGAGCGTAACGCTTGGCGTCGTGAGTGAGCGCACCTGTGAGTTCAAGGCGTGATGTGGGTGTACGGGGTCTAGGCATGGTGATGTTTGAATTGCGGAAATGAAAATGAGGCCGGGACTGGGTAGCGGGAGGCTTCGAGTGCTACGAATCAAAGGCCCCTATCCCCCATCAGGTTGTCGAGGTAGACTCGCTCCATACCCTG
Organism: Granulicella cerasi; assembly: GCF_025685575.1. Lineage (NCBI taxonomy): Bacteria > Pseudomonadati > Acidobacteriota > Terriglobia > Terriglobales > Acidobacteriaceae > Granulicella > Granulicella cerasi. The sequence goes on from NZ_JAGSYD010000004.1 coordinate 15,288, forward strand.
AGTTGTGAGGAACGTTGAGCTGTGATTCCCATACTTCTATTGCTATCCGTTACTATTGTGATCTTTGTTGTTTATATGAGGAAGATATCTGCTGAGGAAGCAGATAAGAGACCTCTTGATGACGCGCGGCAAGATCCTCCGGCGCAGATCGTCAGCGATCCTCCGGCGCGTGAGGCGGTCGCAGTTGCATCACCACCTAAGCCAAAACCGGATCCTGTTCAGGTCGATATGCGTCGGCTGTTGCCTCAGCAGTTCGTGGTGCTGGACTTGGAGACTACCGGGCTACACGCTTCTACATGCGAGATCATCGAGATCGGTGCTGTGAAGGTGACGCTAGATGAGTCGGAGCATCCGAGCTTTCAAATCTTGGTCAAGCCGCGCAAGAAGGTATCGGCAAAGATTGTGTCGATCACAGGGATCACGCAGCAGATGCTTGACGAGCAGGGCGTTGAGATAGAGGATGCGATGTCTCAGTTCATTGAGTTCATCGGTGATCTTCCACTTGTCACATACAATGCTGCATTCGACATGCCGTTTCTTTGGGCTGCGGCGTCGAAGTCTGGCGTGGTTGTTGAGAATCGATACACGTGCGCTCTAAAGAGAGCGCGCAGAGCATTCCCTTGGATGGAGAATCATAAGCTCGTGACGGTTGCTGCCCATCTGAATGCACCTGATAACGATCATCATCGCGCGTTGGCTGACAGCATTCGCGCTACACACGTCTTCTGGCACGCAACCAAGCAACTGAACATGAAGGTGCAATGGAAGAAATACGGTGCTATCTGATGTCGCTGGAGATTTCTTTGTAGATCGCTTCTGCTTGAGGCAGGAACGTGCCTTTCACATACATGAAGAACTGTTCAGCAGCAGCCAGTGTTGTTGCATCAGCAGCAAGGCTGATGCCTTTGTCTTCTGCGGCGGTTGATCCTGCTGTCAGAACAGCAATCGCTTGTGTGATGAGGCCTGATAGCAGTGTCTTTACCTCTGGCTCATCTTTTATGGCGTGGTCCAGAAGTGATACAACGTGGGGAAGGAATGCGACTGCTTGCTCGGCAACATGAGCGATGTCCATTCCTATGGTTTCAATGGTCTGCAGTGGATTCATGATCTTCTCTTCGGCTGCGTTGATTCGCGCCTTGGCGGTGTTGAAGTAAGCTGCATCTCGCTCGATGCCTATGAAGCATCTGACAGTGTTCATCGCCGCAACGCCAGTCGTTCCGCTGCCCATCGTGCAATCAAGAACAGTGTCGTTTTCATGGGTGTATGTGCGGATGAGGTAATCGCATAGCGCGACAGGCTTCTGTGTCGGGTGATGGCCGCGTTCTGTGGGGAGCTTCAATACCGACTTCGGGTATCCAGTCCATTCTTGCAGATAAGTCGAACGTTTCTTTGCGCTTGCGATGTGCTGAAGACGGCGTGATCCCTCTTTGTTGCTCATCCGCTTAGGCTTCGCTAGCTTGATCAAGCCTTGAGGGTTGTATGTCGGCTGTCTCTGAGCGAACACAACGACGTCTTCATGCTGCTTCAAAGGCTGCTTCTTCGCTAATTGGAAGTTGGAGTGCCGATCTTTCTCCCATACCCAGCAGTAGCGAAACGCCTTGAGGTTCGATGCGATGAGAGCAGTAGTGAACGGCTGGGATGCCGTAAGGACGATAGCGGCATTCGGCTTACAGATGCGCCTCCATTCGACCCACAGCTTCTCTAGCGGAATGATGGAGTCCCACGTACATCCTGTAGTGCCATACGGCAGATCCGTGAGAACCATATCGACACTGTTATCTGGCAACGACTTCATCTGTTCCAGGCAGTCGCCCAGCATCAGTTGTGTCGTTGCGTTGCTCATACAGGTGCCTTTTGCTCATGGGCCGTCTTTGCTCTGTGGCAAGAGCGGCATAGGGATTGCAGGTTGGTTAGATCGAGGCGTTTGGTGATGTCTACGCTGATGGGGATGATGTGATCTACATCCTGTGCAGGAGTAATCTTGTTCAGCGCGAGGCAATGAACACAGAGAAATTTATCTCGCCGAAGAGCTTCAATACGAATCGTCTTCCAATCAGCGTCGTAACCACGTGAAGCTGGCGTTCCACGCCATCTTTCTCTCGCCTGAGCTACGGGTTTGGCATGAGCTTCGCAGTAGCCAGATGCAACGAGAGCAGAGCAGTTGGGATACCTACAGGGTTTATTCGGTCTGCTTGCCATCGGGAGCCATGAGCGCAGTGAACGCAAGTGCTACTTGTTGAGGAACGACACCGTTGCCAATCATTGCGATTCGCTTCGGGCGATTGATGCACTGATCCTTATGGATCGTGCGAGGTGCCTCGTAATCGTGTTGTTCATCACCCTGGCCTTTAGGGAAGCCGGGAAATGTGCGGGCACAGGCAGACGTGCTCGACCAGCCGATCGGCCAACCCATCAGCAACTCACACCACGCAGGATTGAGACGATTCGAGGGACTTCCATTGCTCAGTTCTTGCACCTGGCTGACGATGTTGGTGAACTTGCCCGTTGTGAGGCAAAACTTCGAGTCAGTTTTGATCGGCGTGGACCAGTTCCTCACTTCGCGGGTGACGGTGTTGTATGCCGTTGTGACCCTCGTGCTTTCACATGAGTCATGCTTCTGAGGCGTGGTCCAGTTCTTGCCGTAGACGACTTGCTCACGCAGCGTTGGGCAGGATGTTCTACCCGGCCGATTCTTCTGCTGATATGCAGTCAATGCTTCCTGTGATCTTGGATCCAGCTTGTCCATCACATTCGGAGTCAGCCACGGTTCTCCATGCGAGGCAGAACCAGCGTTCTCTTTTGTGGGGTGCACCTGCTTCTGAGGCAGTGTGACAGTGCCAGACAGCATCAAACCCTGCTTCGTCCATGAGCCGCATAACGTCTGTGACTGGTGCTGTTCCGTCTTTTTTACCGGAGAGCAAACCTGGAACGTTTTCGAGGAAGAGGAGAGATGCGCCTGCTTCGTTGGCGATACGAATGACATCTGCGAATAGGTAGCGTTCATCTTCGAGGCCAGCTCGTTTCCCTGCAACGGAGAATGGTTGGCAAGGGAAGCCTGCAATGACAACGTCAATGTGTCCTTCAAGTTGGGTGGCGTTGAGCGTTGTGACATCGGACCAGATAGGTGCTCGGTAGAGGAGGTCGTCTTGCATCCTCGCCTGGAGGACTTCTTGCGCATACTTTTCACGCTCACAGTAGAGGATGGTTCGGAGTTCATAATCTTGTGTCTTTAGGGCCGCAGCGCAGCCACGGTCAAGCATCCCTGATCCTGAAAACAGGGAGATGGCATTCAGTATTTTCATGTGGTCGGCGGCTTAAACAGCGAAGGGCAGACGTGATGTCTGCCCTGAGTCGCCATGAGGAGAGATTGCACCCGTTCTATGTCGCTATGGATCAGTGCGGCATGTGGTTGGTGCTGACCACGTAATCATTCGAGGAAGAGCCTCTACCTATATATGGATTGGCAGAGGTAAAACGTGACAGCTATTTGAGATTCTTTCGGTATCGGCGGAATCTCTGACGCAGTGTATCGGCTTCTAAGCCCTGCATCTCAGCGGCTTCTTTGATCGTGTAGCCAGAAGCTAGTAGTGATGCTGATTGGCGTATTGGAACAGGCAGGATAGATGTGTCGAATGCAACTGGATCGTCTTCAATCGCGCATTCTGTGAAGTCATCTGCAAGCTGAATCAACATCTGAGCCTTCATCTGGTTCAATCGAATCCGACGAATGATGCTCGAGAGCCAATGCGAGAACGATCCAGCCGACTGTGGAATAAAGCCAGGTAGTAAGCTCCAGATGGTTATGCTCACGTCCTGAGCGAAATCTTCTCGGTGCTCATACACCGTTCCGCGTGCAGCTTTGTAGGCCATGCGCCGAACGGCAGAGATCAACACCGCGAGAGCCTCTTCGGTTGGCCGGATGGACCACGCCAGGTATAGGGAATCAACGTTACCCATGAAACGTCACCCCGGCGGTACGTCTTACAAGATCGTGATATCGTTCTCGATCCATCTGAATGATGCGTGTGCCTCGGCTTGATTTGAATCTCCAAGCATCAATGATCGCTCTGGCTTCATCGTTGCCATAGACGTAGGCGTTCATTGTGGCGATGCTTGGCTTCAGCGATGGAGCGGGTTTCCAAAGATGCTTGAATGGCACAAGCTCTTGCGCTTCGTTGTGGTCGTTGAACTTGCTCTTGGACTGTCCTTTCTTCTTGCTCATGATTGTTCCTGTAGGGTTTAGCCGGATAGGGAATGACTCCTTAATCCGGCTTGAATGGATTCGTTATGCGGTGAGTGCGTTGGTGTGGATGATCGTGACGACGCTATTGGGTCTGCGTGGCTTGAGAGGTTTAGGACACCTCTTCCTCTTGTCTGCATCCGTAGTCTCGATGAGCTTCCGATTGCGACGCATGAAGGATAGTTGCGATTCCGTCACGACACGGCCTGTTGATAGAGGAGATTTGCTAATCTTGTAGGCTGAATGCCCAGCATCAAACATGGCGAAGATCTCAGCATGTTCTTCAGGGCTTACGCCCTTACCTCTGCTACCGGCGCGCCAGCCTAGTGGAGAGTCCATGCGGTCCTGCATATTCATCGCCGCTGATCCACAACGGAGATGGTCGGGATTCAGGCATGAGCGGTTACCGCAGCTGTGAAGAACATATGCGCCTTCAGGAATCTCACCTCTAAAGAGGCGATAGGAGAGGCGATGTACGGTGATTGGCTTGCTCTCGAATGAGGCCATGCCATAGCCATTTGTGAGCTTTGACTTGTTCCATAGCCAGCAGCCATCTTCGGTGCGGGTGATGGAGCGGAAGAGCTGTTCGATCTTGCGTGTGATCTTGCGGTATGCGGGGTATTTCATATAATGTTGCCCTCCGAGGCGATAAATGACGAATGGCCTTCAAGGAGGTTCAACATTCGTATAGGCATATCTCTTGCCTACACACGTACTTAGTATGCTTTTCTCAGCCCAGATCGTCAGGCAATCTTGAAAATAATTGATCTATTTTGAGAGGCGGGATAGGAATGATGAATGATCCTTTATCAGGCTCATGTAAGCGCCATGCGGATCGAAGCAAGTGTTCACATCAGGCATTGATGAAGGGAATCATATCCGGCGGGATAAAACCGCTGAATAGTAGGGATGAGTTAGTAGATAGAGACAATGAATCACTCAAACCATCTCCGGTAAGCAATGGTGAGTAGACACACTTCTAGCTATCCATAAGCTGAAGAGTGTCTACCGATGATCTCCGTATAAGCAACGTATGAGCAGCGCAAACCTCACTCCCTGAATCCGAGTCTGACGATTAGGCCCGTTATATGCTTGGGCTGGAACGGATATAGCACCTCGGATAGGTATGGGAAACTCTGCATCGGTTTGCATATCGACCACGTTCGTAGCCCTCTGTAGCGATGCCAACTTCAGCTTGTCTGTGCTGTTGTTGTTTGAATCAGGTTCCGAACTGGCGGCTAGCAAGCACCTTAATCAGTTCGTTTAACCCGCAACCTCTATCCATGCTCCGGTCGCTTCGCTAGATGCTTTATTCGCCCTTCTAGCTACCTTCCGGTGACCTTAGAACCCACAAAGGATTCTGCATACAGGTCCAATCAAGTAACGCCGGTGTTTTGGCCTTACACATATATAAGTATACCTTTTCTTCGCCTATTCGTCAATGTTTCTTCGCCTTTTGCATATTTATTTTCGATATCGAGTAGGAATGACTGACTAGGCTGCAGTGCAAATGGAAATAGGCAATCTCCGTTATGGAGACTGCCTATCTGGTTACTAGGTGCCACTGGCTTAAGTCGGATTGTTGAATCTTCCTCCGGCTTTGTAAAAACTAGCCTCAGACGGGTTCGATTCCAGACACTCGATTGCGTCGCCTCCGGCAGATTGGATCATCTCGCGAATCGTCGTTTGGATCGCCGCTAACGATTCGACAGGGCCACTAATCCTGTACCGCGCATAAATGCCTTGATCGACAGCCGGATAATCAATGACCTTCTCTGATCTACATGCAACATCCGCATCGCAAAGTACACCGCCGATGAGTTCGTCCAAATTCGGTTGGTCAATGAAACCTCCCAAGCCCCGTTCAGTGATAGCCAGGGCAAAGCGGCCCTCGGTCATGGAAAACTCGGTGAACTCAACTGCCTCGTGAAAGAGTAGTTGGGCAAGCGTCACAAGCTGAGATTCGTATTGAGTGTTTGTTTGCATTATGCTGCCACCTCTTCCTTCCAGATGATGATCTGCGAGGCGTCGTTAGGATTGATTCGCACCTTGTATCCCGCTAGTTTGTTGTTCTTGAGCAGCGCGTGAATGCGGACCTGTTCCTTCTTAGCATCACGGCCCTCTTTGATTGGGAAGAAGCAAAGGTTTCCTCCGTCAAGAGAGCGGACATCCTGCAGGAGGGCATCAGTTTCAGGTGCCTTTTTGCCTGCACCTTTGCTTGCGGCTGCGATCAGTGCTGCACGGTCCATTGCGTTCATTGCTTTTACGTTCGACATGATGTAATCCTTTCGCGCTCATTGGCGCGGTTGTTTTACGTGAATGCGTAGCCGGCTTGCACGGCCAGGACATTTGAAGTCGTTGGCCGTGCTATCGCGTAGCAGGACGAATCGGTTGTGTGTGATCTTGGCTGGCGTATCGATCTAGGTCAGCGACCTGAATGAAAACCTTGCCACCCTGTCGCGTAGCCTTTAGACGACGAGTAGAGATGAGGTAGTCCACTGAACGGACTGACAGGCATAGGTATTCTGCCGCCTTATTGCGGTCAAAGCGAACTGGATTGATAGCGGAATGCTTCAGGGAAGCGGTGGGCATGATGAACCTCTACGAAAACCAGACAACTAAGTTTTCGGAGTTTCGTGCCTGCGTAGCACCACTCTGCGGTTCAGTCCCGCACCATCCGGCAAAGGATGGCTTTCAGCCTATTGTTGGCACCCCACCTTGGTCTTTAGTGGTGATCTGGTCATCGCGATGTTCTGCGGAAGACCCATGAGGGATGTGCCCCAACAACAAACTCATTTTGGCACAACGTTCGTAGCGGTGCAACTCAGCGATCCAGAGCCGCCTTCATCACATCGGCAACGTGAGACGGCGACAGGTGGGTGTAGCGAGCAGACATCGCGAGTGTGGAGTGGCCCAGAACCTCTTGAATGACCTTCTGGTTTGCTCCCCCAGCGGCTAGGCGTGAACCAGCCGTGTGGCGGCTGAGGTCATGCCAACGAAGGGATTTGATGCCAGCTTCGTCCTTGGCCTTCTTGAACCACTCACGGTTCTCTCGAATCGTAAAAACCCTGCCATCCAACTTCATGCGCTCAGAGCCATAGCCTACGCCGCGAAGGGAAGCAAGCTCCTGCTGAATTGCCTTCTGATCCAGCAATGCTTTGTAAACGCTATCGGTCATTGGAATGACGTGCGGACGACCGCTCTTCGTATCAGGTAGCACGATAAGGCGTAGCGTTAAATTGATGTCCTCAACCCAGCGGAGCGCATACTGGTTGCCCTTACGCATTCCCGACTGTGAGGCCACAGTGATCTCGTTGAGGTGTTCACGGAACATTAGGCGGGTCGCACGGTGCTCTTCAGGCGTTTCGTCAATCCATTTCTGAATGACGTTCCTCAGTTGCTTCTCTTCGTCATCCTGCATCCATCGTGGAATCCCGAGTTCTTCGGTGAAGCGTTTCACTCCACTTGTCGGGTTGATCTTCAGCTTCTTGCGCTCGATGGCATACTCATAGACGCTACTCAAAGTCGTCTTGTAGCGGTTCATTGTTCCATCCGAGAGATTCAAGGATTCTAAGAAGTCCTTCACCTCGTGAGGCTCGATTGAGTCTGCGTAACGATCCGCAAACGCCTTACGAATCGCCTTGAAGCGTGATTCCATATTGCCGATGCGAGCCTGCGGATCAGAGACGTATCCCGTCTTCTTGATGTTCTGGAGCTTCTCGCGCTCGGCGGTCTCTTTCTGCTTGAGCATGTACTCGTCGATGAGGTCGACGAGGAGCAAGTTGGAGACATATCCACGTTTCTCTTGCTCTGAGCTGGTGAGCAGTGGGAGCTTGGCTGTCGTCGGAAGCCGCTCACCTGTGACGCGCATGAGGCGTACCTTCTCGATGTGCTCGATTGCGGTCGCTTGGGTCTTGAAGGTCTTTCGTACATCCTTGCCCGAGAACCAATAGCGGGCGGTCCAGGTGCTGCCGCTCTTGCCTTTCTGCTCGTAAATTCCGGCAATGTCGCCTTCGATGATCTTCGGTTTCCGTCCGCGTGGCATGAGTTGGCCCCTCGGACAGTGTGGCATAAAAATCTGCCAGATTTCTGCCAGATAGGTACCGTTAATTCGTGCATTTCGGTGCAGCGGAGTTCGTTAGCGAATCGCTGTAAGTGTTGCAGTGTAATGGATTAGCGGGACGATGTGCGGTGCGGTGCAAATTCGTGCAAACGACCATTTACACCCTCTCAAGGCGAAGAGTCCGGGTTCGAGCCCCGGTAACGCTACCAAAAACCTCCCCTTCAATTTTTAGTTCCAGTAAGCAGCTAGGAGACTCATTCTTCAGCTTACGCTCTGCTATGACCCTGTCGACTTAGGAATTTCGTGCGTCACGATGCGAGTGTGCCGGAGGTCTCGCAAAAGTACGCCGCCGACCGTGTGATGGTCGGCGGCGTACTTTTTACTGCTTGAAAAGCTGCAGGTGGATCACTTCGCGGTGACGGTGAGCTGAAGCGGCACTTTGGTGGAGCCGCCAGCGGCTGTGTTGAAGGTGACGTAGACCGTGCCGCTGAAGGGCGAACCCGGAGCGACCGTGTCGTAGGGGGCAGGGTTCCCCGGCGAGCAACCGGTGATGGAGCCGAGTCCCCCGAGAAGGGCAAGCGCTGTCAGCGAGAGCATGGTTCTCCGCATTGTCTTGCGACGGGCCACGCCAAACGGCAGCAGCAGCAGTGCCGGAAGCGTCAGGCCAGCCAGCACCATCGTGGTCTTGTACGACACGAAGGCAGAGAAGACGGGTGTGGTGGTGATTGTCACTGTCGTGGTGAGCGCCGCTCCGTCACCGATCGCGCTGAGCGATGTGGGGCTGAACGCACAGGTGGCGACGGCCGGCAGGCCGCTGCAGGCAAAGGTGGAGAACGTGCCGATGTAGCCGGAGTCCGGCGTGATCGTCACTGTGGCAGTGGAGCTCTTGCCGCCGACGATGGAGACGGCGGCGGGATTGATGGCAGCGGTAAAGCTCTTGAAACTCACAGAGACGGTCGCCGCGGACGAGCCGGTGGTGATGTTGCAGGTGGAGCCTGTAGACGTGGTACAGCCGGTCCATACGCCGACGGCGGAGGTGGTGGAGGGTGTGGCGGTGAGCGTCACCGTCGATCCCGCAGGATACTGCGCCGTGCAGGTGGTGCCGCAGTTGATGTAGTTATCGCTGCTGACGACCGTGCCCGAGCCTGTGCCGGTTTTGGTGATCGTGAGCGCGTACGTGGGCACGGGGGCAAAGGTAGCGGTCACCGTGGCGTTGACGGCCGTGGTGATCGTGCATGTTGCGCCCGAGGTCGACGAGCATCCGCTCCATCCCGAGAAGATCGCGCCGCTTGCTGGCGTTGCGGTCAGGACGACGGTGTCTGTGGCGGCGATCTGTGCCGTGCCCGAGGTGCAGGTGGGACCGCAGGAGATTGCCGTGTAGCTGCTGGTATCGAGCGAGTTGTTGATGCTGGTCGTTGCAATAGTACCTTTGCCCGACCCGGCTTTAGTCGCGGTCAACGTGATGGGGGTGGCTACTTCAAAGGCAGCATCGGTGTAGTCCTCATCGATGTTGAGAGTGAGACCGTTGTAGGTGCTGTTGAAGGAGCTGGAGGTCTGGCGCGAACGGTGATGGTTCAGCCAGTACGGCGCGATCGCGGTGAAGGCGGAGGCCGTGGGATAAACCGTCTGGCAGGTGGTGCCGCAGGCCACGCCGCTTGAGAAGAAGTACGCATACCAGATGGTGTCGATGGCGGGCGTGACGATCGTCGGGATCCAGCCGTTGAACTCGTTGTGGCTGCTGTAAACCGCGGAGAGATAGCCCTTCGCGTGCAGTTCTGCGTTCCAGCCCTCGAGGAAGGCCTGTGTCGCGGCGAGGTAGGTGGCGTTGGTATAGGTGTAGGCCTCGAGATCAAAGACGATCGTCGATCCCTGGCCCATGCCCAGCGCAGCCATCGCGCCGATCGCGGAGTCCGCTTCACTGGCGCCCTGCGTCTGCGCGGTCGCCGGCGATGTGCTCATCATGGAGGAGAAGGACCCGCCTGGAGCCTGCATACCGACCCAGATCGGTACGATCTCCCAACCCTGTGCGAGCACGGTGGAGACGTAGGTAGAGGTGAGGTTGGCGAGCCCGCTCTTGCAGGCGAAGTTTGCGCCGCCAATGTAGACGCCGACGGTCTGGTAGGGACTGCCGGTCCACCACGTATTCAACTGCGTTGTGGTCGGCAGGCTGCAGGCGTCGAAGCCCATGACGCCAGTGACCGGGTAAGAGGACTGCGGCTGCGGCGCACTGCCCATCGGCGAGATCTGAGAGCTGCGTCCCTTGGGAGACAGTTTGAAGCTGCTGGCGCTGCTGACGGTGAGACCGGGCAGAACGCCGAGCGCATGGAAGCTCTTGCCGCCGTCAGCGGTTCCCATCAGCGACTGGCTCGTCGTGCATTCTCCCTGCGCGGAACAACTGCCGCCGGCAAAGAGGACCCATCCGCTGTCGGTGGAGGTGAAGCTGCTTCGCTGTGCGAGCATAGCTGTCGGCCCCGCGTTGGAGACGCTGCCGGTCCACGTGAGGTTGGTGGCGAGCGTGGCGTCGGCTGCCAGCGCGGCGGGAGCGTGCTGGAATCCCTTGGAGGTCTCCGCGCTCCAGTGCGCTCCGCCATCGCTGGTGAAGTAGCGGACGCTCGTCGTCGAGCCTTGGGTCGCGATGGTGCGGAGCAGGGTAGCGCTCTGCGCACCCGTGAATACCGGAAGCGTCACCGTGCTCGATACAGCATCGAGTCCTGCGATCGCAGGCAGTGTGACTGCGGTCCAGCTCTCGCCGGCATCGGTGGTGCGGAAGAGGTCATCGCCGTTCGGGCCAGGGCCGACGAAGCCGTGCGTGGCATCGGAGAACTGAATTTCACCGCCGACCGGGGGCATCTTCGTCTGCGTCCAATGCGCGCCACCATCGACGGTCTGCAGAAGGATGCCACGGCGGAACGCGGAGCTTGACTGCACGCCGAGCATCATCCAGCCATGCGCCGCATCGGTGAATTGCAGCGAGGACTTGCCGTTGAAGACGAGGGCTTCGGTGAAGGGGGAACTCACCGTTGTAGTGCTCCAGTGAGCGCCCTTGTCCTGGGTGGAGTCAAGGCGCAAGGTGCTGCCTTCGTCATCGGCTTGCAGTGCCCAGCCGCTTCCGTTGGCGTTGAAGTAGGCGCTGACGACGTTCGTCGAAGCCTGCGGCGTAATCTCCGCCCATTGGGAGCCGGCGCTATCACTCCAGTAGAGGCGATGCGATGCGAGCACCCAGCCAGAGGTGGCGGATACCTGTTTCATGTCCTCCACTTCCACGCTGGCTACGCTCTGCGCGCGCCCCGCACTCGCAAGCATGAGTGCCAGTGCCATACTGCCTACTGCTCGCCATTGTTGCGCAAATCTGTTCATGGTCTCTTCCTCCATCTACGTGGGAACGACTACATGGAAACTCTTGCGAAGCCCCGATCCGGGGGCCTCACCTTCAGAAGCGATACTTCGCCGCGAACTGGAATTGCCGCGCGGGAGAAAGGGTGCTGGTGATGAGGCCAAAGGTTGAGGCTGTGCTCACCGAAGCTCCCGGTGCCGCGTAGCTTGCCAGGTTGAAGGCGTTGAACGCGTCGAGGCGGAAGGTCAGAGACTGTTCCTTGTAGGTGCGGAAGTCCTTGAAGAACGACATGTCGATGATGCGGTAGCCGGGTGCGCGCTCGGTGCCGACATGGGCGGTTCCATAGGTGTTGGTATGCTCCACATCGTAGGCGCAGGTGCCGTTGTCCGATCCCGAGCAGGGCTGTGCGCTTGCATCAGTGCCGAACCAGTGGTTCAAGCTGCGATTCACGACGATGAGCGGACGATACTGGTTCGCGCGTGCCGAACCGTTGTTCGCGTTCGCCACGTTGGTCGCCGTGATCGTCACCGGGAAGCCCGAGTACATGACCGCGTTCGCCGAAAGCTTCCATCCTCCGAGCGGCTCATCCAGCCAACGGCTCCAGCGAGCGCCGAAGTCACGACCGTGACCGAAGGGCAGACTGTAGGTGCCCACAAAGTTCACGGAGTTGCGCGCGTCCGTGGCTGCGGGGCCGTAGTCCGAGTGAGGATCGTAGATGTTCTGCTGGAAGACACCGGCGCCATCGACACCGGTCACGCCATAGAAGCCGGGGTTGTTGGTCATGGCGCGTGCCCATGTGTAGTTGAAGGTGAACTCCAGACCGTGCGTCTGGCGCTGGCGAATCTGCAACTGCATGGCGTTGTAGTTGGAGTTGCCTTCAGACTGCGTGAGGTAGATCGTGCCCCCGGTGCCGACCAGCGCCGCATAAGGTGCGGTGCTCGCCACGCCCGGCGTGGTGTATTGATTGGCGCGCACCGGCACGATCAGGTGCTGACCGGTTTCGCCGACGTAACCAAGCTGGAAGGTGAGGGTGTGCGTGAGCAGCACTTCGGTCGCGAGGTTGTACTGCTGAATGAGGGCGGGGCGAAGGTTATGCGCCCATGCGCGATAGATTGTGCTGGACGTAGAGACGTTACTGGTCCCCGTGCTGAATCCGTTTTCGACGGGCGAGGGGTTGCCGCCGGAGGTCGACGTCGGCGTCAGGTTGGTGTTGTAGAACTGATAGATGAAGGGCGCGTTTTGCGTCATGCGCAGGTTGGCGCCGGTGCCTTCAAGGTCGTCCGTAATGCCGTACCCGGCGCGGAAGATGACTGTGGGATTCAGTTGATAGTTGACGCCGAGACGCGGCATGAACTCCTTGTAGTACGGGCTATAGAGCGCGCGGCTGTTGCCATTCTGTCCCGCGAACTCAAGACAGGCCGGGCACTTTGCAGGGTTGTCGGTATCGACGTTGACTTCCTTGTTGTTCACTTCATAGATCGGCTGATCGTAGGCATAGCGCAGGCCGATGTTGACGGTCAGGTTCGGCAGCAGGTGCCAGTCGTCCTGCACGTAGTAGGCCGTGCGGTACTGGCGATGGCCTACAAGTCCGCTGACGCCGGCAACCGCCTGCGCGGAGGACTTGTCCAGTGCAAAGTCGGCGAAGCCGTAGCCCGTGGTGCGTGGCGCACCCGTCTTCGAAGCGAGCGAGTCCGCAGTATAAGAGCCCGTGTAGGAGAAGTAGCCCATCGCGCCGTAGGTGCTCGGGTAGTAGCTGTTCTGTTGATAGCGCAGCACCAGGACGCCAGCCTTCAAGTTGTGCTTATGCAGTTGCCAGGTGGCGTCGTCTCCATAGCTGAAGATGTTGTCGAAGTATTTCGTCGCCGCGCCGCGGGTGCCGACGTTGCTTTCAACGCTCGACAGGTTGACCTGCGTAAAGCCTGCGTATGGCTGGTTGGGGAAAGGAAGGCCAAGCTTGGCATCGCCATCCGTACCGAATTCACCCGTGCTGTCAACGGGCAGACCCTGCTTCCAGCCGATGCGCGAGATGCCTGCGCGGAACTGGTTCTGCAGCGTGCTGGAGAAGGTGTGAACCTCGTTGATCACGCCCCCGATGAAGGGATACTCGTTGCCAGCCGGGAAGGTCACGGCAAGCACAGGTTTTGGCGTCGCATCCCACGCATCCCCCATCGAGAACCGCATGTTCATGGCGTCGCGCGCGCCGATCACGTAATCCCCGCGCACATCACCCTGGTTGTTCACGATGATCGTCTTCGTTGGCGCCGAGTAGTTTTGCGAATCCGGAGACGTCGTCACCGAACTGCCGCGATTGGGCAGAGGATAGATTTCCGGATGCGTGAAGAGGTACTTCGCCACCGGGTTCACGATCGGGATCTGATTGTTGGCGTAGGGCGTGGCGGTGTTCAGGCCGCTGGTCGTGTCGTAGAGCTGGATCTGGCTGGAAAGGGGAACGCCCGAACTGTGTCCGCCCAGAAACTCCGAGAAGTCACCGGTGCGCATGTAGGCTGTGGGCACGCTGGCGAGGCCGGTGCCTGCTGCGCTGTTACGGAAGCCTTCGAAGTCCGCGTAGAAGAAGAGGCGGTTCTTCATGATTGGGCCACCGAGGCTCGCGCCGAACTGGTTCTGATGAAACTTGCCCTTGCTGATGCGGTTGTAATTGTTGCTCCAGAGGTTCGCCGTCAGGTCCTGGTTCTCATAGAACGAATAGACGCTGCCGTGGAACTTGTTCGTGCCCGACTTGGTGACCATGATGACCTCGCCGCCGTTCACGTTGCCGTACTCGGCATCGGCGTTCGCGGTGATCACGCGGATCTGTTCGAGCGACTCTGGCGCAGGGTTGTACCCGACGACGTTGTTCATCGTTTCGTTGATGTCCGCGCCGTCGAAGATGTAGTTGTTCGTCTGCTGGCGGTTGCCGTTGAACGACGGCAGAGTCGATGCGGTCGTATCGCGTTCCGTGCCGTTGGCCCCGCCCAGCGCACTGTAAGTCGGCAGCACGGCACCCGGCACGAAGACCGTTGCGGTGGAGAAGTTCTGGCCGCTCAGCGGCATCTGCTGCAGCATGTTTGCGGTGATGGTCGTTCCGAGCGTGGCGTTTTCTGTCTGCAGCACCGTGCCGTTGTCGGAGGCGACTTCGATCGTCGTCGTAACGCTGCCCGGAACCAGCTTCACATCCATGCGCGCCGTCTGGTCGATCTCAAGACTCATCGGCTTGGTGGAAGCCTCGTTGAAGCCGTCCTTGCTGACTATCACCTCGTACTGGCCGATCGGAAGGCTGACGACGCGGTAGCTTCCTGTTTTGTCTGTCTTGACCGTGGTCTTCACGCCCGTCTCGACGTTGCGCGCAATGACCGTGGCACCGACGATCGACGCTCCTGTGGCGTCCTGCACGGTGCCGCGGATCGTGCCCGTGATCGTCTGGCCGGCGAGGCTGACCGAGCTGGCCAGCAGAAGGGGTGCGAGAAACAATCTACAGACAACGCCACGCTGTCGTTTTGACATAAAACTCCCTGAGTGCCCCGCGCTGAACGCGAGACAAAGCTACGTCGCGCCGGCTTTGGAAAAGCCAGCGGGGACAAGTGAGCGACTCCGGCAAACGAAGGCACCGGAACAACACTGCGGTCGAGCTACAAGAAAAACAAATGTTCCACTTGAGGCAAATTTTTCTGAAGTAGTGTCAAGGTAGACCAGCTTTTATCGCGTGTCAATCCGCTTTTTCCGCGGAAATTGATGGCACCGTGAAGATGCATTGCGTGAAACAAACGTTTCTCCGTAAACTCTTCGCATCATTCGCCCGTCTTCTCCAGCGTTCCCCAGACTTTGCCGTTTGCTTGTACGACCCGCTTCGAGGATCTGCCTTCATGCCGCATCGCACGCCGTTGTCGCCTGTCCCTGCTGACGTCCCCGAGAAGCTGGAGCTGCTCAGCCGTAACCGCCAGGCCATCATTCGCCCGGTGTTTGAAAACCCTGGCGAGTTCGTGCTGCTAAACGTGCGTGACCTTGCAAAGCGCGTCGACACGGCGGCTGCGACGGTCGTGCGCATCGTCCGCGAGCTGGGCTTTGAAAGCTATCGCGAGTTCCAGCGATACCTGCACGAACTTGCGGTGAAGAACAGCACCATCCTCGACACGGCGCAGAGTTCGCTTGCGGCTGGCAGCACGTCGAAGCTGCTGAAGTCTGCGCGCAAGCAGATCGCAGCCAACATCGACTTCGTCACCGACCGGGTAGACCTGCTGCAGGTGCAGGCGATCGCACAACGCCTGCATGATGCCCGTCGCATCCTGCTCATCGGTGGAGACATGGCTGCGATGCTGGTGGAGTACCTGGAGTATCGCTTGCTGATCGCAGGGTTTCCCGTCACGGCCGTGACTTCGCCCGGGCGCACCAACCACCTGGTGCGGTCGCTCGGCGAGCAGGACATGGCTATTGGCATCAGCTTTCGTCGCGGCCTTCGCATGACCATCGAGGGAATTCAGCACGCACGCGAACGTGGAGCTTACTGCGTAGGCATCACCGACTCCACGCTCTCGCCACTGTCCCGGTTTGCGAACGAGTTGCTGCTGGTGCCCACCAACAGTGTGGCGTTCGCGGCAAGTTACGTTGCTCCCGTGGCGTTGCTCGAGCTGCTAACCGCCAGCGCCGCTACCTTGCGCCGCAAGGAGGTCGCGAACCGTTTGCAGGACGCCGACTACGAGCAGCGGCATGGCTACCGCTGGTATCAGAACGAAAGCTGAGGAACGATGGGCTTCCGCAAGCGGGGAGGTCCGCTCTTGCGGCGCGGTGGCCGTTCGCCGAGGATGCCAAACGCGCTGCGGTTGTGGCATCATGCTTCACGGAGCGGAAACGTTTCCATGAGCGACGCGCCTGTGCGCGATGAAGATCAGGAGAAACCCTTGAAGAAGCTGTCTGGAGTACTGCTGGCCCTGAGCTCCGTATCCGTTGCCGCTCACGCGCAATCGACCACGACCCCGACACCGGCGACACCGCCTGCGGCCGTGACCGCCGTAACTTGCCCGGTCCCCACACCGGCGCGGCCGGACCTCTCGAAGATCGACTGGGCAGGGCTGGACCGCTATGCCTCTGCGAACGCCGCGCTGCCCGCACATGAGGCTGGTCGTGTCGTTTTCTTTGGCGACTCGATCACCGATGCATGGACGCGTAACGGCGGTAAGTTTTTTCCCGGCAAACCCTACGTCAATCGCGGCATCAGCGGGCAAACCACTGAGCAGATGCTGGTGCGCTTCCGTCAGGATGTGATCAACCTGCATCCCGATGTTGTGGTGTTTCTTGCTGGCACGAACGACATCGCAGGCAACACCGGCGTGCGCACACAGGAGCAGATCGCGGGCAACATCCGCTCGATGGTGGAACTCGCCAAAGCGAACCACATCCGCGTCGTGTTGGCCTCGCTGCTTCCTGCTGCCGACTACGGCTGGCGTCGGGGTCTGATGCCCGCGCAGAAGATCGTTGCTTTCAACGTCTGGATGAAGCAGTACGCCGCGGAGCAGGGGCTTGTGTATGTCGACTACTGGACGCCGATGGCCACTCCCGACGGCGCGCTGAAGCCGGAGTTGACGCACGATGGCGTGCACCCGCAGGCGCCGGGCTATGCCATCATGGAGCCGCTTGCGCAGGCGGGCATCGACGAGGCCATGCGGACGCAGCGATGAGGACAACGAAGATCGTCGGGCTCGCGGCGGCTGTGTTTGCCCTGGCACTGCCATGCTGCGCGCGGCTGCAGGCGCAGACCCGGCCGCAACCGAATGCTCCCGTGCATCGCGTCTATGTCTTCGGAGACAGCTACTCGGACTCCGGTCGCGGCTATGTGGACGGCAACGGTCCCACGGCGGTCTGGTATGCCGCACAAAAACTCGGCATCACGCTGAGGACCAGCAACAAAAGCTTTGGAGCGCAGGACAGCCTGAACTTTGCGGTGAGCGGCGCGCCCACCGGCAGCGCTCCCGGCCGCACTGTCGACAAAGACGCCCTGCTCGGCCTTGGTATGCAGAACCAGGTGGCCGAGTTCGTGGACCTCGTTCACGCGGGCAAGGTGCGGTTCGATGCAGGGGAGACGCTCTTCTTCCTGGCGGGCGGCTTGAACGACGGGCAAGGCATGACTGCGGACACCGTGAAGAACCTCGAGGACGAGATGCGCTCGCTGTACGCTGTGGGCGCTCGTCGTTTCCGCATCGCGGTTCTGCCGGAGCAGGTTCCTGCGTTCCGTCGCACTGCGTTGAGGCTGAATCCGGCGCTGTGGATGGTCCCCGCAGAGATGCAGCGCGAGCTGAAGGACGCCTCGGTGCAGAGCAGCGACTGGGGTCTTTACTTCGATGCGGTGATGCGCTCGCCCGCAAGCTACGGCATCACGGACACAAAAAACAGCTGCGCCGGTCGTGCGATCTTCCACGAGGACGCGACGCCGTGCGCGGACCCCGACGCGCGCTTCTATTTCCATGCGGGCCACCCTTCAACTGCGGTGCACAAAGCAGCCGGGCTGATGCTCGCCGAGGAGTGGCAGGGCAAGCGAGTGGCGGCTGTCGCGCCGCTGCATCTTCCGTTGTGGGCGCAACACGTGCCGCTGCAGCAGGGAAGCAATGAGGCCGACACTCCGGGGATCGAGGTATACACGCCCGCCACGAACACCACGCATACGGCTGTGCTGATCTGCCCGGGCGGAGGCTACCAGGGGCTGGCGATCGACTACGAGGGCGAGCAGGTGGCTCGCTGGCTCGCTGGTCGCGGCGTCACGGGCATCGTGCTGCGCTACCGCGTGGCACCGTATGCGTACCCCGTACCTATGTTGGACGCGGAGCGCGCCATGCGCCTGGCGCGTGCACACGCCGCCGAGTGGGGTTTCTCTGCCGATCACGTCGGCATTTGGGGATTCTCTGCTGGAGGACACCTCTCCTCATTTCTGCTCACGCACTTCAACGAACCTTTGCCTGCGGTGGCTGGTTACACGCCCGATGCCACGGACGCAGTCTCGGCGAAGCCAACCTTTGGCGTGCTCGCTTATCCGGTGATCTCCATGCAGCCTGGACTGAAGCACCCTGGCTCCGAGAAGAATTTGCTCGGCGATCCCCCGGATCCTGCGCTTGTGCAGAGCCTTTCCAACGAACTGCAGGTCAAGCCGGACAGCCCTCCTGTCTTTCTTTTTTCGACCACCGACGATGGGCTTGTGCCGGTGCTGAACACCGTGCGTTTCTATGAGGCGTATGTCGAAAAGCATGTGCCCGCAGAGCTTCATCTCTTCGAGCACGGTCCGCATGGACTTGGACTTTCCGGCACGAAACCCGGCACCTCGGCCTGGCCGCAACTGGTCGAGAGCTGGATGCAGCGCAACGGCTGGATGGCGCCGGAGTAGGCCGTCGGGGCATCCGGCGGGGAAGCATCCGGGCAGAAGATGTGCCTCAGCGGAAACGATTCCATTTTTCTCTTCCCAAGCGACGAATCTCGTGCGTATAGTGGCTGCTGTTTTGCCAAAGTTATTTGCCTTGGTTCTCGCTCTCCGGATAGAACGCCTGCCGGATCTTCAGCGGAGCCGGGCCAGGAAAAGGGCCGCCATGCGTGCTTCGGTTGTTTTATGGAAACGTATCCAGTTTGCAGCAATGCTCGCCATTCTGGCGCTGCCGGGCGCTGTTGCGCCGCTGCAGGCACAAAGCGTCACGAAGATTGAAGACTACGGCTCCGTCAGTGCGACGACGATCAAGAACGGCCTCGGCTTCAACGTGAACCCGGCGAATGCCTGGGAGTTTCAGCAGGCGGCTGCGGCGGGCGCCACCGAGGTGCGCATCCAGTGCGGCTGGCAGGCGACGGAAGTGCAGACCGCGCAGAACACCTCCGGCGGCTATGTGCTACCCGCCGGTTGCGTGACGGCGATGCAGTCTGCCAAGACCTATAGCCTGCATCCGCTGATGATCGCGGCCTACGGTCCGCCGTATCAGGCGATCGTCACGCTGAAGACCACGGCCGACGTGCCCGTCGGGGTGTACAACATCCCCGTTACCGCGACGACCGGCACGCTCTCGCAGATCAACGTGCCGTATTGCCAGGTGCTGCAGCAGAACGGCGTGCAGTTCACCGCGCTGGGCCGCAACTCCTACGCGGGCTCGTTTATCACCGCTGTCAACACGACGACCGGCACGATCACGATCTCTGCGGTGACCTCGGTGGCGATCCCCGCCGGCACGCTGCTGACGGTGAACCAGCTTCTGTACCCGAGCGTGAAGACGGCGAGCGCGACCGATCCCTCGATCGCTGCCTATGCCGGTCCCGCCACGGCAAGCTATGGCGGCTACGTCGGCTTTCTCGCGCAGACGATGAAGGACTACGGCCTGACCGGGCGCGTCGAGATCTGGAACGAGCCGACCTGGGCGCATGATCCGTGGGACATGCGCCAGCACTTCTACGACGCGAACATTCCTTCGGATGTTTCGCAGGCGCTGGATCAGTCGGGCTTCGCGACGGCGCTCGAGGCGCAGGCGCCGCCCGATGGCATCCGTTACGAGTGGGGCTACACGCACAAGAGCGGCTTCAACTCGCTGCTCGGTTCGCGCAACCCGACGCTGACACAGGCTGCGGCGTCGCTCAACCTCAACTCCGAGTCCTTCCACCCCTACGGTAACGATCCTGAAGACGGCGGCTGGAACAACGACTGTCTGGCTGCCGGGACGAACTGGGGGCTGTGCTACCTCGACGGCAACGACCCGGCTGCGAACTTCAAGGCGGCCGTGCAGCTGAACATCCTGCACAAGGCCAGCTACGGTTGGGGTATCGACCAGGGCATTACGGAGACGGGCACCTCTACCGGCGATCAGAACGCGAAGGCGCGCTTCATCATGCGCGAGTTCCCGATGTACATGGCTCTCGGCATGAAGTGGATTGACTTCTTCCAGCTCGCCACGCCGCAGCCCGGCTACGGCTTCGTGGATTCGTCGACGACGCCGGGCACAGTGTTGCAGCCGTACCTCGCCATCAAGGGCTTCATGAGCGACGTTGCCGCGATCTCCGGCAGCGCGTCGCCGACGTTCACGGCCGCGAATTTGCCGACGGTTGCCAGCTACACCGGCTACTACAACCTGTCGTCGATGAAGGTCACGGGTTCGACCTCGGCCACGGTCGGCTCCAATTCACAGATGTTCATCGCGTGGCAGCGCTCGATCGTCGCGAACCAGACGCTGAGCTGGTTGACGATGGCGTCGCCGGCCGCGGTGCCGCTGACGATCACGCTCCCCACAGGCATGAAGGCCTCGGCTGCCATCAACCTCACGACTCGCGCGACGGTGAGCTTCGCGCAGAGTGGCCAGAACGTGACCTACCAGGTGGCCGATGATCCGATCGAGCTGTTGATCGTGCCTGTGCCGACGCTGACCATGACCACGGCCGCGCAGTCGCTGGCGGTGACCGCTGGGGCGAGCACCGGAAACACCGATACGGTGACGCTGAAGTCCGGCGGTGCGTTGAACGCCACCGTCACGCTGGCCTGCACTGTGGCCGCAGCCACAGGCACTACGGCGACCGTGCTTCCGATCTGCGCGCTATCTCAGCAGAACGTCGTGTTGACCGACGGCATGAGCGCAGACGTGACGGTGAGTATCCTCTCGCAGGCGGCAAGCAAGACTCAGACGAAGCTCGTAGCAGAGCATCGCGAGGACAAGCGGGGAAGGATGCCGATGTGGTTTGCCTGCCCGTTACTGGTTTGTCTGGCGCTGCGTCGTCGTCGTCGTGCGGTGGCGATGCTGATGGCTCTGTTCTGCGTCACGATGGCATTCACCGGGTGCGGCGGGTCAGCGAAGACGACTGGCTTTACCGTTCCTGTGAACGGTACCACGGCAGGCACGTACAACGTGACCGTGAAGGCTACGGCCAACAACGCGGGAACCGCCCTGACGGCGACGCAGACGATCGCGCTCACCATGCAGTAGACGGCGCGAAAGAAGTTTCAGAAAGCCCATTGCCAAAGGAAGCAGGGCATGTGTATATTTCTCGCGCTAACTGGAAACGTTCCCATGATCGTTCCAAGAGCGGCAGACGAGCGCCGTTCCCGAAGAACTCCCGATCCTTGTGTTCGCGAGTGCAGGAAAGCTTTTGTTGCAGTTACTTTTTCTATCTCTGAGGTCAGGCATGTCGTCACGCTGGTTCCGCTCGGCTCCTTGTAAAATCGTCTCCGTCCTTGCTGGCGGAGTGTTCGCCTCCGCGTTATCCGGCTGTGCGCTTTCCGGCAACGGCGCCGGCGCTGGCGGTACAACCGTTTCCTCACCCGCCGGCATTCCCGGCCACCTGATGGGGCAGGCGATCGGCGGACAAAACCCGATCGTTGGCGCGAAGGTCCAGCTGTATCAGATCGGCGTGGGCTCGGGGTCTTCGTACACGGCCAGCGCGGTTCCATTGATCTCGCAGAGCGTCGTCACCGATAGCACCGGCTCCTTCGACATCACCGGCCTCTATAACTGCACGCCGGGCAGCTACTTGTACCTGACGGCAGCGGGCGGCGATCCCGGTCTCGGCTCGGGCGTGAACAATAACCAGACCGAAATGGCCTCGGTCGGCCTCTGTGACAACCTGCCGAACTACGGCTTCGTCTCCATCAATGAAGTCACGACGGTCGCGATGGCGTATGCGTTTGCGCAGTTTGGACGCGGCAGCCTCTTTGGCACGGCACTGGCGGCACAGAGCGCCTCGTCGCCCACGCCGTCGATCAACTTCGCCACCAGCAGCACGAATATGCAGGGTCTGAAGACTGCCAACGATATGTACAACCTGCTGGTGGATGGCCACTCCGGCCAGGCGCCCGGCACGAACGGCAACGGCGCGCTCAACAGCCCGCTGACGGTCTCGGCTTCGGCGACGGTCGGTGCGACGGGCGCGGTGGCTGAGTTCTGGCAGATCAACACGATCGCGAACATGCTCGCCGCCTGCGTGAACTCCGCAGGCCTGTCGGGCAGCGGCGATACGACCTCCACCTGCGGCGTGCTCTTCAACAACGTGACGCCGTACAGCGGAACGCTGCCGGCGGACACCGCGCAGGCCGCGCTGGACTTCGCGCTTTACCCGGCGATCTCCGCCACCAACACGGCGAACCTTTATGCGCTGATCACGGCGACCGCGCCGTTCCAGCCGTATGTGATGACGGCCGCGTCGATCTATGATTTCTCCGTCGGCATCCAGATCAAGCCGGTCATCCCTGGTACCTCCACCGAGCTGCTCTATATGCCCACCTGGGTAAGCCCGGACGGCAACGGCAACCTGTGGGTGACGCAGCAGACGACCTCAGGCACCTATCCCGCATCCGTGCTGGAGCTGACCAACGTCGGCGTGCCGATTCGCGCCGGTCAGTCGACCGGTTCGGCAACCTCCAACTACGTGATCAGCAACTACGGTGTGGGCGCATCGGCTGCGAATGCCACGACGATCGGTGGGCAGTACCAGAAGGCTGCCAGCGGATCATATGGTGTGCTCGGCAAGTTCCAGGGCTCCATCGACGTCAACAATAACCTGTGGTTCAGCGACCGTCTGAATACGAACGTGGTGAAGGTGCCGGGTTCTGGTCCGAACGGTGCGGCCGTCGGCTATAA
Organism: Granulicella cerasi; assembly: GCF_025685575.1. Lineage (NCBI taxonomy): Bacteria > Pseudomonadati > Acidobacteriota > Terriglobia > Terriglobales > Acidobacteriaceae > Granulicella > Granulicella cerasi. The sequence goes on from NZ_JAGSYD010000004.1 coordinate 38,498, forward strand.
CGGCGGCAACTACGGCGATGCCGGTGGCAACGCAGCGATCGGTTATGCGCTGCCCACGGACTCCGCCCCGTCGCTTACCTTTGTGGACGGCAACAATACCATCTGGACGAACCTGACGCCGTACGTGGCCACGGTCGCGCAGACCGGCAAGGCGGGCAACTGCTCGGCACCGCCTGCCACGCTGGCGGGCATGCAGGGCGTCATCAATACCGGCACGCTGGGCTTCACCAACGGCGACCCTGGCAACGGGCTGGTGTACGGTTCGGTGTATTACTCGCAGAGCCCGACCACGATCGCGGTGGACCCCAACACCTCCGACTACATCACCGCGAGCGGTGGTGGCCAGACTGCGATCACCGGCGCTCCTTTCTTGTGGGAGACGGGCTCGAACGTGCTCAACGTGATGCTTGACGCAGGTACGCACCCTGGATGCGCTGCGGCGATCAACACTGTGGGCTCCGGTACGACCGGCGGCACCACGCTGCTGGCAGGGCAGACGATCGCGACCGGCGACACGGTGTACCCGATCGGAGGAAGCACGCAGGACCTCGCCTTCGACGGCTCCGGTTCTCTGTGGATTGATCGTGCAGGCACGCTCGACCCCTCCGCCGCGCCCCCCACCGTGCCGACGGCGCTGGTGAAGATCAAGCCGAACTACGGCAACGCCTTCACCCCCGCGCAGATGGCCGCTAACACCACCTTCCAGTACTTCTACACGGCAGGCATGAGCTCGACGTACTCACCGCGCAGCGTCTCGATTGATGGTGACGGTAACGCGTGGTACATCATCAACAGCTCGCACGGCCTGGGCATGCTCTCGAACTCCGGCGCGCTTCTTTCGCCGGCCCCGTCGACGGGCGAGCCTGGCTTCCGCGGCTCGGTCTGCACCAGCTGCAAGTTCCGCGGACAGGCCTCAAGCACCTACACGCGTGCGACGAATACCTTCGGCGGTCTCAAGCCGACCTTCGACGCCGCAGGTAACGTGCTGACGATCGGCGGCGGCACGGGCGCTGCGTTCATCGAAGTCGTGGTGGGCGCCGCCGGACCGACGGTGCAGCCGATGTCTCAGGCACTGAAGAACGGCAAGGTCGGGCAGAGGCCGTAGGTCGTTCAGTGTTCGTCTTCCGGTCCGCTCGCGTAGTTAGGCCGGACAAACATGCCGGGTATTCGCAGAGTTTGCCCGGCATCTCATTCAACAGAAGAGACCACGCGATGCTGCGTGGTCTCCTCGCATATTCGGGGAGTTGTGTTGAAGGTGCAGAAGCGGATGCCGACCATCGTACGGAGCCTGGGCACGCTGCTGATGGCATCTGCTCTCGCGGTGACGTGCCGTGCGCAGGAGACCAAGGCTGACACCGGCGCACAGCAGACTCCGGACATCGTCGTGCAGTCACGACTTGTCGTGCTCGACATCGTGGTGACCGACAAGCATGGCGCGTTGCGCAATGACCTCACGCAGGCTGACTTCAGCATCACCGAGGACGGCACACCGCAGACCATCACGCACTTCGAGCAGCCCGCGGCCCATCAGGTGCCGGCAGGCCGAAAGATCAACTCCACTGCTGACCTCGAACGCCTGGCACCGCAGGCACCAGCGACGATCATCGTGCTCGACGAGTTGAACACCAGCTTCGAGGACATGGCGTACGCGCGCTTTGCGGTGAAGAAGTATCTGGAAGGCGAACCGGATGCTCTGACCGCACCGACGATGCTCGTCGCGGTGAGCGAGAAGAAGCTGCAGGTGATCGTCGACTACACGCAGGACCGCGCCGCTCTGCAGGCGGGGCTTGCGAAACATCTGGCGCACTATCCGTGGAACATGAAGGTGGGCGGCGGACGCATGGAGCAGTTCGCCGTGTCGCTCGGCGCGCTGGAACAGGTGACCGAAGCCGCGGCAGGGCATCCGGGGCACAAGAACGTGCTTTGGATCGGCCACGGATTTCCGGGCATCGACCTCACCGCTCAGGGGCTTGACCAGAACTCTGTCGGCGGCATCACCTCGGGCGTGCAGCAGGCGTTGAACATGATGCGTGATGCCCGCGTGACGCTGTACGCGATCGACCCTGCGCTGATGTCGTCCGAGACCGGCGTGCGCGTTACCAACGATGCCAGCGGTTCGCAGGTCGGCGATATCGGCTCGCAAGACCCTTTCCTGAGCGATGTAAGTTTCGGCAAGCTCGCGGAGTCGAGTGGAGGAAAGCTCTTCAGCTCCCGTAACGATGTTGACCATGAGATCGCACGCAGCGCCCAGTACGGCGCCAGCTTCTACACGATCACTTATCGGCCCTCGAGCGCATCAGATGCATCGCAACGCTATCGCAAGATCAAGGTTACGTTGAGGGACCCCTCGCTGCATGCAGGCTTCCGCGACGGCTACTATGCGCGCGATGAGATCACGCATGAAAGCCGCGCCGCTCGCTCGAAGTACGACCTCGATGCTGCTTCGGAAAATCGGATGACGTACACGGGGTTCCATCTGCTGGCGGTACAGCGGCCGAATACGCCCGATCAGTTCGTGGTCGGCGTACCGCAGATGGAGATCAGTTGGAGCGAGAGCGGCGCGATGGAAGAGGCGCACCTCAAACTCGTCGTGTCAGTGTTCAATCCGCAGGGCAAGCTGTTGCAGAAGAAGACCGAAGAGCTTACCGAACATCGGCCTGCGGAGAGCACGGCGCGCCGCGATCAGCCGGTGCGGCTGGAGGTGCAGGCGCCGCTTGCTGCAGGCGCCTCGCGCGTACGCTTCATCTTGTGGGACGCAGCATCCGGCAAGCTGGGAACGACGGAGTTGCATCTGCCCGGCACGCCGGCGGATGCGCCGGAGAAGAGATAGGAGAAACACGGTTGTTTTTGCTCGAACGTCGACGCAATGTTGTACTCGCTCTCACGCTCGCTGCGTGCGCTGTGGCCTCCGCGCAGAGGCAGGACGCCTACGCGCTGGTCGACCCTCGCATCGGCACGGCACACGATGGACAGACGTTCCCTGCGGTGGGCGTGCCTTTCGCGATGACGAACTGGACGCCCGAGACGAGGCCTGCGGAGATCAAGTGTAAGTCGCCCTACTACGATGCGGACACGACGCTGACAGGCTTTCGCGGCAGCCATTGGCTGAGCGGAAGCTGCACGCAGGACTATGGCTCGGTGACAGTCATGCCCACGACCGGCGTGCTTCACGTTTCGCCGACAGATCGTGCTTCGGGCTTCCGTCACGCCAGCGAGATCATGCATCCGGGCTACTACGCTGTGAACGAAGACCGCTACCACGCGCGGGTGGAGATGACCGGATCGTCGCACGCATCGGTGATGCGCATTCATTTCGACGAGAAGACTGCGCCGCGAAATCTGATCGTGCAACCCTACGTACATGCGGGCGAAGGCTACGTCGAGGTGCGTCCCGAGGCGCATGAGATTGTCGGCTTCAACCCTGTGCATCGCATCTACATCGGAGCCGGAGAGTCTGCAGGCTTCAGCGGATACTTCGTCATTCGCTACACGGGTGAGGCTTCGGGGGCAGGCACGTGGTGCGGCACCGCTGTGCATGAAGGCGTCGATCGCCAGGAGGGCAAGGGGTGCGACGCGCTTGGTGGCTATGTGCGCTTTGGCAAGCTCGCCAAGGACACTTTGACCCTGCATATCGGCATGTCGTTTACAAGCCTCGAGGAGGCGCGCAAGAACCTGGATGCAGAGGTCGGTGCGAAGACGTTTGACGAGGTGCGTGCGTCCACAGAAAAGTTGTGGCGCGAGTGGCTGCACCGCATCGAGGTGCAGGGCGGTACCGCTGATCAACGCGTGCAGTTCTACACGGCGCTCTATCATGCGTCGCTTTCCCCTCGCGTGGCCAGTGATGTCGACGGCACCTACAACGGCTTTGCGCAGGAAGGGAAGCTGCACAAGGCTGCGGCGGGTACGGCATACTACGACGACTTCTCGCTGTGGGATACCTTCCGCGCGCTGCATCCGTTGCTGACCATCCTTGATCCTGAGCGCGAAGGCCAGATGGTGCAATCGCTGGTGGACAAAGGCGAGCAGGGCGGCTTCCTGCCGATCTTTCCTGCGTGGAACAGCTATACCCAGGAGATGATCGGCGACCATGCTGTGGCGGTGATCGGGGACGCGTATGCGAAGGGCTTGCGCGGGTTCGACGTGCAGAGCGCGTATGCGCTGGTGATGCGCAATGCGATGGGATTGCCGCCCGCAGAGGAGTACGCAAAGGGCAAAGGGCGGCGGGCGCTGGAAAGCTACATGCACTACGGCTTCGTTCCGCTCGAGGACCACATTTACGAGGCCTTCCATCGGGATGAGCAGGTCTCACGCACACTGGAGTATGCGTACGACGACTTCGTCGCGTCACGGTTTGCGCGCGCGCTTGGCCATAACTCCGATGCCGATGTGCTGCTGATGCGTTCGCGTAACTGGCGACATGTTTTCGACCCTGCAATGGGCTTCGTGCGCGGGCGCCACGCAGACGGCTCGTGGGTATCTCCGTTTGATCCGGCAAAGCCAGCCAAGTACATCACCGAAGGCTTGCCGTGGCAGTACACCTTCTTTGTGCCGCAGGATGTTCCGGGCCTGATCCACGCGGTTGGTGGGGAGAAGGCGTTCGTCGAAAAGCTCGACGGCTTGTTCGATAAAGGTTTGTACGAGCAGGGGAATGAGCCGAGCCACGCGATTGCGTATCTCTACAACAGCGCGGGCGCGCCTGCGAAGACACAGCAGCGCGTGCATGAGATTTTGCGCACGCAGTTCACCGTTGGGGCCGCGGGGCTTCCCGGAAATGACGATGCCGGTCAGATGTCAGCATGGTATCTGCTGAGCGCGATGGGTTTCTATCCGGTCTGTCCCGGCACGACGGCCTATGAGTTGGGCACGCCGATGTTCGAGCGCGTCACGATCCATCAGCCGTCGGGCAAGGACTTTGCGATCGAAGCTCCAGGCGCTTCGACAACGCGGTTCTATGTCGCGCAGGCAACGCTGGACGGCAAACCTCTCCATGGAACCACGGTGGACCATGCGGACATCGTGCGTGGAGCGCGGTTGACGCTGACGACTTCGGCAGACGCTGTAAATTCCCTGGGATCGACCCCGCAACCGTAACGCAGAGCAGAAAGAGACGGTCTCAATGGTCTGGCAGTGCAAATGGAAACGTTTCATGTTCGGAATGGCGCTGGGGTGCTGCGGTGCGATGGCCGCTCGTGCGCAGAACTCGCGCTGGGTAGATCCGTACATCGGCAGCGAAGGCGGCGGGCATGTCTTTGTGGGCGCGGCGGTGCCCTTCGGAATGGTGAAGGCCGGTCCGGATGTAGGTGACAACACCGGCAATGGCGGCTGGCTTCCCGAAGGAAAGATCAACGGCTTCAGCCAGACGCATGTCACCGGCACAGGCGGTGGTGCGAAGTACGGCAACGTGCTGATTCAGCCGACGGTGGGCCGCGTCAGCGCACAGGACGCCGGGTCCCTGCGCTCTGGCGAGCATGTGGAGGCGGGGCTCTATCGCGTTCGTCTCGACCGCTACGCCACTCAGGTCGCGGTGACGACGAGTTCGCGCGCGGCGCTCTATGAGCTGCAGTTTCCTCGCGGCGGTGAGCACGGTCTGCTGATCGATGCGGGCCACTGTCTCAGCAGCTATCCGAACCAGAACGAAGATCAGCGCACGGTGGCTTCGACCGTGCGCGTCGTTAGCGATCACGAGATCGAAGGCTCGACCTCGGTGGCGGGCGGATGGAACTTCCAGAAGAAGCCGTATCGCGTCTTCTTCAGCGTGCTGACGGATACCGCGATTGCGACGCAGAGCGGATGGCATGATGAGCAGCACGATCTGCCGTTGAAGGTGGGCGACGCCCTACAGGGCGTGAAGTCCGGCGTTTGGCTGGGCTTTGGTGCGAAGTCGGCCGCGTTGGTGCATGTGAAGGTGGGCATCTCGTTTCTCAGCGAACAGCAGGCACGGGCCAACGCAGAGCAGGAGATTGTGGGCTTCGACTTCGCAGCTGCGCTGGCCAAGGCACGCCATGCGTGGGACGCGGCGCTCGACACGATTGAAGTCGAGGGCATCGACGATACGCATCGCAGGATCTTCTACACGGCGATGTATCACATGATGTTGATGCCGACCGACCGCACCGGCGAAAACCCCGCGTGGCACTCGAGTGAGCCTTACTACGATGACTTCTATGCGATCTGGGACACCTTCCGCACTTCGGGACCGCTGCTCACGCTGATTGCGCAGGACCGCCAGGCCGGCATGGTGCGTGCGTTGATCGACATCTATCGCCACGAGGGTTGGCTTCCCGACGCACGCAGCGGTAACAGCAATGGGCGCACGCAGGGCGGCAGCAATGCGGAGTTCGAGATCACCGACGCGTACGTGAAGGGGCTCCCGGGCATCAACTGGGAGGACGCGTTCAAGGCGGTACAGCATGACGCCGAGGCGACTCCCGATGACCAGAGGATGGAGGGCCGCGGGGGCATCGAGGACTGGAAGTCGAAGGGCTATCTCACCCTCGAGGGTGTGGACCGCCCGGGCTCCAAGCAGATGGAGTATGCGGCGGACGACTACGAGGTGGCTCTGCTGGCCAGAGGGCTTGGCAAGCAAGCGGAGTATGCGAAGTATCTGCAGCGTTCGCGCAACTGGGAGAGGCTCTGGAACGATGCGTACGAAGAGGACGGCGTGCGTGGCTTCATCTGGCCTCGGCACAAGGATGGAAGCTGGCGCGCGAAGTTCAACGGAGCCGAGGGTTGCAGCTGGGGCGGAGAGACGTTCTACGAGGGGAACTCGTGGACATACTCTACCTTCGTTCCGCAGGACAACGCACGCCTGGTTGCGAAGGCCGGTGGAGGCGATGCGTTTGCGCACAGGCTCGATCTGTTTCTCAGCAACAAGGACCGCTACGACGTCGGCAACGAGCCGGGTTTCATGGCGCCGTATCTCTATCTGTGGACGCGGCACGCTGCCGAGACTGCGGATCACCTGCGCGCGATCCTGGCGGCGAGCTACAACGCGAGCCGCTCCGGTATTCCGGGCAACGACGACTCCGGTGCGATGTCGAGCTGGTATCTTTTCGGCGTGATGGGCTTCTACCCCAACGCGGGACAAGATGTGTATCTCATCGGCAGTCCATCGGTGCCGCGGACGGTGCTTCATCTCGCGCAGGGCAAGAGCTTCGTCATCGAAGCCAAGGGTGTTTCCGAAGAAAACAAGTATGTAGACCATGCAGAGCTGAATGGAAAGCCGTTGGACCGTGCATGGTTCAGGCATGGTGAGATCGCCCGAGGAGGAACGCTGGTGCTGCACATGACCGCAAAGCCCAGCGCCTGGCCGACGGGAGCTTTTCCGCCATCCGCTTCGGATGGTGTGCAGGAAGTGGCAGAAGGGAAGTAAACGATGTCGATCTTACGAACGAATTTTCGTGAGAAGGATGCGCCGCATCTGGCGAAGGCCGCGCAGCAGTTGGGGATGCAGTTTGCGGAGGCGCAGAAGGTCGCCGACGCGATTGCTGCACCGCCCGGAGATGTAGTGTTCTGGGAGGCGGGAGGCGAGTTCTCCGACGCGCAGATCACGCAGCTACAGGAGTCTGTGCGGCTGGGCGCGAACTTCATCCTGTCGCTTTCGCGCAATTCGCTCAAGCTTCCGGCACGCCTGAGCGCGATGCTGCCCACGATCGGTTGGGGCGCGCAGATCGGCTACATCAAGTCGCAGAATGATCGCCCGATCGAAGCTGGTTCGTGGGACAAGTCGGTGTTTGCGCAGGATGAGCCGCAGGGACTGCATCTGCCGTATTTCTTTCCGATCCGTCCGGTCTCGGCCGTGGAGCGCGGCGAAGGACGCTACGAGCGCTTTGATCGCCGCATCCCGAAGATGGACCGCACGGTGAAGCCGCACAACGATGCGTGGACAAGGCCGCTGCTCAATCACGACTGGCAGGTACGCGTGAGTGCGAGCGATCGTGCAGCGCAACCGCTGATTGTCACGGGTCGTTACGGCGCCGGGCGCGTGGTCGTGCTGGCGAGTTCAGTGATTGGATTCGACGCCGCGCCTCACGCGGAGGCGATCTGGTCTGCGTTGTTGCGCTGGGTGAGCGAAAAGCGTGCGCTGCCGAGCGCGGCTACGGCGGCTGAAACCGCAGCCATCAAGCTCTCAGTGGCCTCGAATGGGCCGCACGTCACGGTACAACTCGAGAACGCGGGGAGCTCGCCTGCAGAGGTGCGCGTCTTCGCACGCGTGCTCACGTGGGAGGGCGCGATGATCGGCGACGTGGTGCCTGCGAAGCCTGCGGTCACCGTGCCTGCGGGCGGCAAGGCGACCGTGGACCTGCAGCTGCCGCGTGCGTCGAGCATGGGGTATCAGGCCCTGGACGCGCGCGAGTCGCTGCAGGTACGCGTGGCAGCGCTTTCTGCTGATGAATCCGTCGTGATGGCGGAGCGCCGTTTGAGTGTCGACCTCGAACCCGCGCTGCGCGTGCGTCTGCACACAGACTCCGTTGGTTCGATTCCGACGCCGTTTCATAAGCCTGACTCGAAGAACTTCGGCGCGTTTCGCAACCGTATGGGTGCGGCTGTCGGGAACTATGCGTATCCGCCTGGCGCTACGGTGAACGCCAGTGTGACGGTTGTGAACGGGTTGCGAAATCTCGCGCCATTCGCGGCGGTTGTGGACCTCGTCGACAAGACGAACCAGTCCGTGATGGCGTTGAACGATGAAGCGACGAACTATCGCAAGGGCCCGGTGGACGCGATCAACGCGTGGGCATCGTGGCAGGGCAAGGGCAACTCCGACAACGTGCTGTTGTTCATGTTCGCAAAGCCGGTGACGGTGGCGTCGTTCACGATCGTGGGCTGCGATGGCTCTTCGGTCGATGGCCAGGAGCATAATCCGTTGCTCGCGATCGTGCAGTTCGACGACAAGGAAGTGCTGCGCGCTCCGCTGGAGGACGCGTTCATCGCGGGCCATGGGCAGGCGTATGTTCCGCTGAAGCAGCCTGCGTCGGTGACGAAGTTGACGATCCGCTTTCCGTGGGTTGCGGCGCAGCCGGGCAAGCGTCGACAGGCCCCGTGGCTGGGCGACATTCGCATCTCCGGTTGGGTGGGAGAAGCGCCGCCATCAGCGAAGGAGACGGTGGAAGTGACGCTTGAGAACGCGATGACCGGCGAGAAGAAGTCGCTGCTCAAGCAGGAGGTTGCTCTGGATGGTGGCACGCGACAGTCGCTGAAGCTGCAGTGCAAACTGCCGGACGATGCGGAACTCGGCTTCTACCGCTTGACGGCCACGGCAGGCCGCAGTCACTCGTCGATGCCGCTGCTGGTGACGCGCGGAGACAAGGCGCTGAAGCCGATCACCGACATCATTCCAGACGACAGCGCAGCGTTGGGATTCATCGTGACGCGCGGCTTTCGCAACGTCTTTAATACCGGCACAGGCACGGCGGAGATCATCTCCGGCTGGGGGCAGCCGGATGATCTGGTGTGGGCTTACAGTCGGCAGTTGAAACAGATTCGTCAGCAGGCGCGCACCGCGTCTTCGCGGCTCTATCTTTCTGAAGACGACATGCGCCACTACTCTTCGCCGTGGAAGTCCTTCGCGGGCGGGCAGTTCTTCTTCGACGTTGCGACACCGCTGCTGGTGGAGCGCATGAAGGCGCATCCGAACTGGTCGAAGTCGCCGATGGTGCATCTGGATTTCTCCGACCGCTGGGACACCGGGCCGGACACCACCGCGCTGCATGGATGGCAGGACTACGTTGAGTTCGATCGTCATCTGCGTCGTAGCGGCAAACCTGGCTTGAAGGGCAAGACGAGGAGCCAGGTGGGCGCGGAGATTCACGCCGAGCATGAGGCGGAGTGGCAGTCCTGGCACCTGGAGCGCTATTGCACGGCGGTGAAAGGGATGCGCGACGCATTCGCCGCCGAGAAGAAGGACCTGACGATCATTGCGCAGGGACTGCCGATCGTTGCAGGCGCAGACGCCGCTGCTGCGCTGGCACCGACGATCCGCGGCATGAGTGACGATTCGACGTGGGGAATGATCTCCGACAGCTCTGCGCTGACGACCGGGCGCCAGCTTGGCGAGATCGCCTTCAACCCTGCGTGGAAGGTCTCGACACAGGGCATGTGGGGCTATCCGTCGAGCGTTCTGAACAACGAGCACTGGCACTCGCCGGTGTCGACCACGGAGCCCTCGCGGCGCGTGATGTATGACCGCGCGTGGCGCGGCATGGTGTGGGACGACGGCAGCTTCCGCTCGGTCTATACGTACGGTTACAACTCCAACGTGGGCATCGCGTACACGATGAACGACAACGACTGGCAGCAGTGGTGGCTGATGCTGGAGCGTCATTCGCTGCTGTCGCCGGAGGCTCCGCTCGGTGCCGGGCTTGTGGTCAGCAGCAGCTTCTATGCAGACCCCGCGCACGTGAAGTTCAGTTGCGGCGACGCGCTGGAAGCCAACGAGCTGATTCCCGTGTACGCGCGGGCGTTCGAGTATCTGAGCAACGCCGGCGTTCCGCTGGCGTTTGGTGCGAACCTGCGCACGCTGGACAAATGGAAGGGCGATGCGCCGTTGGTGCTGCTCAACCCGGCGATGTTCAACGAGGCCGAGGTGGCCAATGTTGCCGCGTTGCAGAAGCGTGGCGTGAAGATAATCGCGTTCGGCGGCGGTGAAGGCGGTGCGGGCATCGAGGCGATGAAGAAGCTCGGCGTGCCGCTGCTGGCTGCAGATCCGATGAGCTTCAACGCGCTCGACGCGATGCGGCTTGAGCCGGAGATTACGAAGGCCCTGGCGTTGCCGTTGCAGTTTCCTGCAGGCGCTTCCGGTTACGGTTTTCGCTCCGGCGCGACGAGTCTGGTGGTCGTCGAAGACTGGTGGGAGAAGGGACGTGCGTTGCAGGTGCGCGTGCGTGTGCAGAATCCTGCCGCGAAGTCTGCGCAGGCCTGCGGCGTGAACGATCATGTGGCCTTCGACGTGAAGCGCGAGGGTGATTTCTGGGTGGTGAATATGCCGGTGCGGCCTGCGGATGCAGAGATCATCGCACTGAGGGAGGTGGCCTGATGCGTCGTCGTGATTTCATAGCTGCTGCAGGCGGCGGGTTGCTCGCTTCGGTCAATCCGCCGTCGATCGGCGCGTTTGTAAACGCGGTCGCAGGGCCGGCGCGTGGCCTTCTCTTCGGTGTGGATGCGCGCGTGAGCGCGAAGCTGGCCACGGCGCTGGCCTCGCTGCAGGAAGCTGCCCCGACGCATCCTCTGCTGCGCGCGATGGGAGCAACGGGCAAGGTCCCGGTGAGCGACACGAGGAAGCTGTTGGCTTCGCCGAAGGACCTGGCCTACAACCACCTGCTGCTGATCGGTCGTCCCGACGATCCACTGATCGTCGCCGCGTGGCAGCGTGAAGCGGAGTTCTCCGCCAAGGGGGCTTACATCTACGGCTTCGGTGGCTTCAGCGGCGATGTCGGGTACGTGGAGTCAGACCGCAGCCCGTTCTTGCATTCGCTCGTCGTGCCGAGCGCGCCTTACGAAACAGAAGTCATCACGATCACCGGCACGACCGACGAGGGCATTGCGCTGGCGTTGCGCGCGTTCCTGGATCGTGGCCTGGTGAACGGCGTGGTTGCGGCCAATGGCTGGAAACGCACAGAGACCACGTTGCTGGACCGTGATCCTTTGCCGCCAAAGTTCGAGCTACCGGTGGAGCTTGCGCCCGAAACGCTGGAGGGCTACACGCGTGTGGCCTACGTGCAGGCGTCGGAAGATGAGTATCGCGGCGTGCTCGAAGACACGAGTCTGGAGCCGTTGCAGATGGCGCGCTTCAAGTACTATCGCGCGGGCGCGTGGGATGGCAAAGGCGCGGCTGCTGCATTCGACAATTACTCCTTCGGTTTGCATCGACGAGCGTATGGCAATACGCTTTGGCTGGCGAGGTTCGCCAGCGAGAGTGACGCATCTGCGGCTGCGCCGAAGATCGCCGCCACCGCAAAGTTGACCAGGAGCGGAGAGCGTTGGACCGGCGTGCAGCCGGCGTATGGCTTCGCACCCCCGGGACAGCAGAGCGCGCCGGCCGGACCGTTGCAGCTTTGGCAGCAGAAGGAGTGGGTGTTGATGAGTACGCTGGATTCGACGAAGGGAAGTGCGTCGTGAGCGGAGAACAGAAGCTGCTGGACCGCCGTCGGTTTCTCGCGGCCACGGGCATGGCGGGCGCGATGAGCATTACCGCCGCGGCCCAGGGCAAGGTCGTTGCGGCGTCGAGCGAAGGCGCTGTCGCTGACGGGCGCACGCTGAATACGGTTGCGCTGCAGCGGGCGATCGATCGTGCGCACGAAGCTGGTGGCGGCGTCGTGGTGCTCACGCCGGGCGTGTACCTCAGCGGCGGCTTGCAACTGCGCAGCAACGTTACGCTGCGTCTTGAGGCGGGATCGGAGCTGCTGGGTAGTCCTCGAACGGAGGACTACCAGTATCATCCGGGCCCTGCTGAAGAAGGCGATGCGAACGGTCGTCACCTGATCTTCGCGATCGACGCGGAGAACATCGCGGTCGAAGGACTTGGCACGATCGACGGCAACGGCGCACACTTCTGGCATCGCAAGGGCCGCCCCCAGGCGAAGCCCGAAGACATGTGGGCCGACGTGGTTGCGTGGGATTACGAAGCTGCTACGCCCCGGCGTCCGGCGCCTATGCTTGAGTTTGCCCGCTGCCGCAACGTGCGTGTCGAGGGCGTCACGCTGGCGAATGCGCCGAGTTGGACGATGCGTCCGATCGCTTGTGAGTCCGTCTGGATTCACGGCGTGCGCGTTCGCAATCCCATCTTTGCGCCGAACACGGATGGCATGGACATCACCGCCAGCCGCAACGTTTTCATCTCTGACTGCGACATCGCCACGGGCGATGATGCGATCTGCATCAAGAGTGAGAACCCCTACGGCGAGCTGCTGCCCACCAAGAACATCACGATCACCAACTGCGTGTTCACGACCTGCTGCAACGGTCTGAAGCTGGGCACGGCGACATATGGCCGCTTCGAGAACATCACGTTTTCAAACTCCGTGATCTACAACGAAGCATCATCGCCGTTAAATGAACGCGTGATCGCAGGCATTGCCCTGGAGATGGTCGATGGTGGATCGATCGAAGGCGTTGCGATCTCCAACATCGTGATGGAGAACGTGCGTACGCCGCTGTTCGTGCGACTTGGCGAGCGACACAAGGGCCGAGGCAGCTTCGTGCGGGACATCAAGATCAGCGGCATTCAGGCGCGCGGTGCGCTGCTGACGAGTTCGATCATGGGCGTCGAAGGGATGCCGGTCGAGAACGTCTCGCTGCGGGATATCTCGATCGCAACCGTGGAGAAGGGCGAACGCAAATGGGCGCATGGAATGCCCCCAGAGATGCGCGAGTTCTATCCCGAGGCGCGCATGTTTGGCAGGCTTCCCGCTGCGGGTTTGTATGTGCGTCATGCGAAGGGGATCTCGGTCAGTGCCTTCAGCCTGAACTCGGAGACTCCGGACCCTCGACCGGTGATCGCGACCGAGGATGTATCGGATGTGGAATTGCTGCACGTGAAGGCAAGCGCTGCGGCCGAAGGCGAGCCTCTGCTGCGCTTACGCAATACGCAGAACGCCTGGGTAAGCGGAACGCGCGCACCTGCGGGAACTGCGGTGTTCGTCGAAGTTGCGGGCGCGACTTCGAGCGGGATTGCGCTGCACGGCAACGAGACGAGCAGCGCGGCGAAGGTCGTTGCCTTTGCAGAAAACGCGAAGGCGGAGGCGGTTACCGGGGCCTGAGAGTGAGTGTCACGGAAAGCCCACGCTGACGGATCAGCGTGGGCTTTCTCGTGGATGCTTACTTCTGGTAGGTGGAGACGATCGGCGTCGCTGCGGACGCGGTGGGAATGCTCACCGCGCGTGTGCCGGTGATGGCGTAGCCGATTGCGCTCGAGGTGCTGGAGGTGGTGAAGAGCAGGCGGCCCGTGAGGTCTTCGGTGTACGTGGCCGACGAGCTTTGCGCCGTGCTCAGCGTGCCTGCGGGGACGCTGGTATCGAGCACGTTGGCGATCTTGCCGGTGACGAGACCGTTCACGCTGCCCGAGGAGAAGCTCCAGGTGGAGATGCCGGAATCCAGCGGTGCTGCCACAGGAATCGTCGGCGTGGCCACGGCAAAGATGCCGGAATCCAGCGGCATCTGCGACGTGGTGCTGGGCACCTGAAGCTCGTAGCGTACCAGCGCAGGATAAGTGCTTGTGGTCGAGAGGTCGATGCCGTAGCCTGCGCCCTGTCCGTAGAGATAGATGGTCTGCGAGAGCGCGCCGGTGATCGTCATCGCGACGCGGCCGGTGACGCCGACGGTGAAGGACGCGGACTTGCTCTGCGATTGCGTCAACGTACCCGCTCGATTGGCATCGACCAGAAAGGTGCCGAGGCCCGACGAGGTATAGGTCAGCGCGGAGAGGATCGCGTTCGACGCCGTGGGGAAGGTCGTTGCGCCATCGCCGCCGCTCGCCTGGGTCTCGTAGCTGATGGAGACGGAAGGGAAGGCCGTGGTGGCGGCGTAGGAGGAGTACTGCTGCAGGCGGGCTTCGCCGGCAAGCAGCGCCGAAGTGGTGTGCGTGTCGATCGAGAGCAGCAGCATCTGGTTGGCGTTCACGATGACGTAGCTGTAGTTCACCGGCGCTGCGGTGAACTGCGTGCCGGTGTAGGTGAACTTCAGCGTGCCGCGACCGTTGGTGGTGGAGGGCGCGACGAAGGTTCCCGTAAGGCTGAGGCTGCTGTAGTTGGTGCCGTAGGCTGAGGCGTCCTCGGTGCCCGAGGTGATGGCGGAGGTGCCGTCGGCGGTGAAGAGTCCTGCTGCGACGACCGGTCCATACTTGACCGACGAGCCGCAGGCGGAGCAGGCGGACTCGCCCGAAAGGCCGAAGACGAAGCTGTTCTTCACCGTGCTCGCAGCGAAGGCGGATGCCGTTTGCGCGAGAGCGTAGCCGCTGCTCTGCATGCCGGTGCCGGTGGAGTTGTCAAAGCCGGTGAGTGCGACGTACTGCGCGACGCCGGCCGTCTGGCTGGAGAGCGCCACCGCGTACACCAGCGACTGTGCGCCGATCGTGATGGTCATCAGGCCACGACCATCGGTGTTCACCGCATAGGTGCCGGAGAGGGTCTGGGCCGTCTGTACGCCGCTGCTTCCATCGTTGAGGTCGACCACACCGGTGAGGGTGCCGTTGCCGTCGGCGTTGAAGCTGCCGAGGATGCCCCGGGCGTAGACCTTGCCATCGCCCACCGTCGTGCTGCCCGGGCGGCCGGTGACGAGGAAGGCATAGCTGCCCTTCAGCGTCCCGTTCGCGGTGCCACCTGAGAGCGTACTTCCGATGGCGATGGTGAAGGCCTTGGTGACGCTCGCGCCGGTGCTGTCGGTAACTGCCACGGTGAAGCTGTACGTTCCGCCGACGAAGGTGTTGCCGGAGATCACGCCGCCTGCGGAGAGTGTGAAGCCGCTCGGTAGCGTGCCGCTGTAGAGGGTCCACGTATAGGGCGTTGTGCCGAGCGAGGCGGAGAGCGTCGCAGAGTAAGGCGTTCCGATATTGCCAGCCGGCAGCGATGTCGTATCGATCTGCAGCAGCGATGGAGCAACGACCTTCATCGTGTACGTCTGGGTTACGGTGGCGGGAGTGGTGTCGGTAGCCTGCACCGTGAAGGTCGTCGTGGCAACCGCCGAGGGTGTGCCGGAGATCAGGCCGCCGGGGGAAAGCGTCAGCCCCGCCGGTAGCGTGGAGCCTGCCGCGAGCGACCAGGTAATCGGTGCATTGCCGCCGGTGGAGGCAAGTTGCAGCGAATACGGCAGGCCTGTCGTTCCCGAGGGAACTGTGGTGGTCGTGATGGCGAGCGTGCTCAGCACGATGGTGAGGTTGAGGTTGACGCTGGCGGTCTGCGCCGGGGTGAAGGAGTCCGTCGCCTTCACGGTGAGCGCGGCGTTGCTGACCGGCGTGGTCGGCGTGCCGGAGAGAAGGCCGGTGCTACTGAGCGTGAGCCCCGCAGGCAGCGTGCCTGAGGTGATGCTCCAGGTCACCGGCGACTGCCCGCCGGTGGACTGCAGTTGTTGCGAATACGCGTTCTTCACCGAGCCCTGCGGCAGGGAGGTCGTCGTGATGGCGAGCGGCGCGTAAATGGTGATGGTGAAGGTAGCGCTGGCCTTCAGTGGCGTGGGGCTGGAGTCCGTGGCCTGCACGCTGAAGGTCGTGGCGCCTGCCGCGGTCGGCGTACCGGAAATCACGCCTGCAGAGGAAAGCGTCAGTCCTGCGGGCAGCGCTGCGCTGCCGCTGGCGAGAGCCCAGGTGACTGGCGCGGTGCCATACTGCGAGGTCAGCGTCGCGCTGTAAGGCTGATTGAGCAGACCATTGGGCAGCGTCACCGTGGTAATGGCGAGGTTCGCCGCAACGATCGTCAGTGTCTCAAAGAGTTGGATGCTCTGCGGCGTGGTCGCCGAGTCGGTCACGCTGACCGAGAAGGTGAAGGTGCCCGAAACGGTGGGAAGGCCCGAGAGCAGACCTGTGCTCGAAAGCGTGAGCCCTGCGGGCAGCGTACCGGACGCGACCTTCCAGGCCACAGGTGCGGCTCCGCCTGTTGACGCAAACTGATAGGTGTACGAAGCGGCGACGCGACCGGAGGGGATCGTCGGTGTCGTCGCGGCGAGCGCAGGGAAGACGTTGATCGTCGTTGTCGCGGAGGACTGCGGTGCATTGATCGGGAACGCGTTCACCAATGCGATGAACTGCCCGGTGAGCGTCGCGGGCGCCACGTAGGTCGCGGAGCTTGAGGTCTGCTGGGTCAACTGGCCGCCGGAGCTGTCGAGCAGCTGCCACGTCACGCCACCGTTGTTGCTGTCGTTATTCACCTTCGCAGTGAAGGCGACGCTCTGCCCGGCATCGAGTGCCAGCGTGCCCGAGGGCGTGAGCGTGTCCGTAATCTTCGGGGCCGCGGAGTTCCCGCAGCCCGCGAGAGAGAGGAGGCCGGCCGTGGTGAGCAGAAAAGCTGCGACGATCTTACGCATGAGTACAAACTCTTTCCGAGGAGAACTCCATAGAGCTCTCCCCCAAGACATAAACCTGGCAGTGACGGCGTGGAGACGTTTTTTATCGCCAAAAGCGGGCGAAAACTGGTAACGTTTCCATGCTGAAGTTGAGCCACTTTGCGAGCGAGCAACTTATACCCTCTGCCACGATAGAGAGTCAACAGATTCTTCGCGTCGCAATGGGTCAGTTTATGAACGCGATCTTTCATGGAGTTGTTGTGAAGAATTTCCTGCGCACCATGCTGTGCCTGTCGCTTGTCCCCGTCGCCGCCGCGCAGCACTCTGTACCGCGTGCCACTGAAGGCACTGCCGAACGTTATGATTCGACCGCGGCCGCAGCGGCCGCGGTGGTGTTCGACCACGCACGCTTCACCGTGTTGACGCCGCAGCTGATCCGCCTGGAGTGGTCAGCAGATGGCACCTTCGAAGACCGCGCGTCGTTCACCTTTCTCAACCGCCATCTCGCGGTGCCGAAGTTTTCACAGCAGCTGACGGGCAGCGGTGACACGCGCACACTGACGATCGACACAGGCGCACTGAAGCTGACCTATCAGCCCGCAAAGGGGGACGAAGGCTTCACCAGCGCAAACCTTTCCATCGCGCTCGACGTAAATGGGAAGTCGGTCTCCTGGAAGCCCGGCATGGCGCCCAGTGGCAATCTGCTGGGTACGGCACGCACGCTCGATGGGGTGAAGGGCGATGACGTAAAGCTGGAGCAGGGGCTGCTCTCACGCGATGGCTGGACGTTGGTCGATGACTCCTCGCGCCTGCTCTTTGACTCTGCGGATTTCTCGATGAGCAAGGGCCTCGCCAGCAACTGGCCGTGGTTTGCGCAGCGCAAGCCCGGCAAGCGTGTGGACTGGTACTTCTTCGGCTACGGCCATGAGTACGCGCGCGAGATGGGCGATTACGTTCGCGTGGCCGGACGCATCCCGCTGCCGCCACGCTACGCTTTCGGCATGTGGTGGTCGCGCTACTGGGCGTATAGCGATCAGGAGTTGAACGAACTTGTCAGCGGTTTCCGCTCGCGCAACCTGCCGCTGGATGTACTCGTCATCGACATGGACTGGCACATCGCCGTGCGTGGCAATGAGCAGGACCCGTCGGGCCACCGGAAGGGCTGGACCGGCTACACCTGGAACAAGAACCTCTTCCCCGAACCGGAGTTGTTCCTGCATCGCCTGCATGAGGAAGGCGTGCACGCGACGCTGAATCTTCATCCGGCGTCGGGTGTGCAGACCTTCGAGGCTCCGTACGCGGAGATGGCGCGCGCCATGGGCCAGACCGACGGCAAGTACGTGCCGTTCCAGATCACGGACCGCAAGTTTGCCGAGAACTACTTCGACATCCTGCATCATCCGCTGGAGAAGCAGGGCATCGATTTCTGGTGGCTCGACTGGCAGCAGGAAGCGCATACGGATGTGGCCGGGGTGGATCCGACCTTCTGGCTGAACTATCTTCACTTCACCGACCAGGAGCGCGAGGGCAAGCGCCCGATGCTCTTCCATCGCTGGGGTGGTCTCGGCAACCATCGCTACCAGATCGGCTTCTCCGGCGACACCATCTCGAAGTGGGAGTCGCTGGCCTTTCAGCCGAACTTCACAGCAACCGCAGCGAACGTCGGCTATGCGTACTGGAGCCACGACATCGGCGGCCACATGCCCGGTGCGATTGAGCCGGAGTTGTATCTGCGCTGGCTGCAGTTCGGCGCGTTCAGCCCCATCCTGCGCACGCACACCACAAAGAACCCGGAGGCCGAGCGCCGCGTGTGGGCGTATCCGGAGCCGTACAGCGACATCATGGAAGCGACGTTGCGCCAGCGCGCTGCATGGATCCCTTACATCTACACGGAGGCACGACGCACATACGACACCGGCGTGGCGTTCCTGCGGCCGCTGTACTACTCCTGGCCGGAGCAGAACGAGGCTTACGACGCGAAGAACGAGTTTCTCTTCGGCGACAACGTCATCGTGGCGCCGGTCACCTCGCCGGTCGACAGTGTCTCCGGGCTTGCTCAGGAGAGCCTCTGGCTGCCGCAGGGTGAGTGGATCGAGCAGTCCAGCGGCAGGCACCTGCAGGGCGGCGCGCGGATGACGCGCGAGTACTCTCTTGAGCAGACGCCGGTCTTCATGCGTCCCGGAACGATCGTGCCCATGCAGCCGCCGATGCTGCACGTGGGCGAGAAGGCCGTGGACCCGCTGATTGTCCGCGTGGCCGCGCTCGACGACAAGCAGCAGAGCAGCTACTCACTCTATGAGGATTCGAGCGAGGGCCGCGGCTACGAAGACGCCGCCTATACACGCACAGAGTTGTCTGCCTCGCGCGAGGGTGCGGTCACTACGCTCGTCGTTCATGCGGCGAAGGGGAGCTATGTTGGCATGGTGCGCTCGCGTGCGATCCAGCTCGAGCTGCCGGGCGACTGGCCGCCGACTGCGGTGAGCGTCAACGGCAAGCGCCAGGAGCTCGTACGCGATCCGAAGGCCAGTGGCTGGCGTTTCGAAGGCAACACGCTGACGACGATCGTGCTCACCGATTCCTTCTCGACCGCGCACGACGTGACGATCCGTGTGGAGCGCGATCCGAAGCTCGTCGCGCAGTCTTCGCTGCTCGATGGCTTTGCGGGAAAGATGGTCGACCTGCGCCGAGCCTATGCGCAGATGAACGATATCTGGCCGGTGAATGATCTGGTCGCGGCCTCGCAGACGGGGGACCGCATCGGCTATCGACCGGAGCAGGCGCTACAGGAGGTGAAGGCCTTGCCGGGTCTCATCACCAGCGCACAGCGAGGTGTGGAGGAGTTCGCGGTGCGCGAAGACAAGGACTGGAAGGTCGCGCCGAAGCCAAAGGATGACGAAGATGCCGCAGCACAGCATCGCAAGCAGGCTGCGAACCAGGTTCGCCTGAAGCGCGCGCGTGCAGCGCTGGTGGCTGCTGCGAAGAACTAACCCTCGAGCACGGGGCCGCTCGCAGCGAGAGGCTGCGGGCGGCCTTTGTACTTCAGGCCGAAGAAGATCGACGGCAGATAGCAGAGTGCGGGCAGAAGGAACGAGAAGCGCAGTCCTGCTGCATCGGCGATGTGGCCTTGCACGGACGGCAGCAAAGCACCGCCGACGAGCGCCGCGACGAACAGGCCAGAGCCGGCGTCGATCAGCGGACCGAGGCCGTCGAGCGCGCTGGTGACGAGGATCGGCACCATAAGCGAGTTGCAAAGGCCGACGGCGAGCATCAACGCTGCGGCCGTGACGCCCGTGGAGCTTACCGACAGCAGGACGCAGAGCGTAGCCGTGGTGGCGAGAACGGCGAGGATGCGCTGTGGGTTAGCGCGGCGTAGCAACGGGAATCCCACGAAGCGGCCGATCATGGCCCCGCCGTTGTACAGCGAGGCGAGGAACGCCGCATGTTCTCGCGTCGCTCCGAGCGTGGAGCCGAGGCAGAGATAGTTGATCAATAGACCGCCGATCGCGATCTCCGCGCCGACATAGAAGAACATGGCGCCGACGCCAAAGAGCAGGCGACGTTGCTGGAAGAGTGCGCGATAGCTTACGTCCTGGCGTGAGGCCTGTGCGGGGCGCAGATCAGGAAGCCTGGCCACGGCGACGACGATGACGAGAGCGAACAGCCCCGCGCCGATCGCCAGATACGGCGTGCGAAATCCAGCCGAGCCTGCATGGGAAGCCGTGAGGCGCGGCAGGATCGCCCATGCGCCGAAGCTCGGTGCAAGCATGGAGCCAAGTGAGTTGACGGCGAGTGCAAGGCTGTAGCGGCTGGGCGCGTTGGACGCATCTCCAAGCAGCGAGACGTAGGGCGAGGCCGCGGTCTGCAACGCGGCGATGCCCGCTGCCATAAGGCTGAGGGCGGCGAGAAAAAGTTGGAACGACGCGTGGCTGGAGGCGCGCGCAAAGACGAGCGTGGCGCAGGCCATCACCGCAAGGCTCACCGTCAACGCGTGACGATACCCGAGGCGTGAGACCATCCGGCTTGCGGGGTAGGAGACCGCAAAGCAGGTGAGGTAGAAGGTGAGTTGAACAGCGGTGGATTCACTGTAGCTGAGATGAAAGACCTGCCGAAAAGCGCTGACGAGAACATCGTTCAGGGAGACGAGGAAGCCCCAGGTGAAGAACAGTGAGGTGACGAGCACGACGGAGGCGCGAAGCGAGAGCGAGTTCGAGGGGGCAGGAGCAGTCATGGGTGGCAGAAATCGTTGTCAGTTACCCGGCGGAGCAAGTATAGTTCCAGCGATGATGGAAAGGTTTCCAGTGATCCTTCGAAAGCTTTTTTGCGCCTTTGTGTGCACGTTGCCGATTTCAGCCCAGATGGTCACCGGCGCACGCATGCCCGGGTACGCTGACGCCTTCGCGTTGAGCAAGGACAGCGGCTTCACCGTGCAGGAACTGACGGTGACCACGCCGTCGGGAACGATGGCCAATGTGCTGGAGGGCGGCGAGCAGCCGACGCTGACGTTCCTCGTGCACGCGACCGGCCGCGGCTTCGACGGCGAAGCGCACCTGCGCATCGTGCACTATCGCACCTCAGTGCCTGCCGGGGATGTGTGGAAGCCGACGGTGTATCGCCTGGAGGAAGACCCCGGCGTAGCGGTGGAGCTTCATCTGCGCGCCGGCGGTGAGCAACGTGTCACCGTTGAGCCGAAGATCCCCGCGGCCTACGGCGGCTACGCGCTGGTGCTCGACGTGCCCGAGCGTGGGCGGGTGTTCGCTGCGACGGTAGCGCGGGTCATTGAGCCGGACGCGGGACGTGTGCAGTTCCCGACGTACGCGCTGGACACGGACTGGCCGCAGAACATGAACGAAGGCGTTTACGTGGTGATGCAGAAGCTGGGCATCAAGGGCGTGCGCACGGGCGCGGGCTTCAATCTGCCGAGTGATGCGGCGTACAAGTCGGAGCAGGCACGGCTGGAGCGTGAACTCGGATGGGCGAAGAAGCATGATGTGACGGTGATGCTGACGCTCGGCGTGGGAGACCTGCACTCGCCGATACAACCGCTGGGCATGGGCAGGCCATGGCTGACGCCGGATGGCACGATGCTGAAGTCGAAGGCCGATCTCGCGTGGATGCCGCAGTTTGATGGGCAGTTCCAGCAGTGGACCGAAGAGCTTGCCACGCAATATGGCTGGCCGAAGGGCAACCTGAACGCGGTGGAGGTGTGGAACGAACCATGGGAGAGCATCTCTATCTCGGGCTGGGGCTCGGACATTCCGCGCTATCGAACGATGTATGCGCACATGGCCGAAGGCGTGCTCGCGGCGCGCAGGAAGGCTGGCGCGCAGGTCTTGATCGGTGGAACGTCGTCATCATCGAATGCGCGCGACAAGCTTTTTGCCGATGGCAAGGACACGTTTCTGCCGGTCTTTGACTTTGTGAGTATCCACTACCAGGGGTTGGCGGCGGACCCCAGTCTGCAGCCCGAGTGGGTGCATCGCAAGGGTGCCACCGGGCCGGTGCGTGTGTGGGACACCGAGAGCTGGATCGCGAACTCTGAGGACCGCGTTGCGGGCGTGCTGGCGTCTATGCGGGCGCAGGGGCAGAGCCGCACGGCGGGCGTGTATGCGGGCAACGTGTACGAGAGCCGCAATGTGAAGGTCGGCGGTGAGGTCTTCCCCGTGGTGCAGGCGTACCCGACTGCGGCGGCGATTGCGGCGGCGCAGAAGTTCATCGGGCAGCGGCCGTTTCGCGAGATCCTCTTCCGCAACGGTCTGCCATGGGTGTTTGTGTTTGGCGATCGCGAGGGGCGGCAGGAGGATGGAACGCTGGTGGTCGTGGGCGATCTGACGAAGATCTATCCGCGCGACCGCGTGCTCTTTCGCAGTGTGAAGCTGAGTGAGAACGCTTCGCTGACGCTGGCTGCGAACGCGGCGACGAAGCTCTATGACTTCTACGGCAACCCGGTGGAGGCGAAGGACGGCGCGTATACGATTCCGCTCGACGGGCATGGGTTCTTCCTGCGTAGCGATGGCTCTGCGGGTTCGTTTGCGCGCGTCGTGGCGGCGCTGCGCAAGGCCACGATGCGGGGCGTGGAGCCGGTGGAGTTCAAGGTGCATGACTTCACGGCGCCGATCGCGAGCGCGCCTGCGGTGCGCATCGAGTTGACGAATGTGTTGAATCGCCCGGTGCATGGAACGCTGTCGGCAACGGTCGCCGGCGGGGAGATGGGGGCGGGTTCCGTCGGTGTGGACCTGGCCGCGGATGAGACGAAGATCGTTTCGCTGCCGGTGCATGGCAAGGCGGTACCGAGCAACGCCTATGCGCTGCATGCGCGCTTTGACGCGGGTGCAGACGGCGCCGCCGAGCATGACGAGATGCTGCATGTGAACTGGATTGCGAAGCGGACGATTCATGTGGACGGCGACCTGAAGGAGTGGGACGGCGTGTTGCCGCAGGTGCTGGCCAGCGAGGGCATCGGCGCGAACCTGACGGAGAAGGCGTATCTGCCGTTCATGCCGACCAACGATGCGGCCGACGCGAAGGACGCCGCGCCCACTGTGTGGACCGCGTATGACGATCAAAACTTCTACTTCGCCGCGCGCATCCCGGACTCGACGCAGGATGAAGGGATGATCCGCTTTGAGAAGCGCGACGATGACAGCTACTACTATCCCGAGCTGGTGAAGACCGCAGACGGCAACACGTTGCCGTGGCCGAACAACGTGCCGCGCTACAGCTATCGCAAGCACTTCGATGTGCCCAGCGGATCGGGCGGGCATGACAATGTGCAGATCGCCTTCAATGTGCTGGAGAAGAAGCCGTGGCTGCCGTACCCCGCAGGCACGATGCCGCACTTCATCTCGTACTGGGACACGGACTACGAGTATGCGCTGAATCCGGTGGCGAAGCAGTTTGGCGGCGGCGCTGAGGTGTGGCGTCTGCTGGCGCCGGGCGTGCCGGTGAAGTCGTACTTCCCGCGTCAGCCGAAGGCGGCCATCGACCAGGGGCCGGTGAGCGGAGCGCAGCTTGTGGTGCGCCACGATGGCAACCTGCGCATCGTGGAAGCATCGATTCCGTGGACGGAGATGCCGGCGGTGCATGAGCGCATCCTCGCCGGCAAGACGGTGAAGTTCTCCTGCCGCGTGAATGACAACAAGGGCAAGTCGCGCGAGCTGGCGACGGAGCGCTCGGTTTCCAAGGACAACCCGCCGACGTTTCATGACCCTTGGCAGACGCACTGGGCCAACGAGCTGGAGTTCGGCGCGGAGAAGTAGCTAAGCCGTCGGCGTGCAACCGCAGGAGCCGCGGATGACGAAGTCGAGGTCAAGCTGCAGGCGCTTGGCGGGCTCGTCGGCGTTGCCGTTGATGCGCGCGAGCAGTTGCGTGGCCGCGCTTTCTCCGATGCGCGAGGCGGGCTGCACCATAGCGGTCAGCGGTGGATGCAGGAAGGGGCCAAGCTGCACGTCGTCGAAGGCCACGAGCGCAAGTTCCTCGGGCACCTTGATGCTGCGGCTGGCGAAGGCTTCGATGACCTGCAGGGTGGTGAGCTCGTTGATGCTGAAGATAGCGGTGGGCGGCTGCTTCATCGCGCGCCAGATGTCGATCTGTCGGGCGACGCTGCCGTCGTCGGGCGAGACGATCTCGAGCATAGGCGGAAGTCCCGCGTCCTTGATCGCTGAGCGATAGCCATCGATACGCTGCTGAATGGTGTAGAGATGGCGATGGATG
Organism: Granulicella cerasi; assembly: GCF_025685575.1. Classification (NCBI taxonomy): domain Bacteria; kingdom Pseudomonadati; phylum Acidobacteriota; class Terriglobia; order Terriglobales; family Acidobacteriaceae; genus Granulicella; species Granulicella cerasi. The sequence continues at coordinate 63,197 of NZ_JAGSYD010000004.1, forward strand.
CCGATGCAGCCGATGCGCTTGTGGCCGTGGCCGATGAGATGCTGCACGGCGACCTTGGCGGCCTGCTTGTTTTTCACCAGCACGGAGTCAAAGGTGCTTGCCGAGATGGGTTGATCAAAGGCGACGACGGGCAGCTTGGAGACGCGCGTGGTGTGCAGCACGGAGTCTTCGCCATCGGAGGGCACAATGAGGATGCCGTCGATCTGGTGGCGGATGAGGTAGTCGATCTCCTCGTTCTCGATGCGGCCGTCGCCGTCGGTGAAGGCGATGATGGAGGTGTAGTGCGCCTGGCGCAGGACCTTCTGCGCACCGCGAATACACTGCGCCATGAAGGGGCCGCCGATGTTGGGCACGACGATGCCGACGGCGCCGGAGCGCTTGACGCGGAGTCCGCGGGCTAGCTCATTCCGCTGGTAGCCGAGCCGCTCGGCGGCGCGTTCGACGCGCTTGCGTGTCTCTTCGCTGACGAGGTTCTGGCCCGACAGGGCACGCGAGGCTGTACCCAGGCCAACGTCGGCTAAACGGGCCACATCAACCAGGGTGGGAGCGGGATTCGTCGATTTACTTTTGCCGGGCAAGGCGTCTCCAGAGTCATGCTACATGAAGCGGTGCTAAATCCTAGAGGCCGTGATACTTAGTTTGCCTCGCGGGGTCGGTGAAACGATTGCGCGGATGGAAGGCTCAGCCGCCGCGGCGCCGTTGCAGGGAAAGCAGTGTTGGAGTGCCGCCCTGCTCGTCGAAAATGCGCAATGTATTGTGCTCCTTCAACCACGCTCGTGGCACGTGATAGTAACGCTGTGAGGGTTGGTCGCTGCCGGCGGGTGAGAGGAGCCAGTGGCGTCCGAGCGCGTGGCCGTTCAGCTCGAGCGAGCCCTTCGTGAGGCCAGTGGCGTCGAGGCGGTAGACATCTTCGTGCGATTGGCTGGCCAGAGGAAGCGAGAACGATGTCGTGTACCAGGTAAGGCCGTCGGCGGCGTGGGCGGTTTCGGCTTGCGGGCCGCGCAGGCCGGGTGTCATGGTCCAGCCGTGCAAGGGCTTGCCGTCAAGCTGCACGCCTTGCCAGATGCCTTTGCGCTCCATGTTCATGGGGTAGCCGATCTGCCAGTCGCCCTTGATGAGGCCGATGGCCACAGAGAGCAGATCGATGCGATGGTGGCCGGGCGGCATCGCGGGCAGTTTGAAGACGAAGCGATATCCGTCATCGTGTTCGTTGTCGTGATGATTCGCGACGATGAACGGATAGCGGTCGCTATGCGGGACGATGGGGCCGCGATTTTCGTAGAGCGAGCCGAGGTTGCGCTCGACGAGCTGGCTGTTGAGGTAGAGGTAGAAGAGGTCTCCGCCGTAGGGGATAGCAAGCTCCGCGCCGGAGCGTATCGGGCCTTCGATGGTGGTGGAGTACCAGCAGTAATCGGTGGTGTCGTGGGTGAGCAGGAGCTGCTCGACCGGTTCTTCGGCGGAGGTGTGGGGATGCGCGGCGCGGGGTAGCGGCTCGGCGGCGTGTTGCCAGGAGAAGTTCGTGGCGACGGTGGTCCAGTTTTGCGGCTTCGGCGGCGCGGCGGCGGAGGTCTTGTAGAGCGTGCGACCGTTCAGGCGGAGTTCGGCGGTGCCGCCGCCGGCGGTGTCCAGCGCGAGGGTGAGGGTATCGCCGGCGTGCGTCCATGTGGCCTCGGTCTGCGTGGCGGAGAGGGCCTTGCGCTCGCGTGCGCCCTCGAGCAGCAAGGGCTGCGCGGTGTGCAGCGCGCTATGCAAGCGACCCAGCTCGAGGCCAAGCGCGCTGGGTGAGCCGTACTCTTCAAGCGGAGCGTCGAAGTCGTAGCTGGTGGTCTGCAGATACATGGCGGTGCGACCGAAGTTCGTGCCACCGTGCCACATGTAATAGTTGAAGCCTGCGCCGCCGGCAGAGAGGAAGTTCAGGATGGCGGTGGCGAGGGTTTGCGGTTGTCGTGGCGTGGGGTGTGGCTGGCCCCAAAGGGCGTACCAGCTCGGATAGAGCTCGGACCAGAGCGCGGGCGCGTTGGGCGCAGCGACGTGCATCTCGTCCACGTGCTCGGGCGTTACGGTGTCGCTGTTGGCGGTGGCGAGCGCACCTTGCGCGCTGCCTTCGCATTGCGTCAACGGAACCTTGCCGAGGCCGATGCGTTCGGCGAGCTCCACCATCCAGCGCAGGTATTGCTGGCCTTCAGCGCCGTAGCGCTTGCTGATGTGGCTATACTCGTTCTCCACCTGCACGAGCACGATGGGGCCGCCGTTGCTGGCGAGGAAGGGCCGCACCTCTTCTGTAAGCCGCGTGAGATAGCTGGCGACGCGCTGCTGATACGGCGCGTTCAGCGTGCGGAAGGTGATGCCCGGTACATCGCGGAGCCACACCGGAAAGCCGCCGAAGTTCCACTCGGCGCAGCAGTAGGGGCCGACGCGGAGGAAGACGAAGAGCTTGCGTTCGGCGCAGAGGCGCAGGAAGAGGCGCAGGTCGGCGTCTTCGGTGAAGTGGAAGTGGCCGGGCTGCGGTTCGTGGATGTTCCAGAAGCAGTAGGTGGAGATGGCATTGAGCCCGAGCGCGACGCAGTGGTCCAGGAGTGCGGGCCACATCTCCGGCGTGGAGCGGGAGTAGTGCAGCTCGCCGCAGAGCAGCAGCACACGCTTACCGTGGACGATCAGCGAGCGCGCGTCAAAGCGTACGGCGGCGCTTTCGCTGAGCGCATGAAGACCAAAGCCCCGCGCTGCGCCGACATGCGCGGCCGCGAGGGCGGTGGATTGCAGAAACGTACGACGAGTGAAAGCCAAGCGATGCTCCGCGAAAGTGAATGCAATGGAGAAACCGCAGACCGGACGGCCGCCCGGTCTGCGGTAGTGGGGTTAGAAGTTGAATTCGGCGCCAAAGCGTACGACGCGAGAGATGCCTTGCGTGTTTACGGCGGCGAGGGTGCCGAAGCTGACGTTGGTGCCGCTGTATTGGCTGATGTTGTTGTTGGGAACGGTGGGGAACTTGCCGGTCGTGGTGTCGGGGGAGAAGGAGCTGAGGAGCGTGCGTCCGTTCACGCCGAAGTAGACCGGGTGGTTGAAGACGTTGGAGAAGTTGGCGTTCACCTGCACGCGATATTTCTTGTAGACCTTGAAGTCCTTGGCAACGCGCATGTCAAAGAAGAACTCGCGCGGGGAGCGGGCATCGCCCATGGTGCGCGGCACGTTGCCGAGCGCAGGTGCGCCGGGTGCCCCGGGGATGGAGAACGCCGCAGGATTGAGATACGGCGTCACGGTGCTGAGTGAGTTGAAGGGGTTCTTCTTCCAGTTGGGATTGATGACCGGAACGCCGGGAACGCGGTTGGGGCGCAGCGTGTATCCCGCGGGCAGTGCGGAGAAGACGCAGTACTGCGCGGTGCCGCCGGGGTTGCACTGATCGACGCCCTTCGGCGTGACCGACTGGTAGTAGCCGGGGTTGCCGAGCGCGACGTAGTTGGGGAAGCCGGACATCATGGAGGCGATGCCCGAGGTGGTGAAGCCGCCGATGATCTGATCGATGACGCGGACGCCGGTCTTGAAGCGGCGGTTGAAGCCGAAGGGCAGCGAGTAGCTGTAGCCGGCGCGGAAGCGGCTCGGCTGATCGAAGGACGAGAGCGAGAGTTCGGCGCGCGTATCGAAAGGGTTCTGCGGAGGTGCGGTGCCAAAGCCGCCGGCAAAGCCCGCGTTGGCCGCTACGTTGTCGAGGCTCTTGGACCATGACCAGTTGCTGAGGAAGGTGAGGTCCTTGGTCAGGCGCTGGTTCACGCTGACGTAGATGGCGTTGTAGTGCATGGTGCCGCGGCGCGGATAGATCTCCGGCAGGGTCTGGTTGAAGAAGTTCTGGTAGGGGTAAAGCTTCTGCAGCGCTGTTTCCTGCAGGATGGCAGCGGTGGGGTCGTTGTTGTTGTTGCGGATGTTGTAGGTGTTGTTGCTCTGCGCGGCGAGGTTCTTGCCCGCCTGCACGGCGGCAACGATGACGCCGAGTGCAGGCGTGTTGCGCGGATAGTTGAAGCCACCGTAGAGGTGTGTACCCTTCACGCCCTGGTAGCTGACCTGCACGACCGTGCGCGCCAGTGGCTGGTACTGCAGCGTGAGTCCCCAGGTCTGCACGTAGGGCACCGCGTTGGACTGGTCGACGAAGACGGGCGAGATGCCGGTGGAGAAGTTGAAGGGGCCACGCTGTCCGTTCAACGCGGTGTAGGCGGACTTGAGCGAGTTCGCGGGGATCGGGTTGGTGATGTAGTTCACGATCCAGCCCGGGGTGGTACCGCCGTTCACGCCGCCGACGCTGGAAGCGCCAACGTTGAGGTTGGGGTCGGGAATGTTCTCCTGCCCGCTGAGCGGGGGACGTCCGATGGTGTAAGAAGCGCGGATGGTGGACTTGCGCGTAGGCGCCCAGGAGATGCCGACGCGCGGCTCAAGGCCCCAGTGGTTGGTGGGCCAAAGCGACTGGCCGGTGCCGCAGGCGCCCGAGAAGCAGAAGGCGCCCTGAGAGGCCATGCTGTTAACCGTGCCCTGATAGCTGGGGTTCATGAAGGCCTGGTTGTTGTTCTTTTCCATGCGCGGTGTTTCCACTTCATAGCGCACGCCGATGTTGATGGTGAGGCTGGGCAGGGCGCGCCAGTCGTCCTGGAAGTAGCCGGCGTAGTAGCGCCAGCGATAGTAGCCGGGCACGGAGATGGGCGTGTTGGTGAAGCTGGTGATCGTGCCCTGAATGAAGCTGGCGAGTGTGCTTCCGCTGTTGGTGGTGCCGTTGCCGGTCTCCCCGGCGGCGAAGGAGTACTTGCCGCCAGTGAGACCGCTCAGGTCGTACTGATTGGACTGGTACCAGCGCATGTCGCCGCCGAATTGAAACTGGTGACGGTGCCAGGTCCAGGTGATGTCGTCGCCGACGATGAAGTTCTGGTCGATGTTGATCTGTGAGTTGCCGACACCGATTTGCGGGGTGTAGCTGTAACCGTTTTGTGCGAAGTTGCCGAGTGAGGGGAGGCCGTAACCAACCACCGCGGGCGTAAGACCGTATTTGGCAGCATAGTCCGCGTTGGTCGAGCTCGGTGGGGCTTTGCGCGGCTGGTTGACGCGCAACCACGAGTAGTGGAAGTTGCTGACGAGCGTGTTGGTGAGCACGCGCGTGTAGCCGATGGCGACGTCGTAGGTATGGGCCGCGTCGGTCGGCGTCTGGTTCAGCGGGTTGTTCACGTCCGTGGCGAAGTAGCGCAGCGCGGAGACCGGAATGCTCGTGAAGCGGACATAGATCTGGTTGGAGTTGTTGAAGACGTGGTCGATGCGCACGTTATAGCGGTTGTCGATGTTGTAGACGCCGCGGGCGTAGGTGCCGTTGGTGCCGTCAGTCTGGTATCCGCCATCGGCACGGTCGAAGGTGGCGTTGGGGCCGGGGTTGGAGGGTGTGGGCAGGTTGCCGATGACGAACTGCGCGAAGGCATTGTGCGCGAGGAGGTTCGAGATGTCGTTGGGGCAGGTGGTGGCACCGGGGTTGGCGCTGCGCCAGATATCGCTGCAGTCGGTGATGGGCCCACCGGGCACAGGGGTGTAGGTATTCAGTGAGGTCCCGGCAGGGAAGCCGTTGGCGTCGTAGCCAGAGGCATGGTTGTAAAGGCCCGAGTTGGCGATGTGCGGCGCGGCGCGGGCGGCGTCCCAGCCCTGCGTCTTCAGCGTGGTCTGGTTGACGAAGATGAGCGAGTCGTTGAACTTGCCTTGCAGTTCAGCGGGCGTGAAGTAGGTAGTGCGCTGACCGGTGCGGTTGCGCAGGCGCGCAGGCTCGAAGCTGACCTCGAAGAAGGTCTTGTCCTTGTGCGGATAAAGCCTGGGGATGTAAAGCGGGCCGTTGAGATAGAAGCCGTAGTAGTTCTCGTGGATGTTGTTCTTCAGCGTGCCGCCGAGCGGGTACGCGTTCCACCAGGGATCGGTATGACGCCAGGTGACCGAGCCGTGATATTTGCTGGTGCCGGCGGCGGAGGACATGACGATGGCACCGCTGGAGGTGCGACCGTACTTGGCCGACATGCCGCTGGTGACGACCGTCATCTCGCCGACGTTGCGGCCGGAAAGGTTCAAGCCTGAGCGCGGATAGCTGGCCTGCATCACGTCGGAGCCGTCGATGAGCAGCGCCGTCTGGCCGGGTTGCGAACCGCCGACGGTGATGTTCGCGCCGGGCAGCACGTAGCTGGTGAAGGCCGAGGGGTTCTCCGTGGCGATGCCGCCTGGGTTCAGCGGATCGCCGGTGACGCCAGGCACGAGCAACGCGGCCTCGAGCGCAGACTGCTCGGGATAGGGCAGCGACTCGATCAGCGCGTGGTCAACGGTGGTGCTGACGTCTGAGACGTCCTTCGAGAGCAGCGAGTCGGCCGACTCCACGGTGACCTGGAAGGTGTCGCTGCCGGTGGCGAGTTGCACGTTGGTCGTGACCGACTGCGCGGCGCTGACCGTGATGTTCGTGACAACGATGCGCGAGAAGCCCTGCGCGGTGGCCTCGATCTCGTAGGGGCCGGGGACCAGCGAGGTGAAGGTGTAGAGGCCGCTGGAGTTGGACTTTACATGCAGCTTGACGTGGGTGTCGGTGTTGGTCGCGGTGACGAGTGCGCCGGGGACGAGGGCGCCGGTCGCGTCCTTCACTTCACCGTTGATCGAGCCCTGACTGGTCTGCGCGAAGGCGCCTGTGCCGAGGAATACGGAGAGCAAAAGAAGGGTGCAGAAAAAGCTGACGTGACGTAGAGCGCGACCGATAGAATGTGTTGCCAACAACATGTGGTTCCTCCCCGGCGAAGCAGCGCTTCGGGTGCCTGCAACAAGGCCCATGGAAGGGACGCAGGCGGTGAATTTCTGCGGTAACATGGAAACGTTTCCGCAACGCGGCGATCAATGTATAGCAGCGCGCTCATTTTTGGCAACGGCAATTGTTGCGTCCTTCGATCGGAGCCGTTGCGGAGCTCGAAATGCTCTTGTCACGGCGGTTCACGAGGCCACGGGCGGTAACGTTGCTCCGCGAGCGGAAACCGTGTCGCGCACGTCTCTCTTCTCTGGAAGAGACAGCTCGAAGTCCCGCATAGTATCGTTTCCATTGCCGTCCGGCAGAGTTGAAAAGGAGAAGTTTGTGAAACGCTTGAACCGACGTGAAGCGCTGCAGGGAGTTGCCGGCAGCCTGGTGCTTGGAAGCCTGACCCCGAACGCGCTGGCCGCAGCCCTGCAGACGGCTGCAACTCCTGCTGCCGCCAAGCCGCCGATGGACGCGCGTCATGCGGCGTTCCTGGCAAAGGCGCAGGCGCTGATCCCGCAGCTCAACGAGGCGATCCTGAAGCCGGTGGCCATGGTGGAGCCGGTGGCCGACGAAAAGGAGTATCAGCGGTGGCGCATGCCGGTGTCGGGCACGGTGGCCGACGCCGAAGCGCGCCTGATGCAGCATGGCGATGCGGTAACGCTGGACTTTGGCCGTCACATGACGGGCTACTTCAGCTTCGATATCGAAGGCGTCGGGCTGAACATCGATTCCCCGGCACGCCTGGAGCTGCGCTTCGGTGAGGTTCCGGGCGACATTGCCGAGCCCTTCTACCCGTACCACGGTTCGCTTTCGGAGTCGTGGCTGCCCATCGATTCGGTGGACATTGAGAACCTTCCGCAGACGCATAAGATCGAGCGCCGCCACGCGTTTCGCTGGGTGCAGATCAAGGTGGTGTCGAACTCGAATGCATACAAGGTGCGGTTGAAGAACTTCCGCGCGAAGGCGATCACTGCGGCGAAGAAGACGCCGCCGCCTGCGCCCGCAAGCGCGCCGGAGATGCTCCGTCGCATCGACGAGGTGAGTCTGGCTACGCTGCGCGATTGCATGTTGACAGTGTTCGAAGATGGCCCGCGTCGCGATCAGCGTCTGTGGCTGGGTGACCTGCGGGTGCAGGCGCTGGTGAACTACGTTTCGTTCCAGAACTATGAGCTGGTGAAGCGTTCGATCTATCTGCTTGCGGCGTTTCCGGAGGACAGCGGCCTGCTGCGCGCGTGTGTGTTTGAGAAGCCGGAACCGCATCGCTCCAACAACACGATCCTCGACTATGCCGCGTTGTTTGTGCCGACGCTGCTGGAGTATGCGCATGCGTCGGGCGACGTGGCGACGGCGAAGGACCTCTATCCCGTGGCCAAGCTGCAGCTCGAGTTGCTGAGCAAGAATGTGAACGCCGAGGGACTGTTCGTAGACCCGAAGAACATCTGGATCTTCATCGACTGGCGCAAGGACCTGGACAAGACAGGTTGCGTGCAGGGCGTGATGATCTACAGCTACCGCAAGGCGATTGAGCTGGCGAAGCTGACAGGGCATCACGAAGATATCGCGGGCTATGAGGAACGCATCCGGCTGATGACTGACGCGGCGGTGAAGAACTTCTGGGACAAGGAGCAGCGCGTGTTTGTCTCAGGGCCGAAGCGGCAGGTTTCGTGGGCGACGCAGGCGTGGCTGGGGCTCGCCGAGGTGGTGTCGAAAGAGGATGGCGCACATGCTCTGTTGACGGCCACGCAGTCGCCGGATGCGATCCCTCCGGCAGCGCCGTACCTGTATCACTACGTGACCGAGGCGATGATTCTGGGGGGCGAGAAGGACGCCGCGCTGAAGATGATGGACAGCTACTGGGGCGGGATGGTGCGGGTCGGCGCGGACACCTTCTGGGAGGTTTACGACCCGAAGAACTCCAAGGCCTCGCCATATGGTGATGTGCACATCAACAGCTTCTGCCATGCGTGGAGCTGCGGCCCGGCGTACCTGCTGCGCAAGTATTACTGGAACATGTCCGGCGGCAAGGTCTAGGCGCTCGGCCTAGACCTTCGGGAAGACGGTGAGGCGAAGTTCGGTGGAGCCGAGAGGCACAAGCCGCAACTTCGCCTTTGCGTTTTGGGCGTTCGCAGCGTCGCGGGGAGGCAGCGGAGGCGTAAGCCGATCGCCCGTGGCGTCCGCAGGATCTGCCGTGGTCCAGTGAGGAAGCGCGGTGGCCTGCACGGTGAGCGAGCAGGGGGGATGCATCCACGGATCGTCGACGTCAGCGGTGCGTTCTAGCTGCGGCGCGGGCTGCTCGTCGAGCGCGTAGTTCCACGCGGAGCGGGCGTGCGCGTCCCACGAGGGATAGGCGGCCGTGGTCCATTTCTCCACGACGTGGCTGGACCACTGCGCGTCGATCGGCAACGAGTACACAAGCGGGCCGCACTCGTAGGCCACGCCGCCGTCGATGGTGGTGAGCTGACGGGTCTTCATCGGCAGACGCAGGCGCACGAGGGTGCCTGCGGTGAAGCGGCGATGCAGCGTGATGAAGCCGTGCTCGATGGCAGGCATGGCGAGGTCGTGGCCGTTGAGGCTGAGTTGTGGCGCATCGCACCATGCGGGGATGCGAAGCTTCAGCCCAAAGGTCGTCGGCTTCTCCGGATGGATGAGAAACTCGATCGTGTCGGCAAAGGGGTAGCGCGTGCGCTGCTGCACGGTGACGCGGGTCTTCGCTTCGCCAAGGCGCGTGGTGACGGAGTTGGCGCCATAGAGGGTGGCGACGAGTCCGCCATCGGTTGTGGTCATCCACATGCGCAGGGCGTAGTTGGGAAAGAGGCGATGCACGTTGCCGCCGCAGCAGGCGGTGCCGCGGCCGGGGTTGGGTTGGTAAGCCATCCAGTAATTGCCGTGCTTCAGCTTGTTGTGGTTCGAGGTTTCGCTGGCGACGACCTGATTAGGACATGAGAAGTATTGCAGGCCCTTCCAGTCCTTGCGGATGGCGCCCATGCCGGCGTTGAAGCAGGCGCGCTCGATGCGGTCGGCCCACAGGCCGTCGCCGGTGGCCTCAAGCAGGTAGCCCCAGGTCCAGGTGTGGTCGGTGATGTCGCAGGTCTCGTGCGAATCGAGCGAGGTGGTGGCGCCGAAGTGCTCGGTGGTGGAGGGAATGCCGTCGACGAGCATGTGATGCGTAAAGATGCGCTGCTGCGCGGCCAGGGCGAACTTCAGGTACTCGGGATTACCGGTGTGCGCGTAGAGGATCGCGGGCAGCTTCGCCATTTCGGCGTAGGTGACTCCGTGCGCCTTGATGGGGCCGCCGCCGTAGACGGCTTCATGATTCAGGTCGGCTGCGTCGTGCGGCTTGCCGGTGACGTATCCGTGCCACGCGGGTTCGGCCATGGCGAGCAGCGCGGGGTTGCCGGTACGCTCGTAGCACCAGAGCATCGTCTCCACGTTGACGGTATTGCGCGCGGCGATGTCATAGCCATCCTGCGCGGAGAGATAGAAGGACGAGAGAATCTCCGGGATGTTCTGCAGGGTGCCATTGTCAGAGAGCACCGTGAGGGCGCGGAAGAAAATAGCGTGCGGCCAGCGGTTGTAGTCCTGCGCTCCGTCGCGCATGTACTGCGGGCCGAGGTAGCTACCGTTGGCATGTGAGAGCGTGTAGCGGATGCGCTGCAGGGCGCGGTCGAGCAGTTTGGCGTCGCCGGTAGTGAGTGCGCAACGCACGGCGCCATCAACCCAGTAGGCGACCTGCTCCCAGGGCCACCAGGAAGGGCATTGCTCCTCGCCCTGCCAGTAAGGCGCGTCGAAGGGCCAGGAGGTGTCTGCGAGCGCGTAGCCGAGGGTGTCGGCCTGCCGGTTCAAGTAGAGCTTCAGCCAGCCGTCCGCGGTGATAGCGTTTGCCGGAAGCTCTTTGAAGGCCGCGTGGTTGGTGGCGGCGGGCGCGGGCTGCGCGAGCGAAGGTTGCGCGATGGCCGCGTCGAGGACCGCGAGCAGGGAGAGCGATAGGAAGTCTCGGCGATGAATGTGCGTCATAGGAACACGAACCGCGGTGGAAGCGGCGGTTGCTGGAAACGTTACCACCCGCAAGGCAAAACAGTAAAGCGCCCCGACGTCGTTGGAGTGATTGCGCGGGGATCGTCGTCAGCGGGCAGGCGTGGGTAGAAGCTTGTCGCTGCCGGACGAGGCGAGCACGAGAGTTCTGATGGCTTCGACGTTGGAGAGGAGCATCGCGCCATGTGGCTTGGCATCGGCTTCGAGCGACTGCAACGACTGGGCCCGCCACGCATTGGTGGTGGGAAGCTTTCTCGTTACCGCATGCAGGGCTTCGACGCCGATGGAAGCTGCGTCCGACAGCGCGGACGATGATGCTGCGAGGTCGTCGGACAGGGCGGAGGCTGCGAGCAGCGGGCGGAGTCTGCTGTCGTTCTGCTGCCACAGGTGCAGGAGCGCTTCGGCTTGCGCGATCTCGTCGGCGGTTGCCTTCCCTTCGAGGATGCGCCGGCAGAGAGCGGTGAACTGTCGTCCCGTATCGCTCTCAGGGCTGATGGCGTCGACCATGCGGTTCAGCGGCGTGAAGGAAGTGTATTGCCCGAGATGAGCGCGATCGTGTTGTTTCGGCGGCTCCTCCACGTCGCCGAGAACGCGGAGGGGTGCTACGTCCTGACCATTCGCTATGCGAGCGAGCATCTCGTTGTAAGACGAGCGGTGGTGTAGACCGTAGAGTTCCAGCAGAGTCGAGAGTGACGCGAGCCTGCGATAGAAGTCGATGTCGTCGTCGAGCAACGCTGGCGGCGACCAAAGCCTCTCGGCTACAGCGGCGCCGCGCGGCCAGATTCGACTGTCGACGGTCTCGCTGGAGATGTATTCCGTCCACATAGCGGCTTCTCCACCAATGATGTGAGCCTGCTCTGACGGTGTTAGCTGCTTGACCTCACCGGCGAGAGGATCGATTGCGTGATGGCTGCTCGCCGAAAGGTTGAGGTCGAGGTAATAGCCTTTGGAGAGGATCGCGGCGTGGTTGCTGCCAGCAGCGGTCGCCAGTGATTTTGCTCCGTGCCAGGACTGGATCACGACGTCCGATGCGGTCTGGGGCTGAAGTATCTCTTCCCAGCCAACGGCCGTTTTGCCGTGCGCGGCGACGATCGTTTGCACACGGCTGGAGAAGTAGCCCTGCAACGCGCGATCGTCCGTAAGGTGATGCTCGCGCATGAACTCGCGAATACGCGGATTCGCATTCCACTCCTTGCCGTTACATTCATCGCCGCCGATGTGGAAGTACGCGTCGGGAAAGATCGCGGCCATCTCCGCCACCAGTTTGTCGATGAAGCGGAAGGTTTCTTCTCGCGTTGGATCGAGAGCGGGGTCGAAGATGCCCCATTTCCGTTCGATACGATACGGCCCATCGCTGCTGCCAAGCTCAGGATACGCGGCGAGGACTGCGCTGGTGTGACCCGGCATGTCGAACTCAGGAATGACACGAATGCCTCGGTCACGAGCGTATTCAACGACCTCGCGCATCTGCTGCTGCGTGTAGAACAGCCCGTCTGACGCGGCCTCTGTGAGATGCGGCAGGACGTGGCTCTCAGCTCGGAAGCCTTGATCGTCGGAGAGATGCCAGTGAAAGACGTTGAGCTTTACGGCTTCCATGCCGTCGAGGTTGCGTTCGATCACTTCGATCGGCATGAAGTGACGGCTTGTGTCGAGCATCAGTCCGCGCCAAGCGAAGCGGGGATGGTCTTCGATCGTACCGGCTGGGATGTAGAAGCCATGCGCATCCAGTTGCACGAGTTGCAACAACGTCTGCAGACCATGCATCGCGCCGAGCGGGTTCGCCGCCGTGATCGTGATGTTTGCGCCGGTGATTTCCAGCCGATAGGACTCATCCTCCGTTGCGGTTTGAGCGGGAGCGCTCGGTCCTGAGATCTTCAAGAGCAGCGTCGCGTTGGGGTGAGCGGCGTCCCACACCGTGATACCGGTGCGTCTCGAGAGCACGCGGAGGAATCGCTCCGTAGCGCGATGAAGCCGAGGCTCGTCGTAACCTTCAACCTTGGTCGCGAACCCGGGAGTGATGGCGAGATGCTCAGCGTTCAGATGCATCGCCGCAGGCAGAGGCATAAGCGCTTGCGGCGTTTGCGCATGCAGGCCCACTGCAAAGACCGTAAAGAAGAGGAGGCTGCGGATGGATCTACCAATGCGCTGCAAAGTTCGCCCAATCTGTGCTGTAGCTCGCGTATCCATCGCTGCCGGTTCCGTCGGTGGTGAGATAAACGATGGCGCCTCCGAGATAACTCGACGCCGCGGCGTCTACGTTCGCAAGGCCTGCGGTGACACCCGGAGCCGCATAGGCCGTGTTCTCTGCAACCGCGTAGTGGTTCGGAGGATTGTTCGGATACGCGGGCATCGCGAACAAGACCTTCACGCCGTTCGTAGGCGCGGTGTGGCTTCCGTCAGTCCAATATTCTCCGGACACAGCTTGAAGAATACTGACTGTCTGCGCTTGTATCCATGCCTGATAGTCACTGCCGGATTGAAGCTTGGTGTCGTATTCCATCGCTACGATGAGGTCTACGTGCCCGGCCATGTAGTAGTAGTAGGTCGGCGTCCAGAAGTAGGTGCTCGCGGTGGTGGTGCTGTATTGCGGCGCTGCGAATGCGGTCAGCTTGCTTGTGCCGACAGAGGTGCGTACTCCGTCCATCAACAGCTTGAGGTTGTTGAACTGCGTGGTTGCTGCAGTGCTCGTGCCGCCTGCTGGCTCGAAGTCCATGAAGACGCCGTCGAAGGTGCGATTGGCGCTGCTTACATAACTGCCGGAGGCCGTTGCGCTGGTGAAACGTCCGGCTTCGGTAGCGATGTTGCTGCGCACCGAGGAGCTGCTGACGTCAACGAACGAAGACCCGCTGAGAAGACTGCCGCTGAGATATGCGAAGACCTGAAATTTGTATCCGGGATTCGCTGCTTCCCACGCGGAGACAGCGTTGAGGAATGCGGTGACTTGAGGCGCTGCCGCGGACCCGTTCGTGAGCGTACCCGTGCTGCCGATGTTGCCGCAGATGACGAAGAGCCGGTTGGTGCCGTAGCTGAACTGCATGTTCGTCGCCATCGTGTTGAAGTTTGCGCTGATGAACGATGCCGTGGTGACGTAAGCGTGCCCGAGGAATGCGCCGTTGTTACGGTGCACAGGAGTGGCAGAGGGTGTCGTGCCGGTCGTGCCATCAGAGGCCAGCGCGTGGTTCGCTCCGCAACCGGTGAGAAGCAGTATGGACGAGATCACGAAACGTAAGTAGCGATGCATCGAGGAAAACTCCTTGTCTTACCGGGAGGATGAGGAATGCTGGAACGAGATCATGACGGCGGAGAAGGGAGCAAGCTGGTATTCGAAGTTTCTTCCTTCGCGGAGCTTTTGCGCCGATTGCGTAGCCGTGAAATCTCCTCGAGCGTCTACCTCAGCCGCTCCAAACTGGATGCCGGTGGTTGCGTCGACGGCGGGCGCTGATAGAGTCTGGCAAACGACCTCATCGTAACGCGCGGAAGCATCGATGGCGACGGCATGATGAGCCGCCGTCATATTGAAGAGGGCCATGCGTAAGCCGGAGCCGCCGAGCGACGCATACGCGATGAGGTTGTCTCCATCGCTTCCGCTCACTCGAACCAGCTTGCCGTTGGCCATCTTCGCGGCCAGCATCATGCCGTAGAAGATGGGGCGCGCGTGGAAGCCTTCTTGCTGCGATCCGGCGATTGGTGTGTAGTACGAGTCTGCCGCGCTGGCCTTCGCGACATCGTCTCCAGGAAGGGTGCCGCCGAGTGAAGCCTTGATCTGTCGCGCGCTGCCGCCGTGGAAGTTGATGCCCGAAAATCCAGCGGCAAGAAGGCGCAGCGTAAGCTCACCCGCCCAGAGTGCCGAAGCCATGGTGTTCGAAACTCCAGGCTTACCGCCGAGATAGCAGGAGTTGACCTCCGTCATGCGGTAGGGGAGGTGCGCCAGCTTACCCGCGCTCTGCATCACCGCAATCTCAGGAAGGATTTTCTTGTTGTGTAGCAGCGCTTCGATCGTGGACGCGGGGCTTGTGGGCGGACCTTCAGCGTAAAAATGATCCGTGATCTCAGCGAGCCGGTCGCCGAGGATCGGAGGGACTCGCTGCGCGAAGAGCTCCATCCACTCCCGCTCAGCGCCCATGTCCGGGCCGGAGACGCGAGAGTGCGGGACGCGCTTCAACACGGCTTGCGCGAAGGGTAGCCACTCGTCGATGTAGGCGCTGGCGTTCCAGGTTGTGGGGCGCAGCTTGTAGCGGATGTAGTTGTTCGGCTCATTGCCAATCTGAAAGTACTTCAGCTTGGTGCCGAGGATTTGCGCTACTTCTGCGGCCTCTTCGGCAACGCGCTCGGGCGTCGCTGTGCCGAGATTCAAACCGTAGATGCAGTTCCAGCCCGTGGCATCGAGAAAGCCCCGCAGGTTGCGCAGAGCCTGAGGCGTAATGGGCGTGAGCGTGGCGGGTTGTGTGGGCAGCGGCGTGTAGGCCGGTGGCGGCGTAGAAGGCGCCGCCTTGAAGTACGAGAACTCGCTTGTGTTTCCGCCGAGCCGCAGATTGCCGCTAGGGGAGAGCGTGCGGAACAAGCGGATCAGGCCGGTGTTTTGCGGCGAAAAGAACTCCGGTTCGCCGAGCTGAGTTGATTCGTAGCTGAGGCCCATGAAGTCATGCGGCATGGAGGCGATCACGTCGTCCGGATGCACGGTGAGGATGCTCGCGGGCTTGGTGGTTTCCGCGAGAAGATTACCGCGCAGCAGGGCAAGTGTCGCTGGCACGCCAACGAGGAATGTACGACGATCCATCGAGCTGGTCCTTTTCTTTTGGGCTCGTTAGAAGAGCAGTTTTGCGCCGACCTGCAGGGTGCGTACCGTGTTCGCTGTGCTGATCTGTCCGAAGAGCGATGAGCTGACGGTGCGGCCGTTCTGCGAGGGGGTGCTGTAGCTGGCGATGTTGAGAATGTTCGTCGCGTCGCCGCGCACTTCCAGGCGCGTCTTCCGCAGGAGAGGGAAGCTCCTCACCAGCGACATATCTACGTCGCGGAACGCGGGACCTTCGAGGAAGTTACGGGGCGAGCTCCCATCGACAGGCTTGCCGGTGGTGACTGCGTTCTGTGCGAACGCGGCTGTGTTGAACCAACGCGAAGGGAGCGGACGATCGACATGCGGGTCGCCGACGAGCTGTGCGCGATCGTAGCTGGACGAGCCATCGAGGTTGGCATCGACGCCGTTCAGGATGGTGAACGGCTGTCCGCTGCGCAACTTGGTGATGGCGGAGACCCGCCAGCCGTTGACGGTTGCGCGCACGAAACGATCGGCTGCACGGACGTGCGGATCCCAGATGAGCGAAATCGCGACAGAGTTGCGTGTGTCATTCGACGTGAGGCCACGCTCTGCCGAAAGCTTCGAGTAGTCCTGCGCGCCGGAGTTCGCCACCGCCTGCTGCAGATCGACGCTGGAGATGGACTTCGACCAGATGTAATAACCGGAGAACTGCAGGCCGAACGCAAGGCGTTGATTCACCGAGGCCTGCAGGCTGTGGTAGTTCGAACGCTGATCGGAATTGATCAGAGCGATCTGCCCGAACTTCGGGTTGGGTCGGCGTGCCAGCACGTTCGCTGAAGCGTTCGTCGCTGTTGCCGAAGGTACGGGGTAGTTTACGTCGGTCGCGAAGGGAAGGTCATGACCGAGTGAACCGACGTAGGCGACCTGAAGGCCGAGCGTCTTCGTCATCTGCTGCTGCACCGAGGCATTCAGCGCGATGGTGTACGGCGCGTTGTAGCCCAGAGCAACGCCGGTCATAGAAGCTCCGGTGACCCATCCACGCGAGAACGGGAAGGGGTTGCCACCGGTCAGATTGCGATACGGATCAGAGAGCGTGGCTCCCGTCGTCGTGGCCGCGTTGGTGAAGGTGAAGTTGAGGGAGTACGGCTGGAAGTTCTCCATCGTGTTCCACTCATTGCCTGACATGCTTCCCCAGAAGATGCCTGCGGCGGCGCGGATGGCGGTGGTGCCTTTGCCGGTAGGATCGAAGGCAAAGCCGAAGCGCGGCGAGAGATGTCCGATGCGCACGGGGATGATGCCGCGTGTCACGCCAGCGTCTCCGGGGAAGAGCTGGCCGACAGGTGCTGCGGTGTAGACAGAGGACTGGCGGCCGGCGACGTACGTCGTCTCCTTGTTCTCCGGATCAGTAGGCGGCGTTTGAACGTCCCAGCGGAGGCCAAGGTTCAGCGTGAGTCGCGGCAGAACGCGCCAGTCGTCCTGGAGGAAGAGCGACGCGTTCCAGCTATTGGTAGAGCCTGTTACTGGAGAGGCCTGCGCCACGGAACTGGGGATGCCGATGAGGAAATCGGCGAAAGCGTTCGAGTGCTTCACGCCGGCGATGGTCGCACTGGTGACCGTGCCACCGAAGCTGAAGGTCCCGTAGTTCGCCTGCGTGACCGCTTGCTCGTCTTTGTCCAGCGAGAGTTCGCCGCCGAAACGCAGCGAATGCTTGCCGTGGGTGAAGCTCACCAGGTCGCGAAGGGCATAGAAGTTCGTACCTGCCTTGGGGCCGGCCACCGCATTGCCGAGTGTGAAGAAGTTCGTCACGGTAATCTGCGGCAGCGCCTTTGGACCTTGGATCGCAAAGGTAGAACCTAGGTCGCCGAGCGAGGTCTGCGGCGTATTGACGCGTGCGCCCAGGTTGCGGGTATAGCTCACCCATGCCTGGTTCACCAGCGTGGGTGTGATGGTCCACGTGTGATTGATGATGGCGTTCTGTTGACGCCAGATATAAGCGGTCTGCGACCACGGAAGGTTCGTGGCCGAGGCATTCGCGACGGCAGCGCTGTGGCCGCTCGTGTTGAAGTACATCACGCTGAGCCGCTGCATCGGAGTGAGCTGCTCGTCGACCTTGGCGAGGAACTCGTCGGAGACATAAGGAACGGAGACGAAGCCCTTCCAGACGGTCTGTCCTGCTGGAAGCGTCGGAATGTAGCGGTTGATGATGGTGCTGGCGACCTGATCGATACGGTTGGCGCAGATGACGCCGGTGCGACCATTGCAGACGAAGACTTGCTTCGTGAGCGGATCAACGGGCTGTGAGGCCGCGGGATCCGCCGAGAAGTCGCCAGCGCGCTCTGCTTCTGTCGGCACGACGGCGGTGTTCATCAGCGTGCTCGTGGTTTGGCGCAGACCCGCGTAGGAGCCGAAGAAGAAGGTGCGATCTTTGCGGATGGGCCCGCCGATGGCGCCGCCGAACTGGTGACGATTGAGCGGTGCGGTCGCAAGACCCGAGGAACCCCATTGCTTCGCGGCCAGGGCATCATTGCGATAGAACTCGAAGAGGCTTCCGTGAAACTTGTTCGTTCCTGAACGGGTGACTGCGTTCACGATGCCATTGGGAAAGCGCCCAAACTCTGCGCTGTAACCGTTGGTCTGCACACGGAATTCGGCGAGTGCATCGGGGTTCGGCAGAATGTTGCCGGTGTTGCGCAGACCCGTGAGGTTCGGTGCGCCATCGAGGAAGTAGTTGACCGAGCCCGTGCCGGCGTCCGAGCCGCCATTGATGATGGTGCGCTGCTCGGGGTAGCCAAGCACGATCGAGTTCTGGTTGGACTGTACGCCAGGCACGATATCCAGCAGGGTGTAGGGATTGCGGTCCACGAGCGGAAGATCGACGATCTCTCGCTCGCTGATGGTGCTGGCGATCTCACCGTTGCTGGTGTTCACCAGTGGAAGATCATTGGTCACGGTCACCGACTCGGTGGTTTCACCCACGGTGAGCGCAACGTTCGTGGTGGCGATCTGTCCCACAGAGAGCGTGATGCCCGTTTGCACGTAGGTCTTGTAACCCGATGCACTGATCTGGACGCTGTAATTTCCGGCAGGTAGAAACTCCGCGCGGAACTCGCCGCTGCTATTGGCGACGGCCGTGCGAGCGTCGCCCGTGTCCAGGTTCGTGGTGATGACGCTGGCCTTGGGTACAGCGCCACCGGACGAGTCAGTCACATGGCCTACGATCGTGGCTGTTGTCACCTGCGCATAGGAGGAGGCCATGCTGATACAGAAGAGACAGACCATCAGGAGAGTTGAATAAACGCGACGCATAAACTCCATTCTGTGAGACCTAAGAGTGAGGCAAATTCTGTGTTGTGGCTCAAGCAACGTACCGAGTCGTTATGGCATGGAGGAGCCGTTGCCGGTGCTCGCGCCTGCGGCCAATGCCGCTGCGATTGGTGTGATTACGGGAGCCGCGGAACCGACCAGCTCGACAACGCCTGTGCCTGAGCCGTCCGTCGAGTTATTGCCAATCCACACGTTGCCAGTTGGATCGATGGCCACGCTACGAGGGCCGTTAGGATACTTCGCGGTGGGGAAGATGGTGGAGTCTTTCTGGTAGCCGCCGGTTGGCTTGTTGCTGGACGTCAGCGTGCCAGTGGGTGAGATCGCCGCTCCGGTAGCGGAGAATTCGTTGATCATGTATTGCGCGGGGCTGGTGGCTCCGGTGACGTAGTTTCCGCCAGAGCTTGAGGAGCTCACAGTCCAGAGATTTCCCGCGCCGTCCGCCGCGAGTCCACGCCCCCAACTATTGCCCGCAGCATACTGCGCGCTATCGGTGATCGTGACAGCTTGTCCTGCGGTGGATGCCGGGGTCACGAGCGACAACGTATTGGAGACCGAGCTCGCAGTGTTTGATCCGTTGATAAGAGCCATTTTCCTGTTCAATCCTGCGGCTATGCCGTAGGGGTTTGTGATGTGTCCCGTGTCCCCGGATGCAGAGGTGCTGGCGACGATGCTGCTCTGGAAGCCGTTGTAATAGTTGCCGGCAGTCGTCGTCGTGCTTGGGTACACCTGGTACAGGGATCCGCTTGAGGCGGTCTGCAGTACCCAGACGTTGCCCGCGGTATCGGCCGAGAGATAGAACGGGCCGCTACCCACTGCACCGACCTTCCTGGCCGTAGCTGGAGTGACGGCCGTGGCAGCGTTGGCGAACTCGTCGACCTCTGTGCCGGAGACCGAGGTGTAGAAGACATTTCCTACGCCATCCGCGGCGATGGCGTAGGGAACATGGAGCGTCGGCCAGGTCGTATAGCTACTCGCATTCGGATCGTAGCGATATACGTTGGCTGCGCTGTTGCTGGCGATCCAGATGTAGCCGGCGGTGTCGATCGTCAACGCCTTCGAGGTCGCCACATTGGTACCCAGATCACAGACCATAGGCGCGCCCGCGGGTGTCAGCGCCATCAGGTTGCCGTTGGCGGAGTCGCCTGCGGCCCATAGATTTCCTGCGCCATCGACGGCGAGATCATAGGCACCGCCAAGGAAGGTCCCTGCAGTGCACGCGCTGGCACTGTCGTAGCGGATCGCCACACTCCAGTCGGTTGGCGCAGTGGTGAGCGACGGCTGGAACGGTGCGTCTGCGCTGATGAGGCCGAAGGCTGCGTTGATGTTGGCCGCGCTGCCGCTTGCAGGGTTGCTGAGCATGAAGTAGGCCGCCTGCAGCACGTCCGTCGGGGCGGAGAAGGTGATGCCGGGCTGGCTGGTAACGGCGGGCGATGGCGCTGGAACGCTTGCGAAGAGCGTCGAGCACTGCGCCGCACTGGAGGAGGTTTGATTCACGCAAGCGGCCAACACGTTGGCGATGGCGTTGATCTTCTTCGTCTCCGGAGTGATCGTCACGGTGACAGACGCGGAGTGCCCAGCGGGCGTGGCGCTGACGGTGTTCGAGCTGTAGGCCGCTCCGGCGGCTTTGTCGACCATGTTGCTGATCGTCGCCACGCCATTCTGGAAACCCGTCTGCGCCTGCGTGGATGCGGGCGCGCCGAAGCTCTCAGTATTGGGATTGAAGTATTGCTGCAGGGCGGCCATCGTGGCGACAGTGGTTACCTCGTTCAGGTCCACAAAGGTCGCAGAGGTGATCTGGCTGCAGCGGCCCAGAGCGATGGCGAATGCCGCGGCGGAGTTAGTGGCAGTACCTGTGCCTTGGGTAATTCCGCCGGTCGAGATGAGGTACATCTGCGGATCGCCCGACGAAGGGCAGCCCCAGGAGGATCCGCTGGAGTTCGTCACACCCGTGTTCGTGGCCGACTTCGAGAACTGGAAACCGCCATCGGGAGCCGACGAGGTAGTCGTCGCATAGAGCGTTCCAGCAGAACCATATCCGCTCGTACCGGCTGCGTACAGCCTCACGAGAGCGCCGACGACAGGTTGATTGCCACCATGCAGCTTACCGCTGAGCGTGCCCTGGGAGCCGGACAGGCTTTCTGTGGAGCCCGACAGGGCTACGTTTGCGCAGCCGCTGGTGAGAACAGCGGTTCCAGACAGACCGATTGCAAAGAATGCGGCCGCCCAACGAGAGGGAAACACCTGCCATTTCATGGAGGAACTCCGACGAAGCAATTTCTGAGGAAACTGCGCCATTGGTAACAATCCGATGAATGCGCTGAATAGGTGTCATACGGCGTCATCCTGCCTTATGCTGGACGATCCTTTATTTTCAACAGCGTAGAGCCGTTGTAACAGGTTGTAACAAGTGCATGGAGGCTGGTTTTTATGGTTGGCCATCGCCGGCGTCCGCTACCAGGTGTGAGTCGCGACGATCTGCGTCGATCCGAGTTGACCGTGGACGACCTCGGTCTTGAGGACAGCTTCGAAGTTCGTGTTGCTCAACCCCTGGGGAAGCTGCTTTTCGAGTTCGCGCAGTTCCGAGGCAGATA
Organism: Granulicella cerasi; assembly: GCF_025685575.1. NCBI lineage: Bacteria > Pseudomonadati > Acidobacteriota > Terriglobia > Terriglobales > Acidobacteriaceae > Granulicella > Granulicella cerasi. The sequence continues at coordinate 84,675 of NZ_JAGSYD010000004.1, forward strand.
CGCTGAACTCCCCGGCGGCACGTGTTCCGATCGTCCCGACTCCGGCGAGGAGCATGACAGGAGATTGCGTGGTCGGGTCGAAGAAGCGAGCCACCAGGGCGTAGTCGGTAGTCTGCCGCGTTCTCGGTTGGGAGAAGTCGACCGACCAGCCGCGAAACTGGGGCCGCGTCGCATCAGCGATGTAACCTGTCGCTCCCTCGGTCTCAAAGTGGAAGCGCAGCGGCTTGGCGAGCAGCAGGGTCCACTGATTATTGTTGGCGTTGATCAGCACGATCGGTTGGCGGTGGAAGCTGTCGAGCGTTTCGGCATCGGCTTCGCTGATTTTGTACGGTTCGCGATGGGCCTGCAGAAAGGCGGCTACGTTCGCGATCGCCGACGCAGTTTCGAGCGTTACGCGGTGGCCACCCTGCAGATAAGCTGCCTCGATGCTCTGGTTACCGGCGTTATTCAGGCTGGTTTCGGGTGGCGTTCCTGTACAGATCTTGACGAGAGCGGAGTCGCGCAGCAGCGGACCCCAGAACGCCTCCACCGCGTCCGGCTTCTGTCCAAAGGATCGATAAATGACGATAGTCGCGACCAAGGCTGCGGCGACGGCGAGCAATGCCCCCAGGCCCCAGCGGCGCCTGGGGGCTGCGATGGCGGGAGACGGCTCTGAAGGCAGCGGTATATAGAGCGTCGTTCGCGATTCGCTGAGTTCGACCGGAGCCGATACCGTGTCGGGCTCGGCTAACCGGTGCGAGAACGTCGGCACGTAGGAACCTACGGGCAGGGCGATTTCGATGCTGTCGGTGGGGGTGTTCTGGTAATACTGCGCGAGGCGTTTGCGGATTTCGGCGGCACAGAAGCGGACGACGGGGTCCGCATTGGTGTCGTAATCGATGTCGCGCTTGAAGACTTCGATGCCAATGGTCCGCTCTTTGAGCGAGCCATAGTCGCCTTCCAGAGCCTTCTCAACGATGTAGCGCAGGAGCGCAGAGTATCGCGAACTGCGACGAAAGAGATCGTTCTCCAGCAGCACACCGAGCTGTGCCAGAGCGGCGGTTCTGTCGTCTTGTGTTGTTGGCACCCATCGTTCCGAGGCCGGGGCTCGATTTGCCATCCTGTAGCTGGTCCCTTGTAGCGTACGTTCAGGATAGCGGTCTTCCAATCAACGCGCTACGAGGAATCAGAAGATACCGGACCTGCGGGTAGGGGACTCAGCTTCGTGAAGATGGTTCAGTCGTGTTCAGTGTTGCGGCTTTCCTCCGTGGGCACGGGCGTTCCGGGCAACTGGCGCAGGAGCAGCGGGAAGACCAGGGCGATGATGAAGTACGCGATGGTCGTGACAAGAGCAAGGAGCAGAAGGCCCGCGCCGCAGGCCATGCCAATACCCGTGACGAGCCAGAGCGTGGCGGCGGTGGTCACGCCTTTTACCCAGTCACCTTTGACGAAGATCAGCCCCGCGCCAATGAAGCCGATTCCAGTGACGATCTGCGCGGCGACGCGCGAGGGATCGAGGACGATCCGGCCTTCGGAGAGGACATCCATAAATCCATACTTGGAGACGAGCAGAAACAGAGCCGCAGTGGTGCCGACGACCGTGTAGGTGCGCAAACCCGCACTCTTGTGGCGCAGCTCGCGCTCTAACCCGATGGCGGCAGAGAGCACAAACGCTGCGCCAAGTTCTGCGAGCTGCTTCAGACCTTGACCGTCAGAGTGAAAAAGATTCATCTGCGCTCCACAGCTAAGCGTGATGTGGCTCCGCATCATGTTCGGCGAAGTTCTTATCCTTGTACACCAGGAAGAACCCTGCGGGAACCAGGAAGACGGTGAGGATGACCGAGACCGTGAGTCCTCCGATGAGCGCCTGCGCGAGCGGGGCGTAGGCTTCGCTACCCTCGCCGAGCTTGAGGGCCATCGGCAGCAAACCGATGAGCGTCGCGAGTGATGTCATCAGAATCGGACGAAGACGTACTCGGCACGAGGTCGTAATCGCTTCACGGACGCTCATGCCCTCCTTCAGCAGGTGGTGAGCGAACTCCACGATGAGGATGCTGTTCGAGAGCGCGATGCCGGCCAGCATGACGACGCCCATCAGCGACATCACGTTCAGCGTCGTTCCCCAGAGCAGCAGTGTGACGATGACGCCAGTGATGCCTGGGGGCAGCGCCAGCAGAATGATGAAGGGATCGATGAATGAGCGGAACTGCGCAACCAGGATGAGGAAGAGCAGCAGGACGGAAAGCGTAAGGCCGATCGCGAAGCTCTTGAAGGACTGGTTCATCGAGTTCACGCTGCCGGTCAACGTGACGTCGGTGCCTTGAGGCGGGTGTGCGGAGGCGACGATCTTGTTGATCTCGGTAGTGATGCGGTTCAGCGCCTCGTTCTGCGGGCGCACGTAGATGTCCACGAAGCGACGAATCTGTGTGTGGTCCAACTCGGTTGGGGCTTTGAACTGCTCGATGTTCGCCACCATATCGAGGCGCGTCGGCGACTTGATGTTTGCGCCGTGCAACGGAATGGCTTTCAGATCTTCGAGCGACTTGATCTGACCTTCTTTGTACTGCACGGTGAGGAAGTAGTTGTTGCCACTCTTCGGATCGATCCAGATGCTTGGCGCGATCATCTGGTTAGAGGTGAGCGCGGTGATGATGTTGGAGACGATCTCCTTTTCGGTCAGGCCGAGCTCGTCGGCGCGCGTACGGTCGACGGAGATGCGCAGCGACGGATAATCAATGTCCTGCGGGATGTACACGTCAGCAACACCGTCGATCTTGCGCACCTGAGCGGCGATCTTCTGCGCGGTGTTGTAGTCGCCGGTCATATCGTTGCCGGCGACGCGAATATCGATGGGAGCGGGAGCGCCCATGTTCAGCACGCCGTCTACAAGACTGCCGCTGGAGAAGAAGGTCTGTAGTTCCGGCATCTGCTGCGCCAGCGCCTTCTTCACTTCGTCGATGTAGGTGTAGCTGCTGACCTTGTGATCTTCGGAGAGCGCAACCTGCGTGAAGCCGGTATGCATCGCCGCGTTCTGCGTGAACAGTGCAGAGAAGCCGGGATCAACGCCGAGGTTGCTAACCGTCAATGCGAGGTCGTGCTTCGAAACGATACCGCGAACGATGCCTTCGATCTTTGCTGCTTCTGCTTCGGTAGCGGTGAGCTTCGTACCCGAAGGCGCTTTGAAGTTGATGACGAACTGACCCGCGTCTGTACGTGGGAAGAACGAAAGTCCCAGCAGAGGGAAAAGGCAGAGGCTCAGAAGAAACACCGCAGCGAAGACGCCGAGTACCAACTTCGGCGCTTCGAGCACCTTGTTCACGAGCGAATCATAGCGATGCAGCATCTTATCGAAGCCACGCGTGAACGCCGCATTGAAGCGTGCTCCGAAGCTCTGCTGCTTCGAGTCCGCCGCTGCGGCGACGGCGTACTCACCCTCTGCCGATTCGTGAACCACATCACCATGCGGGCTCTTGATGAAGTTCGCGCAGAAGAGTGGCACTACCGTCAGCGCGACGAAGTACGACGCGAAGAGGGAGATGACCACGGCGAGTGCGAGTGCAGAGAACAGGAAGCGGCTGACGCCGTACAGCATCGTCACGGGAAAGAACACGACGACCGTCGTCAACGTGCCGGCGAGTACGGGCAGAGCCACTTCCTTGCCACCCTTTTCCGCGGCGACCACAGGAGGTTCTCCGCCTTCGAGATGACGGAAGATGTTTTCGAGCACGACGACGGAGTTGTCGATGAGACGCGAAAGTGCGAGTGCAAGACCGCCCAGCACCATGCTGTTGATGGAGCTTCCTGTGAGCTTGAGAACGAAGAAAGTCGCGAGCAACGAAAGCGGAATGGAGAAGAAGACTGCGATGGTTGCTCTCATGCTTCCGAGGAAGATGAGAATCATCAGGCAAGTCAGGAACAGACCGACGCCACCTTCGTGCAGCAGCGTTTCGATGGCGGTCTTCACGAACCTCGACTGGTCGAACACAACCTCCGTCTTCAAGGAGGCAGGAACGTCATAGAGTTTCTTCAGCGTGGCGCGGACACCATTGACGACCGAGATCGTGTTGGCATCGGCACCAGCCTTGAAGATCGGCAGATAGACAGCTCGTTGTCCGTTCACACGCACGACGTTGAACTGACGGCTGAAGGAGTCCTGCGCTACGGCCACATCGCCGATGCGTACGGGGGATTGGCCCACCATCTTGATCGGCACCTGGCCGATGTCCTTCACGCCACCAAGCATGGAGTTCGTGTAGAGGTCGTAGTCGTTGCGGCCGATCTCGACGTCACCCGCAGGTAGGATGACGTTGGCTTCATTCACCGAGCGCACGACATCCATGGGGCTGAGTTGATGCGCCTCGAGCTTGTACGGATCGGCGTACAGCATGATCTGCCGCCACTTGCCGCCGAAGGGCTGCGGAACGGAAGCTCCCTCTACGCTGGCAAGCTGGTTGCGGACGAAGTTCTGCCCGAGATCCTTGAGCTTGCTCTCATCCAACCCGGAACCGGAGAGCGTGACCAGATTCACGGGGATACTCGCTGCGTCCTGCTTGAGGATGATGGGCGGGTAGGTACCCGGGGGCATGTCGCGCAGATCGCTCATCGCAAGGGAAGAGATCGTCGCAGCATCTGCGTCTGCATCCGTGCCTGCGCGGAAGTAAACCTTGATGAGGCTGACGCCGGGGAGCGAGCGAGACTCCATGTGATCGATGCCGCTGGCGAGCGTGAACTGACGTTCGAGGTGATAAGTGATGTTGGTTTCAATCTGCGCGGGCGGCATACCCGAGTAGAAGGTCGCCACCGCCACCACCGGCATATTCACGGCGGGAAACATGTCGACCGGCATGTCGGATGCGCTGACTGTGCCCAGGATCATCATGACCAGGCACAGGACCACGATCATATAGGGGTTTCGTATGGAGAATCCCGACATCTTTCCTCGCTCTTTCTACTCGAAACAGGTTTAGCTGTGGCTCGCGTCGCTCTCGTAGGTGGCAGCACGCGGCTGCACAGCTTCGCCTTCGGAGAGTCCGGTGTGACGTCCGGTGATGACCTGATCGCCCGACTGCAGGCCGGAGGTAATTTCGAGCAGCGTGGGCGTTTGCAGCCCGGTCTTCACAGGCACGACGTGAACGATGCCGTTGCGCACAACGTACGCTTGCTCCACGCTTGTTCCCACTCCGTCGATAGCGTCCACGGGCACGCTAAGAACATGAGGACGATCCGCAAGGTGCAGGTGGACCGTGGCGTACATGCCGGGAAGCAAGCTGCCGTTCGCGTTGGGAACATCAATCTGCGTATCCATCGTTCGCGTGTCCATCTGCACAGAGCCCGCGAAGCGCGCGATTTTGCCGCTGAGTGTGCGTGGCGGATTGTTGACGCTCACGTCGACGGATTGTCCGTCCTTGATCTCTGCCGCATCGGTGACGGGAACAGGCAACGAGAGACGGAGGACGTTGTACTGCGCGAGGCGTACGACGGGCATCGCTTGTGTCTGCGAAGAGATTCCAGCCTGGATCATGGAACCGGTGTTGGCATAACGCTTCGTAACGATCCCATCGAAAGGTGCGCGAATGGTGGCGTACTGCATCATGGCAGAGGCTCGCGCATACTCGGAATCCGCTGCAGACTTGGACTCCTGCGCGGCCTGAAGACTGGACTTTGCGCTGGCAAGTTGCGCCACGGCTTCCGCGTCGCGTGCTTGAGCGACATCGACATCCTGCCGCGGCACGAGGCCTTTGTTCTTCGTCGCAACTTCGTTGATGCGCTGGAAGGAGAGATGTGCGATGTTGGCCGACGCCACTGCGCGCTGCACTCCAGCCTGTGCGGTGACGATGTTCGCCTGCGCTGCAGCGACCCCTGCCTTGGCCTTCTGCATCTCGTCCTGAATTTCGGGGACTTCGAGCACCGCGAGCACATCACCCTTGCGAACGTGGGTACCGATGTCCACGCGAATCTCGCGCACGTAGCCAGCGACCTTCGCCATCACGTCGACGTCTTGAAACGGAGCGAACTCTGCGGAGAGCACGACGTTGTTCTGCAGGGTTGCAGGGCTGACGGTTGCAACCGGTACTGTCGGCACCTCTGCAGGCGGTGGAGGCGCAGATTTGCAGGAGGTGAGTATGCTGGCGCATGAGGCGGTGATCAAACCGAGTGCCAGCGCGCGTCCTTGGGTGGCCATGCCTTGAGGTCCTTTCAATTCAGAAGTCCAGCCGCGAAGTCGAGTTCCGCGCGACGTGAGAGGTAGGTGTAATTCGCGTCTGCGGCTGAGATCTCTGCAGAGGTCTCGTTGACCTGTGCTTCGTTCAGTTCCACGATGCTGCCGAGGCCTGCGTCGTATCTGGCCTGTGCGAGTCGCAACGCTTCCTTCGTTTGCGCAACGAGGTGTGCGGTAACGGCGAGACTCTGGAAGGCTTCGTTGGCGCGCTGCCAACTGCTGCGCACCTGCTCGGTCACCTCCAGGTGCAACTCACGCACATCGTTGGAGCGGGCGTTCGCTTCAGATTGCGCCGCCGTGCGACGTGCAGCGTATAAGCCGCCGTTGAAGATCGGAATGTTGAGGTTGAAACCCGCGGCGGCGTAGCTGTCCTGCAGCGTGTGATCGTGATACGGGACCTGACCGCCCGCCGCGCCGATGCTCAGTGTCGGATAGCTCAGCCGCTTCTCGGCTTTCGCGAACTGTTGCGCTGCGTGTTGTTGTGCTTCTGCAGCACTGAGGTCTGCGCGCTGGGTCTGCGCGTTTGCCTGCAGGCCATCCGGATCCGGTGGTAGAGCCTCCGGTGCGGACGGATCTGTAAGTGGCGCGCTGATCGTTTGCGAAGCTCCCATAGCCGTGGTTAGGTGTGCGCGCTGCTGCGCCACAACGCTCTGTGCCTTGACGACTGCAAGATCGGCCTCGCTCGCAAGCACCTCTGCGAAGTTGACGTCGACAGTAGACCGCAACTCGTTTTCGGCGAGCGCGTTCAACTGCTTCGCGACGAGATGACGGTTCGATTGCGCCGCCTGAGCAGCTCGCAACACGGCCTCTGCGCCGAGCACTTCGAAGTACGCGTCACGAACATTCAGACGAACCTGGGCTTTGGTGAGCGTAGCGAGCGAGTTCTGTGCCTGCGCGTTAGAGCGGCTGCTACCCACGAGAGCGCTGGTTCGACCGAAGTCCGTGACAAGCTGGCTCAACTGGCCACCGTACGCGAAGCGGTCGGAGATCGCCGATGTAGTCAACGCTCCCGCGGCGGTGGAGGTGGCCGTGTCAGCGACTCGGACTCCCGTGGCATTGAAGGCGAGCGTGGGAAGGTAGGCCGAGCGGGCTTCGCGTACACGTGCTGCCGCCGCTAGACTGCGCTGTTGCGCTGCGAGCAGACGAGGCTGGTTCGTGAGCGCGATGGCCTCTGCTTGAGGCAGGGTGAGTGGCGTTGTCGATTGCGCAATCAGGCAAGGCGTCGTGAGTAGCGTGCAGGCGAGTGCGAGAGTTCGTAACGATGCCATTAGGAGATGACCTTCTCCTCTTGTTTGGCGCTCTTGAGCACTTCCGTGGGATGCGCCTCGATCAGTCCATCGGTCACCATCTCCTGCAGAATTGGCAGGATGGATTGCGTCTTCTCCATTGTCTCGATGAAGCAGATCATGACGGGGAGATGTAGGCCTTCAACATCTCCTTCGTCTGATTTGTGCAAGCGTCCGTGAGAGCCGAAGCCAGCGTACGGATGGAGCACTGTCGCGCCACCCACGCCGACGCCCTTCTCGCGGAGGAAAGACAGGATCTCGTCGCGAAGAAAGCCACGCTTTGAGCTCGTGTCCTGATTCAGATAGATGGTGACCTTCATCGCAGGTCCGATGGGCAGCATGTATATCTCCGTGAAGTGACTTATTTGCTGGAGTCTGTCGGCAGAGACTCGAGGAGAGCTATGCTGTGCTTCCAGATCTCAGGCGTGCCGTGAGTAGAGGCCAGCGCGATGTGCGTGGCGTCAGGGGCCGTCAACGAGACACCGCCGAAGCCATAGAGGCCACACGCAGAGGCCGAGAACTGCGACACTGGCTGCTCGGTATCTCCGGCAGAGCAGGTAATGGAGCCACGACTGTTGGAGAGAAGGTGCGCGTAGGCGCCATCTTTTTTGTGGTAGCCAACGACGTCGCCGTTGCGATCGCGAATCTCATCTTGAGACGGCACAACTTGATCGCCACCGATCTGCGTGCGCGTTCCTAGCGAGTCCATGTCCGAAGGCGGCGGATCGTAGGAGTGCGTGCTCGTAACAGGGTCCGCCATCGCGCGAAGCGTTACGTGCAGCGGGATCGTCTGGCCCTGAGCTGTGAGCGAATCGAATTGGATAGCAAGAAGACCGGAAGCCTGCTTTGCGTAGGGCGTCTTGTCGTAGACGAACGCCTTCGCGGCAAGTACATGACCGCTGACGATGGAGCCTGCAGGAATAACTCGACCATCGGACAGCCGGACCGCCTGTGTCGTTCGCGCAACTACACTATCGCCCGGCTGAGAATGAGCTGCGCTTACCGTTCTGGTGAAGGTGATGGGCAAGGTCGCGTGGGCGGGAAGCTGTGCCGCAGTGCCCGTCATTGCGTGGCCTTGTGCCGAGGGCGCGCTCGCTGCCACCAACACCAGCGGAAGAATACGAAGAAAAGCCATGGCACTTTCTCCTCCTGTCATAGGGAGCAGTGAACCATCATCCGGCCTTACAAAATCCTTACATTTTCCTTACAAATGTGGCCGTCGCCATGGAACGGCAGCGCCGAATGCCTATCATCTTGAGAGGAGATATCGCGTGCTCAACGCATCCCAGCGGTCACACATTCTCGTGGTGGAGGACGACAGCAAGCTCGCTTCGGCCCTCGTTGCGGGGATTGAATCCGACGGGCATCAGGTGACCTGGGCTTCGTCTGCCGAGGAAGGCTTTTACCAGCTTCATCAGCAAAAGACCGACCTGCTCGTGCTCGATGTCACCTTGCCGCGCAGAGATGGTTTCGATCTTCTGCGTCAGATTCGCGAGGACAGGATAGACGTCCGCGTCCTTATGCTCACCTCGCACAACAGCGTCGAAGATCGTGTGCATGGTTTGCGCACCGGCGCCGATGACTATCTCGGGAAGCCGTTTTCATTTCCGGAGCTTCTGGCGCGCATTGATGCGTTGCTGCGGCGCATTCTGCCGCAAGCGACTTCCGAAAGCGTCACGGTCGGCGATCTCAGCTTGAACACGAAGACGCGCGCGGCCTCGCGTGCCGGGAAGACGATCGAACTCTCGGCGAGAGAGTTCGACTTGCTGCTCTATCTCGCAGAGAACGGTGGACGCACGGTTTCGCGCGAGATGCTCGCCAGAGATGTGTGGAAAGAGAGTTCTCGATACACGCCACTGGATAATGTGATCGATGTGCAGATCAATCGGCTTCGCAAGAAGGTAGACGACTCGTTTTCTGTGAAGCTCATCCATACGGTGCGCGGTCTTGGCTTTAGTTTGCGGGAGCCTGAAGGATGAACTGGTGCCTCGTAAAGCAAATTCGTAGTCGCCTCACTGTCTGGTACATCGCGGTACTCGCGATGATCCTTGCGGTGTATGTGGTGCTCGTCTTTGCGTTTCAGTACAGGTTCATTCGCAACCAGATCTTTCATGATGAAGTGCAGGACCTCGTCACCGTCGAAGGCCTGCTGTACTTCGACGACGCTGGCGCGCTCAAGCTGCAGCAGGATTACTTCAGCCATCCACAATCGCATCTGCTGATCGATCGCCTGATGGAGGTGCACGATCTTTCCGGCGTTGTGCTGTACCGTACACCGAACCTTGCGGGCGAGTCGCTCGGTGGGCCTTCGCTGCCGAATGAAGGCGATGATCGCTTCGATCAACGAGTCGTACGATTGTCCGATGGCACGCATGTCTCGCTCGTGAGCCACCTGCACACGATGCAGGGCCGCGTCGTTTTGATTCGGCTGGGATACAGCCTTGCTCCGTTCCGAATGCGGATGACGCAGTTTCTCGAGATACTGCTCATCGCGATCCCCATAGCGCTGGTCTTTGCGGGATTCGCGGGATACCAGATCGCGCGGCAGGCCCTCAAGCCGCTCGAGGAGATGGCGTCTACGGCCAAGCAGATCACCGCGCGTAACTTGAATGAACGCTTGCTCATTGAGAATCCTGACGACGAGCTAGGCCACATGGCGGCGGTCTTCAATGATCTGCTGGACCGTCTCGAGCAGGCATTTCAGCAACTCCACAGCTTTACGGGCGACGCTGCGCATGAACTCCGTGCGCCAATGGCGGCGATCCGCGCTGTCGGTGAGATTGCGCTACGTGAGCAGGAGACGGGCGAGCGCGATAAGGACGCGCTCGCGAGCATTCTCGAAGAGACGGCGCGTCTGGAGGACACGATCGAGGGCCTGCTCCTGCTCGCGAGAGCGGAGGCGGCGAGGTCGATCGGTCCCGACAACTACTCGCTGGTCGAGGTGCTGGGCGAGGTTACAGAAGTGCTTGGAGTGCTTGCGGAAGAGCGCCGCATCCGGCTCAGTTCGAACATTCATGCTGCCAGTGGCATCGTTCTCAGCGGCGACCGTGGCTTGATCCGAAGCGCTGTGATGAACGTGGTGCACAACGCGATCAAGTTCTCTCCGAATGACTCCACGATCACGTTCACACATTCCGTTGCGGAGGGTCAGGTACAGCTGACCGTGCAGGACCAGGGGCCGGGGATTGAGCGTTCTGAGCTGGAATCGATCTTCGGCCGGTTTTACACGAGCCCGGCAGGGCAGACTGCGCCAAACAGCGGGGCCGGGTTGGGTCTCTCGATCGCGCAGCTGGTGATCCAGCGCTCTGGCGGCGAGATCTTTTTTGATCCAGACGTGTCCGTCGGCGCCTGTTGCGTCATCCGCTTGCCGGTGCACCGTGTGGTTTCGGGGCAGTGAGTTGCCTCAGCTGCCGAAACACGGCGTGTGCGAAGTACAGCAGAAAGCCTGGCCGACGCGGTAAAATAGCCTTGTCATGGGCTTTCCAAAGCGTATCTGCGTCGTCTGCGAAGAAGAGTTTGAACTGCGTCCGAACCACGCCGGATATGCGAATCGTTGCGTTCAGTGCAATGAGCCCGAGGAAGATGATCGCGGCGCGGTAGCCGGTGCGGCTTCGTTTGAAGGCAAGCGCGAAGCGGATGAAGCGCGCCGTCGCGCGATCAAGGACATGCTGTATCCAGGGCGATAGACGCTGAGGCGCCGCCGCGGAAGTTAGGGACACGATGAAGACGTTTTACATTGAGACCTTCGGTTGTCAGATGAATGCTCACGACTCAGAAAAAGTCGTGGGCACGCTGGTGCACGAAGGCTACACGCAGGTCGTCGATGAGGCTGAGGCCGGACTGATCTTGTACAACACCTGCTCGATCCGCGATAAGGCAGAGCAGAAGGTCTTCCATCGTTTGAACGAATACAAGCGCATGCAGGGTGAAGGCAAGAAGTTTGCCGTAATCGGCTGCGTGGCCCAGCAGGAAGGGCAGAAGATCTTCGAGCGCGCGCCTTATGTTTCGCTGGTCGCAGGCTCGGCTTCGTATCGCAATCTGCCGGACATGCTGGCACGGCTCGAAGCTGGCGAGACTCGCATCACGGGACTCGATGATCGCGAGACGGAAGAGACTTTCGACACAGACTTCACCTCGCGCTCGAACCCGCACCGTGGGTACATCACGATCATCGAAGGATGCGATAAGTTTTGCGCGTACTGCGTGGTGCCGTACACGCGCGGCAAGGAGCGCTCGCGCACCTCGGCCTCTGTGCTCGCCGAAGCGCAGCGTATTGCAGGCCTCGGTTACACCGAGATTCAACTGCTTGGCCAGAACGTGAACAGCTATCGCGACCCGTCGGGCAAGCGGTCATTTGCGGAGCTGATGGTTGCTGTGGGTGAGATCAACGGCATCGAGCGCGTACGCTTTACGACCTCTCATCCGCGCGACTTCACGAAGGACATCGTCGATGCGATCGACGCGACTCCGACGCTCTGCAATCACGTCCATCTGCCGGTGCAATCAGGTTCGACGAACGTACTGCGCGCGATGCAGCGCGAATACACGCGCGAGTGGTATCTCGAGCGCATTGCATGGACACATGCAGCGAAGCGAGATATCTCGTTGACCTCGGACATCATCGTCGGTTTCCCGGGCGAGACCGATCAGGACTTCGAAGATACGATCACGCTGCTGGAGGCTGTGAAGTACGACAGCATCTTCGGTTTCAAGTATTCGCCGCGTCCGAACACGCCGGCGATCCACATGCACGACTCGATCTCAGAAGAGGTGAAGGCGGAACGCCTGGCGATCCTCAACACGCGTCAGCGCGAGATTCAGCGCGAGCACTATGCGCGTCATCTGAATCAGGTAGATCGTGTGATGGTGGAGGGCGGACGCAACTCGCGTGGACAGGTGCTCGGTCGATCGATGCAGAACAAGACCGTGAACTTCACCTGCGAGACTACTCCGACGGTAGGCAGCTATGTCGATGTAAAGATCACGCAGGTCTTCCCGAGTTCGCTCGTGGGAGAAGCGGTTTCGGAAGCGATCGCTCCTTCGGCCGCGCTGCTTGCACAGCAGGCTTTGAACGCGCGCGTCGTCGTCCTCAGCTAAACCGCGAGGTACACTCGGTTCATGCAATTGCCTGGCTTCAAATACGAGCCCGATCCCGCGACCACCGCTGATCCTGAGGTGGAAGTGAAGGTGCGTGGGCTGATGATGGACCCATCCACGAAGATGCCGATCGTCGTGCTCAATGATCTCGACGGCGAGGTGGTGCTGCCGATCTGGGTGGGACTGCTCGAGGCGAATGCGATTGCGATTGAAATAGAGAAGGCCTCGATGCCGCGCCCGATGACGCATGACCTGATGCGCAACCTCGTGCAGGCGATGAACGGACAGGTGACGCGCGTCGTTGTGGCCGCGCTGCGCGAAGACACGTTCTACGCGACCGTGTGGGTATCGCAGGAAGGTGAACCGGTGGCGCTGGATGCGCGTCCTTCGGATGCCATCGCGCTGGCTCTGCGTGCGGATTGTCCGATCTACGTCAGCAAGTCCGTGCTGGAGCATGCTCGCGAAGCGGCCACGCAGGCGCTGGGCGCGCGCACCCCTGAAGATGTGAAGCAGTGGCTCGAAGAACTCAACGACGATGATCTCGGCGACTACAAGATGTAGTCGTCGTGAAGAACAAGAAGAAGGCCCGCCGAGATGGCGGGCCTTCTTGCGTACGTATGTGCGTTAGCGAATCGCGAGTTCGTCGAGGTAGTCGAAGAACTCCGGGAACGAGACGGCTGCGGCTTCCGCACCGTGGATCGTCGTTTCACCTTCAGCGCGCAGAGCAGCGATGGAGAACGCCATTGCGATGCGGTGATCGAGGCCGCTGTCGATGACGCCGCCGCTGAGCTTTTGGCCCCCGGGGATGTCCATGCCGTCTTCGTGCTCGACGACCTCGGCGCCCATGGCGCGCAGGTTCTTGACCACAAGCGCGATGCGGTCAGATTCCTTTACGCGGAGTTCCTTGGCATCGCGAATCTTCATGCCGTTCTCGGTGTAAGGTGCGATTGCAGCAAGCGCAGGAATCTCATCGATCAGCGATGCGGTCAACGCGCCCGTGATGTCGAATCCACGCAGGGCCTTCTGGCGGTTCACCTGGATGGTGCCGACCATCTCACCGTGCTGCTCCTGCACGTCGAGCACCTTCACGAGGCCGCCCATGCCGGAGATGACATCGAGCAGCGTAGCGCGCGTCGGGTTCAGGCCGACGGCGTCGAGAACGAGGTTCGAGTCTTCAAAGAGCAGTGCGGCGCACAAGAAGAACGTTGCCGACGAGAGGTCGCCGGGAACGGTGGCTTCGATGGCCTTGAGCTTCTGGCCTCCAGCAATGTAGAGGCGATCGCCGTCGCGCTTCAGCTCTGCGCCGAAGGCACGCAGCGCGTGCTCGGAGTGATCGCGCGTGCGTACGGATTCCACAACAGACGTTGTTCCCTCCGCGCGGAGACCCGCGAAGAGCACTGCGGTCTTCACCTGTGCGCTCGCGATAGGAGCTTCAAAGCTGAGCGCCTTGAGCTTCGCGCCGTGCACGGTCATCGGCGCGTGGCCTTCGGTCAGCGTTACCTTCGCGCCCATCTGTTCGAGCGGTTTGCGGATGCGCTCCATCGGACGCACCGTGAGCGATTCGTCGCCAACGAAGGTGAAGTCGCCCGGTTGGGAGGCGACGAGACCGGCCAGCATACGCATGGTCGAGCCGGAATTACCGCAGTCGAGCGGTTGGCGCGGCACGAGGAACTCGCCAGCCATGCCGGTGACTTCTACTTCGTTCTTGTGCACGGAAACGGTTGCGCCCAGCGACGCCATGCACTTCAATGAGCTGTGCGGATCTGCGCCGGTTGAGAAGTTTGAGAACTTCGACGTGCCTTCCGCGAGACCCGCGAGCAAGGCGTAGCGGTGCGAGATCGACTTGTCGCCGGGCAGCACGAGCGAACCACGCAACGTGCGCGCGGGCGAAATGACTTTCGTGAGAGATTCTGTAGAGGAAGACATCGCCACCATTTTATCGCGAGCTTATCGGTGCTTGCCGGAGGCGAGTTCCGAAGCGAATTGCAGGTCGCGCTTCAGGAGGCCGCGCATCTGCTCGCGGGACGCATCGTCTCGCGCTCTAAGCACCGCCGAAGGATGCAGTGTGGCAATGATTTGCTTGCCAAACGCGCTCTCCTGCACGGACCCGCGGTCCTTCATGAGGGCGAAGGTGCTGCCGAGCAAGCTCTTTGCTGCTGAGGCGCCGAGGCAGAGGATCACCTGCGGCTTCACCGCGTCGAGTTCCGCTGCGAGCCAGGGGCGGCAAGCGTTGATCTCCTGCAGGCGCGGGTTCTGGTGAAGCCGCAGCTTGCCGCGCTGCACGAACTTGAAGTGCTTCACCGCGTTCGTCATGTAGACCGACTCTGGCGCGATGCCGAGCTCTTCCATCACGCCGCGCAGGAGGGAACCGGCAGGCCCGACGAAGGGCGCGCCCTCGAGATCCTCCTTGTCGCCGGGCTGCTCGCCGACGAGCATCAGCTTTGCATGAGCTGCGCCAACACCTGGAACGACCTGCGTTGCGTGCTCGTAAAGCTCGCACCCCTTGCAGGAGGGTAGCGCTTCACGCAAGACGGTCAGGGTGTGGAGCTCTGGCACGTAAGGAGCTGCCGTGGGCTTTGATTGCTGTCGTCTCACCATCGTTGCCACGCGCTGCTCGGCTCCTCGCATGAGTTGCGGCAGGATCTCCACTTCGGGTAGGTTCTGCCAGTAGCGCATGGGCATTTCGCTGCGCATCGCTGATGGATTGATGCGCGCCGGGTTGAAAATAGATGCGTAGTAACACTTCCAGAGCGTTTCGAGTTCGTCCTGCTCGGGTGCCTGAGTGCGGTCTGCGCCCGGGCCGAAGGTGAGCTGCTTCGTGTGCGGATCCCAGCTCACACTTTCGTCGGGCGTCAGGATGGTCCAATGCATGACGCTGAAGCGCTCCGCGAAAAACGGAGCTGCGAGACGCACGATGCGGTGCGCGGGCTCATACCAGGCGATGAAGTGTTCGTCGCCATCGATCTCCAGCTTGCGAAAGCGTACGAACGCGTGCATCTTATGCAGATCGCGTGCGACTTGGGAGCGCAAACGCAAAAGCGCGGCAACGTCGTCGTCCACTTCGATGCGGAGCAGATTGCGATTTTCTTGCAAGCGCCAAAGCAGCCGATAGAGAAGGTTCCAGCGTTGCGGGTCGCGATGCGTTGCGGCGAAGTTTGCGGCTTCGAGGAACGCCGTCGAGACATGCGGCTTCACGTGCGGCGGACCGCCCGGGGAGGCGGCTTCCGGCAGGAGGGATAGGCTCCGTGGCTCTGTGCTGTCGCAGAATGTGATCTCGTCGGGGCGAAAGCCATCGTGCAACGCCGTGCGCGCGAGTTCCCGCCATGCGTTGAAGTCTGGTGGAACGTGGACCGTATGCATCGGGCGCTAGAGCGCTCCCGAGAGTGCGCTGGCCGCGGCGAAGAGGTCGAGCTGCGCAGTCGGTGAGGGGAGCGGCGATGCAGAAACGAGCGGCGACGTGGGAAGATGGTCTGCTGCTGTAATCCATGCGGCTACATGCTTCACACGCACGTTGAGCTTGCGAAGATCTTCAATGCTGAGTCGATGGTAACGGCGAATGTTGAGGATTCGTTCGACATTGCGATAACCGATACCGGGTACGCGTAGCAACGACTCGCGCGGGGCAACGTTCACGTCGACAGGGAAAAACTCGGGATGAGCTTTTGCCCACGACGTCTTCGGATCTTCTTCGAGCGAGAGCTCGGGATTGGCCTCGCTGGTGATCTCATCGGGTGCAAAGCCGTAGTAGCGCATCAGCCAATCGGCTTGATACAAGCGGTGTTCGCGCATCAGCGGCGCGGCCTTTAGCGGTAGTCGAGCATCCGCTTCAGGATACGGCGAGAACCCGGTGTAGTAGATGCGCCGCAGTTTGTAGTTGCCGTACAGCGCGCCGGCACGCTGGATAATTTCGCGATCGGTGGTCGCGGTGGCACCGACGACCATCTGCGTGGACTGTCCCGCAGGAGCGAACTTCGGGAGCATGTGTCGCGGCAAATGTGAGCGAATGCTCGCTTCTTTGGCTTCATCCGAATGCGCCAGAATCTGCCCCATCGTGCCTTCGATGATGGTCGATTTCTTCTCCGGCGCGAGCTGCACGAGGTCCTGCTGGGTGGGCAGCTCGATGTTTGCGCTGAGTCGATCGGCCCACTTGCCGGCTTGCGCGACGAGCCGCTCGTCGGCGCCGGGGATCGTCTTCAAGTGGATGTATCCGCCGAAGTGATGCACCGTGCGCAGCAGCTTCGCGACCTGAATCAGCTGCTCCATCGTGTAGTCGGGCGACTGAATGATGCCCGACGAGAGGAAGAGGCCCTCGATGTAGTTGCGCTTATAAAAATCGAGGGTGAGATTCACGACCTCTTCGGGCGTAAAGCGTGCACGCTGAATGTCGGAGGAGACGCGATTGACGCAGAAGACGCAGTCGTAGGTACAGAAGTTCGTAAGCAGGATCTTCAGCAGGGAAACGCAGCGGCCGTCGGGCGTGTAGCTGTGGCAGATGCCTGTGCCGTCGGTGTGTCCAACGCCTTTGCCGTTGTTGGCGCGCTTGGCGCCGCTTGAGGCGCACGACGCGTCATACTTGGCCGCATCGGCAAGAATCTCAAGCTTTTGTTGGACGGTCAGCTGCTGCATCAAGCTTTATTGGATGCCGAGTCGCAAGCGAACGCAAGGCGAAAATAATGCACAAGCTGACGTCGCGAACAAAAGCGCGATGCGATGCCGTTTTATGCAAGCTGCTTCGGTGCCGGGAGTTCGTGGTCGATCATCCAGGAGAAGCCGAGGCGGTCAGCGAAGATGCCGAAGCCGTCGCACTGCAAAGCAAAAAGCACGGCGCGATGCCGTGCCCTCGATGCTGCAAAAACTTAGTGTCCCGGAGGATTCTCCGGCATGATGCGGATGTCAGCGACACCGCGGTAGCGCTCGGCGAAGTCCATGCCGTAGCCGATCACGAAGCGGTTCGGAATCGAGAAGCAGACGTAATCTGCTTCGATCGGCACGAGACGACGCTCGGGCTTGTCGAGGCAGGTAGCGATCTTCAGCGAAGCCGGCTTGTGCTGCAGCATCATCTGGCGCAGGAAGCTCAACGTGAGGCCGGTGTCGAGGATGTCTTCGACGATGATGACGTGCTTGCCTTCGATAGGGTTGTCGATGTCCTTGATGAGCTTGACGGCGCCGGAGGAGACGCGCGCGCGGCCATAGCTGGAGACAGCAACGAAGTCGAAGGTGTTGTCGACGGTGATCGAACGAGCAAGGTCAGCGAGGAACATCGCTGCGCCCTTCAGCACGCCGATGAGAACGATCGACTCGCCTGCGTACTCGGCGGAGATCTGTTCGCCAATCGACTTGACGCGGGCGGCAATCTCTTCCTTCGAGAAGAGAATGTCCATGGTTTCGGGCTGAACGTATTCGGGCAAAGCGGTAGCCATAAAGGCCAATGTAGCGGAAATCGAGGGCGCGTGGCAGAGGAAAATGCGGCCGAAACGGAATCACCGTTCGGTAAACGCGACGGTGGGTATCGTTCCGGGCGAACGGATGGCGGCGCAAAGCCCCTATACTCGGAGAGATATGTTTCCGTACATCCACATCGGTTCTTTTCAGATGGGGACGTTTGGCCTGCTGCTTTGGCTCGCCGCCGTCTGCGCAACCTGGGTTTTGCATCGCAACTTCGTTCGCAACGGCGTGAACGCTGATGCGTTGAATATCGTGGCGATCGCGGTTGTCGCGGGCATTCTGGGCGCCAAGGCGTGGCACGAGTTGCAGAACCCCGCGATGATCGCACCGGAGTTGCGCGGGGAGATCATTCGCGCGGGCGGCAACAAGCTGCTCGGTACACTTCACTGGTTTCAGGCTGGCTTCGCCTGGTTTGGCGGACTGCTCGCATCAATCGTCGTGCTGATCGCACAAGGCGTGATGAGCCGCCCGAACGGTCTGCGTGGCGGCAAAGCCGCTTGGCGCATGCTCGATCTCGCTGCTCCGGCGGCGGCGATCGGCTATGGTGTGGGCCGCATCGGCTGCCTGACCTCGGGGGATGGCGACTACGGCAAGCCGACGACGCTGCCGTGGGGTGTGCACATGCGTCCTGATGCGCTGGTGCCGACCAGCGCATTGGTGCAGCCGACGCCGGTATACGAGTTTCTTTTCGCCGTGGTGTTGGGCTGGTGGCTTTGGAAGCGCGGCTCGCGCCCGCTGTCGTTGGGATTACTGACGGGCGAGTACTTGTTACTGTCGGGTATTGGTCGCTTCCTGGTGGAGTTCGAGCGCATCAATCCGCGTTTGTACATGGGAATGTCGAATGCGCAGGTAGCAGCGCTCGGGAGCGCAGTGGTCGGAGCGGTCATCATGCTCCTCTGCCGCCGCAACGAGAAGGTAGTTCCGACCGTGGCGGCAGAAGAGGTGGTTACCTCCTCTGCGTCAAACGTGTAGTTCTGGTTACCGACGTCCTACAACTTATTCCACGAAAGATGCGTACTTCTCCCGCTATCGTGGAACGGTTACCCCCTTTGAGGCATCGTTGCCCGACGCATGTCTTTGTATCTTCGAGCTATAGACGTTACTGACTTGCAACGTGCTCGAAGATCTTAGTGTGATTCTTGATAAGACCTTCGGCGCCTTCCGTGTCAGTGATTCGCTGAGATTTCACTGTCTTGTGAGGGGCGCATGCTTGGAAACGGAATAGCTTCGCAACGGTCGGATGGATCGGCTGCGGCCTTTCACAATGTGCTCGACAGAGTGCTTTACGGTGAGTGGACCGTAGAGACACATACGCAGCCGATCGTCGATCTGCAACGCGGCGTCATCACTGGTTATGAGGCGCTGGCGCGCTTCTCCAAAGAAGTGGGCATGTCTCCTGACCGCGTGCTGCGCGCGGCGGAAGAGATTGGTCGCCGCCCTGAACTTGAGCGCGGCCTTGCCCTGAATGCACTTCGCCTGCGCGACAAGCTTCCTGATGAAACTTTCCTCACGCTGAACGTGAGTCCGACCTTCATGCTCTCGCCGGAATGGGGCGAGGTCGTGTATGACTCGGGCACGCTCGAGCGCACGGTCATCGAAATTACCGAAGAACACATCATCGACGACTACGCTGCGGTGCGTCGCCAGATCGAGCGCATCCGCGCTCTCGGCGGCACGATCGCGATCGACGATACCGGTGCTGGATACGCGAGCCTGAAGCACGTGATGGAACTGCGTCCTGACTTCATCAAGCTTGATCGCCTCTTCGTGGACGGTTGCCATCTCGATCCGACAAAGCGCCAGATGATCGAGCTGCTCGGCAACACGGCCGAACGCCTCGACTCCTGCGTTGTCGCTGAAGGCATCGAAACCGAAGGCGAACTGCGTGAGATGGTGCGCCTTGGAATTCCGCTGGGGCAGGGTTACTTCCTCGGTCGACCGACGCCGCACATGGCCGCACTGGGTACAGGCCAGGCAGAGTTGATGCGCGCTTTCAGCGCCTCGAATGCGCTGGATGTCGGAGTCGGCCCGTACGCGGAGTACTGCTCGATGGCGATGTCGGAGACGGACGCTTACACGCAGATGCTTGGCAGCGATGAAGACCGCACCATCATGGTGGTCGACAACTGGGCACGTCCGACGATGCTGGTGGAGCGTCATCCGCTGATCGGCGTGCGCTCGCTGCGTTCGCTGATGCGGGTCTCCTCGCGCAGCTTACCGGGTGTGGCCCTATCGCGCGCGCTGACGCGTACCGAAGCGGAGCGCTTCAACCCCATCGCGATCGTGAACGAGAGCGGCATCTTCCTCGGCATCCTTCGTATGGAGCGCCTGATTGAGGCCGCGCTGAAGGAAGCCTCCACCCCGATCATGGCGTCCTACACGCCGCAGGTGGGGAACTGCTAGTCCTGCTAGCCACTTCGCTCTGGGCGAGCGTGCTCGCAAAGCGTTTTCCACATGATGTTTGCAGTGTCGTCAACGTGGTGCTATAACTAATCCATTCACCCACGCGAGTGGGCGGATTTCATGCAGAGTGGCTGAGGGACGAGCCCTGAGACGCCACGACAACCGGACAGTACAAATGCGTACCGGTGTCACCTCTCTCCTGGAAGTCGCAGGGTACATGAGATTCGGTGTCGCAGCCTCGTCCTGACGGACTGCATTCCGCGTACTCTCGTACTTTGGCTGAACGCGGCGGCCCTCTCCAAGAGAAAGTTAGTCTCAGCAACGTTCCCGGGCAAACTCCGCTCGGAGGATGTTTCATGTCGGAATCGTCGTGTACCGTGTATGAGCTGAAGTGCCCGGAGTGCAAGAAGGGCTTTGGCAATGTGCCGTTGTCGGCTTGCCCGGATTGCCTGGCGCCGCTCGAAGTGCAGTATGACCTCGACAGCGTGCGTGGGCGCTTCACGAAGGAGTCGGTTGCGGCCGGCCCGGCGAACATCTGGCGCTACAAGGAACTGCTTCCGATCCCCGAAGGCCATCAGCCTGATCTGCCGGTGGGCTTCACGCCGCTGGTGAAGGCCGACCGTCTCGGCAAGCGCATCGGCGCGACGAATCTGTATGTGAAGAACGATGCTGTTTGCTTCCCGACGCTGAGCTTCAAGGACCGCGTGGTCGCGGTGGCGTTGGCGAACGCGCAGCACTTTGGCTTTGATGTGGTGGGCTGCTCGTCGACGGGCAATCTGGCGAACTCGGTGGCTGCGCAATCGACGCGCCTCGGTCTGCGCGCCTGCATTCTGGTGCCGAGCGATCTGGAGCCGGCGAAGATCTTGAACACCCAGGTCTACGGCGCGAAGCTCGTGCGCATTGAAGGCAACTACGACCACGTGAACCGCCTCTGCACGCTGATCGCGGATGAGTACAAGTGGGGCTTCGTGAACGTGAACCTGCGCCCGTACTACGCGGAAGGTTCGAAGACCGTCGGCTATGAGATCGCCGAGCAGCTTGGCTGGCGTCTGCCGGACAACATCGTCTGCCCGATGGCCGGCGGCTCGCTGATCCGCAAGATCAAGAAGGCGTTTGCGGAGCTCGTGGCTCTTGGCATCGTCGAAGACAAGCCGGTGAAGTTCTTTGGCGCGCAGGCGACGGGATGCTCGCCGATCTCGCACTCGGTGAAGAATGGCTGGGATGACATTGAGCCGCAGCGTCCGAACACGATTGCGCGTTCGCTGGCGATCGGTAACCCGGCGGATGGTCCTGCGGCTTCGAAGATGATTCAGTCGACCGGCGGCTATGCGGAAGATGTGAGCGATGTCGAGATCGTCAGCGGCATTCAGGAGCTTGCGGAGACCGAGGGCATCTTCACGGAGACGGCTGGTGGTGTGACCACGGCGGTGACCGCGAAGCTCTATGCGGATGGCCGCATCGGTAAGGACGAGCTGACGGTTTCGGTGATCACTGGCAACGGCCTGAAGACGACTGATCCGCTGGTGGGCAAGTTTGCAGAAGAGCGCGCGGTGAAGCCGCGTCTCGCGGAGTTTGACGCGTTTCTGCGTGAGTCAGACGCTTCGCTCATCACGGGCGTAGCGGAAGAAGAAGTAGAGCTGGTTGGAGGTACGAAGTAGTGAGCATCAAGGTTGTGTTGCCGACGGCGTTGGCCCGTCATACGGATGGACAGAAGGCGTTTACGTCGGATGCGAAGAACCTGCCCGGATTGATCGCGGAGTTTGGCGAGAAGTTTCCGGCGCTGGCTGAGAACGTGAAGGATGAGAACGGCAAGCTGCGCAAGTTCATCAACGTGTATGTGAACGATGAGGACATTCGCTTCCTCGGTGGCGATGGCTTGGAGTTCGCAGATGGCGATGAGATCATGCTGATTCCGTCGATCGCGGGTGGTCTGCTGTAGGGAGTTGTACGTTCTAAGTTGTAAGTGAACATGACGGCGAGCCTTTGGGCTCGCCGTTGTGTTTTGGGGCGGCGATAGACTGGTTCGTACATGGACATGAAGACGATTGTTTATCGCGGTGGAGTAGTTGCGTTTCGCGTCCCTGCGACCTGGCTCGAAGAGTATTCGGATGTGGATGGCGGCATGTTCTACGAGGACACGCCTGACTCGGGTACGTTGCGCGTGAAGGTCATCACCATGGAGAGTCCAAAGCCTGTGGGGGCGGTGTCCGCAAGGGATAATCTTGATCGGGTGACAGCTCCGATCAGGCGGCGCGTGCCAGGATGCGAAACGCGTGTGCGGGCGGATGGGCATCCAGTGTTCCGCTACAGTGAGATGGCGTTCGAGCAAGGGGTTCCGCTGATCCTTCACTACTGGATCGTGGCGAATGAGCTGCCGCCGAATCATCTTCGCTTGGTGACGTTTTCGTACACCGTGCTGGCGAGTCGCCCAACGGAGGAGGAGACCTTACGCGATCTCGACATGCTTTTTGGCGAGATCGAGTCTGCGGTCTTCGCATCAGAGCTGGGAAACGTTATAGGTTGAGCCGCGTCGTTCCTAGCGGAGCGCTGTGTGTTCCGTCATACTTGGGTTGAGAATTCTTATGACAAAAGCTGTGTTGTTGCTGGAATGCCCGGACCGCAAGGGATTGGTTGCAGCGATCATGACGTTTCTTGTCAGTGAATTCGACGCAAACATTCTTCATGCCGGTCAGCATCAGGACGCGGAGCTTGGGCGTTTCTTCATGCGCGTGGAGTTCGAGTATCTTGCTCGCGAGCATGAGAGTTTGCAGCAAGAGTTTGGCGCTCGATTCGAGCGGATCGCAGAGGAGTATGCGATGCGCTGGCAGATTGCGCCGTCGGGCCGCAAACTGCGTGTCTGCCTGTTTGTTTCGCAGCATCTGCACTGTCTGGCGGACTTGCTGCAGCGATATCAGGCGGGTGAGTTTGAGTGCGAGATTCCGCTGATCGTGGGCAATCACGCCGATGGGCAGAAGCTGGCGGAGTTCTACGGTGTGCCATTCGTTCTGCTTCCAGTGAAGGGCAACAAAGCTGAGGTCGAAGCCGAGCAGATGCGTCTACTCGCAGAGCATCGCATCGATCTGGTCGTGCTTGCGCGATACATGCAGATCATCTCGGCGGAGTTTGTCGAGCAGTGGAAGACGAAGATCATCAATGTGCATCACTCGTTCCTGCCAGCGTTCATCGGCTCGAAGCCGTATCATGCGGCGTTTCGTCGTGGCGTAAAGCTGATCGGTGCGACGAGCCATTACGTCACCGCTGACCTGGATGAAGGTCCGATCATCGAGCAGGACGTGACGCGCGTTACGCAGGGAGATACGATCCCCGACTTGATCCGCAAGGGCCGCGACTTAGAGCGTGTCGTGCTTTCGCGCGCGGTACGGTGGCACCTGGAGCATCGCATCCTGCACTACGAAAACAAGACGGTGATCTTCGATTAGGAAACGGCCAGCGTCATTTCACGATCACGGTGAGTATCGCAGTTTTTGGGTTGTGGTTGGCATCCGTAGCGGTGACGGGCAGTTGATAGCTGCCCGTCGAGACAGTCGTCAACGTGTAGTAAGAGTGCGTGCAACCAACGGTGGACTGAAGCGCCATCATCAGCAGCAGTGACAACAGCAGACGGACTGGCTTCCGGGCACTTTTCGCGAGGACTGGCAGGCCGAGAAGGAAGAAGCCGCAGAAAAGCAGGGGCAGATCCTTCGAGCCCGGCTTTTCCGGGAGAGCATTCCCGGCCTTCATTGCGGTGTTGATCGTGAGCGTGGAGGTCGCTGTCGAGCCAGCAGTGAGAGTCACGCTCGTTGGCTTCAGGGAAGCCGTTGCGTAGGCTGGCAACGCGCCCAGTGTGAGCGTGAGCGGGCCTGCGAAGTTGCCGACGCTGGCAAGTTGCACCGTGACCGTTCCCGTTGAACCGGGCGCGAGCGTGATGCTTGCAGACGACAACGTGATCATGAAGTCGCTCGGCAGGATGACTTCGTTCACAACCGTAGAGGTGGAGCTTGCATAGCTCGTGATCGCAGGCACATAGCTCGCCGTGATGGGATGCGTGCCGACGGCGAGTGTAGAGGTGGAGAACGTAGCCACACCTGCGCTATTCAGCGGTTGGGTCGAAAGCGTTGTCGTCCCGTCGGTGAAGAGGATGCTGCCGACAGGAGTGGGCACGCCTGCCTGTGGGGAGGCGACCGTCGCTGTCATCGTCACAAGCTGGCTCATATAAGCCGGATTGGGGACGATGGTGAGGTTCGTAGCGGTCGCGTTGGCGGTGATGACTTCGCTAAGGGCGGCCGAGCTGCTCTGCGTTGTAGACGTGGCGACGGTCGTTGCTGTTACTGGATACGTCCCGCTCGTCAGCGTAGTGGTCGTGTACTTCGCCGAACCAGTGCCGTCCGTGGTGAGATTGATCGTCTGACCGTTGATGCTGAGCGCGATGACCGTTCCCGCCGCGGCATGTTGTCCGTTGATCGAGAGCTGAGCGGTGAAGGTGACCGGCGTAAGCGCAGGAGCGGGGTTATTGCTCGATGTCAGGGTGAGTGATGAGGCCGCTGCATCCACTGTCGCGGGTACGGTGTTGCAGTTACTCGCAAGGTAAATTGCGTTGCCGCCGTAGCTGCAGGTGAGATTGTCTACACCTACCCCAAGACTGCTGGCGGCCAAGCTTGCTACGCCATTGTTCAGCGTTGCGGAGCCGAGCAGCGCGCCGTTGCTGTAGAACGTGACGGTGCCGGTCGGCACAGATGGCCCGGGCGCGTTTGTCGCAGCGACGGTAGCTGTCAGCGTTACGGGCGAACCGTATTGCAGGGCCGTCGGTGTGGCTGTCAGCGAGGCGGTCGTCGGGAGCCCGACCACGGTTTCCTGGCAGGATGCATTGCTCGGCGAGAAGTTGTTTGTCGGGGTGAAGCTGGCTACGAGGCTGTGCACTCCAGCGACGGCCCCGAGGTAACCGATGGAAGCACTACCGTTGGCCAAGGCGAGAGTGCTGAGTGTGGCGCCGTTGTCCGTGAAGGTGATCGACCCTGTCGGCGTGCCTGAGGATGCCGTGACTAAAGCTGTCAGCTGAGCGGTGTCGCCAATGTTGATGCGGCTCGGCAGGCACGTTAGTGTCGTGGAGGAGGCTGGAGCAGCCGGGGCCGTGGCGTTCACGAGGACGGTGAAGCTTTGGCCGGGATCCAGAAAAGTATTGATGCCGCCGTTCGGGACGATCAGATCGGGATTGCCATCATGATTCACGTCAGCAACACGAATCTTTTGTGGCGACGAGTTACCCGCGAGCGACTGCGGTGCGCCGAAAGTGCGTGAACCTAGCCCGTGCAAGATGCGAACCAGTCCATGTCCACCGAGTACAAGGTCCTGACGGCCGTCGAGGTCGATATCCGCTACGGTGACGAAGCCGACGGGGTACTGCGTGGTCAGAGATACTGGCGCTTCGAAGGTTCCGTCTGCTTTGCCGTAGAAGATGCGAATCAGCGGCATCGTCTGAATCGGCACCAGCAGATCGAGGTTGCCATCGCCGTCGACGTCGGCCACTTCCAAGTCTGCAAACGGACCGTAGGCGCCGTTGGAGGGCATCGTACTGAAGCCCAGCTCGAGCGTTTGCGCGAGCGTCAGGTTCCCTTTGCCATCGCCCAGGTAGACAAAGACCTGCGTGGTAGACGCGACGACGAGATCCACATGGCCGTCGTGGTTGATGTCTTTCGCCACTACCGCGAGTGGAGTCGCTGGAACATTGAGGATCGTACTGCTATACGCGTTGAGTCCGGTAGAGACCGCGAGTACCAGATAGTTGCCACCGCCGTATCCACCAGACGCCGTGGAGTAGAGGGCATCGGGATAGCCATCTTCATTGAAGTCCGCGACCGTCGAGTATCCGGAGGGATGATTGCCGGTCGGCAAAGGGGCGATCTGTTTCGGCGTTTGGGCAAACGTTCCGAGAGTGCCGCTGCCGTAGACGATGTATCCCGTGTTGAAGACATCGGGGAGTCCATCACCGTTGAAGTCCGCAATGCTGGACTGTCCGGAGTAGGTGAGTCCGCCCGAGGACATTTGGCCGCTTTCTGCGAAGTTGCCCTGACCGTCGCCGGTGAAAGCGTAGAGGGAGCCATAGTAGCTCCCGCCTCCTGCTGTGACTTCTACGTCAGGGTTGCCGTCCCGGTTGAAGTCCGTAATCTGTACATCGAGCGCGTCGCTCTGGGTGTAGAAGGAGGTGGCTCCGGCAAAGGTGCCGTTCGCCACACCCTTCATGGTGATCAATGCGCCGGTCGCTCCGGTGATGATATCGCCCAGACCATCGCCGTCGAAGTCCGCGTAGACAGGTGAGAGCAGCCCCTTGTCTCCTCCTGCGACGCCCTGCAGAGAGGTGTAGCTGAATTTCCCCGAGGTGTTCTGGATCATTGCGATAGGGCCAATGTCAGAACTCGAGATGATGTCGGCGAGTCCGTCGCCGTTGGTGTCGGCCACTGAAAGGATAGGCGCGACGAGTGCCCCCACTGTGTTCGTCACAAAGGTGCCATCACCCAGCCCCATCGCGGCTTGAAGGGAGTAATTCGATCCGTAGAGGATGTCGAGATGGCCGTCGTGGTTGATGTCCGCTACGTAGAGGCCTTGTTGCTGATAGAGGAATGGGCTGATCTTGATCTGCTGAAAGGACGACCCTTGATTGAGGAAGAGGTCGACTTCGAACAGGTTGCGCACCACGAAGTCAGGCCGCCCGTCTTCGTTGAAGTCGCCGACGAAAACATCGGCATCGAACGCCGCGCCGGAGCTCACGTACGGTTGGAAGTGCCCATTGCCATCGCCCCGCATCACGCAAACACCGCATCCGGTAGACGTGAAGACGAAGTCCATATGTCCGTCTTTGTCGAAGTCGGCGACAGCAAGATGGTAGTAGGGGTCATCTGGTCCCGAGGTTATCGGATAGGTGGAGGCAATCGCGGTGCCGAAGGTGCCGTTGCCGTTGTTCAGGAAGACATTGAACTCAGGCGGAATCGTGAGTGTGTCGTATCCGTCATAGGCAACGATGAGATCGGGGAATCCGTCGTTGTTCACGTCCGCAGCGGTGATCTTGCCACCGATGCCGGCCAGAACTGCGATCTGCTGAACCTCAGTGAAGGTGCCGGAACCGTTGTTCTGCATGACGTGCAGGCTGCCGCCAGTATGCGCGTCCTGATAGACGATGTCCGGGTGGCCATCCTTGTTGAAGTCTGCGGTCGCCAGATTGGTGGGCGTGCCTGAGACTTCCTGCACGACCGCGCTACGGAAGGTCTGTGCCAGTCCGGCGGACGCAGCAGCGAAGAGCAAAAACAAGTACAGCGAGGCTGCGGGGCGCAGCAGGGAACGCAGCATAGGGGCCTCTGAGGATAGCCCAATTATATGCCGAGTTTGTTGACGATTCGGGCCTCGTCAACCGCTTGGGGGACGGAATGGAAGAAGGGTAGAACCGATCGGCTCTACCCCTCATGGGTGCTGTGGGCCGTTTACCCGAGGGTCGGCATAGTCGTGTCGACGCCAGTGCGGATGCCCGTGGGCCAGCGTGCGGTCACGGTCTTGATGCGGGTGTAGAAGCGCATGCCTTCGGGGCCGTAGATCGAGTGGTCGCCGAAGAGCGAACGCTTCCAGCCGCCGAACGAGTGGAAGGCCATCGGCACCGGGATAGGCACGTTGATGCCGACCATGCCAGCCTGCACGCGGCGCGCGAAGTCTCGAGCGGTGTCGCCGTCGCGCGTGAAGATGCTGGTGCCATTGCCGAACTCGTGCTCGTTGATGAGTTCGAGTGCGGTTTCGAAGGTATTCGTGCGCACGATGCCGAGCACCGGTCCGAAGATCTCTTCCTTGTAGATCTTCATCTCGGGCTTCACGTGGTCGAAGAGGCAGGCGCCGAGGAAGAAGCCGTCGCCTGCGGGCAGCGCGGCGGTGCGGCCATCCACGAGCAGCTCTGCGCCTTCGGTCTTGCCGAGGTCGATGTAGCCTTCGACGCGCGCAAGGTGCTGGCTGGTAACGAGCGGGCCGAGGTCGGGCTCCTTCTCCGAGGACGGAGCACCGTTGCCGATGCGGAGATCGGCGATGCGCGACTTCAGCTTGTCAAGGAGGTTGTCGGCCGTCTCCTTGCCGACTGTCACGGCGACCGAGATGGCCATGCAGCGCTCGCCCGCAGAGCCATACGCTGCGCCCACAAGCGCGTCTGCAGCCTGGTCGAGGTCGGCATCGGGCATGACGATCATGTGGTTCTTCGCGCCGCCCAGGGCCTGCACACGCTTGCCGTGCTTCGTACCGGTGGCGTAGACGTACTCGGCGATGGGCGTGGATCCGACAAAGCTAACTGCCTTGACGTCGGGATGTTCGAGAAGGCGATCGACGGAGGTCTTGTCGCCGTGTACTACGCTGAAGACACCGTCAGGAAGGCCAGCTTCCTTGAGCCATGAAGCGATGAGCAGCGCTGCCGAGGGATCGCGCTCGGACGGCTTGAGGATGAAGCAGTTGCCGCACGCCAGTGCCATCGGGGCCATCCACATGGGGACCATGGCAGGGAAGTTGAAGGGCGTAATGCCAGCGACGACGCCAAGCGGCTGGCGCACGCTGTAGGCATCGATGCCGGTGCCGACCTGCTCAGTGAATTCGCCCTTGAGCATCTGCGGGATGCCGGTGGCGAACTCGATGTTTTCGAGGCCACGCGTACACTCGCCTTTGGCGTCCGAGAAGACTTTGCCATGCTCGCTCGTGATGACGGCGGCGAGCTCGTCCATGCGCGACTCAAAGATCTCGCGGAAGCGGAACATGACACGCGCGCGGCGTAGCGGCGGCCAGTTCGACCATTCCGGGAACGCGGCTACCGCAGATGCGATAGCCGCATCGACTTCTGCGTCAGTTGCGAGGGGAACGCGTGCCTGGGCGTGGCCGGTGGCTGGGTTGAAGACATCGGAGAAACGACCGGAGGTGCCGGGAACCTTCTTGCCGCTGACCCAGTGGTTGATTTCGGGCAAGGATGCGGCAGAGGTTGAGGTAATAGCGGGTGCAGCGGCGGTGCTGGCCATGTACGTTTCTCCTGTTTCCAAAGGGAAAACGCTATAGTAGCACCGCTTGGAGGCTGAGCGAGCCTGCTCTTAGGATTCTGCCCGCACCGGAGCCGGCTTCCGCGGGCGACGAAGCTCCGAGGGTTCCTGATCGAAGGTGATCAGCAGAGCGTGAGCGGCTTCCTTGCCTTCCGCGTGATAGCTGCGCGGGGTATCGGAGGAGATGTACAACACGTCGCTTGGCTGCAGAATGTAGGTTTCGTTGCGGCGCGTCAGACGTAGTTCGCCAGACAGCACGTAGACCATCTCCACACCCGGCTTGCGCTCGGGAATGAACGCATCGTGCTCGTCGCCGGGGAGAAACTCGGCTCGACAGGGACGCAGATCGCCTTCGGGGATCAGGATGCCAAAGCTCTCGGAGATGTAATCGGGTGAGAGCGGGTTATCGCCCTGCGGAAGGCGGACGCGGCTGTTTTTACGCTGCACGCGGAAGATCGCTTGTTCTGTCGGCTCGAAGAAGTAGCTCAGGTCTTTGCCGAAGACCAGAGAAATGCGCGCCAGGTTGCGCAGCGTTGGAACAACACGACCGGTTTCAAGCTGCGAAAGAAAACTTGCCGAAAGTCCTGTTTGCTTACCCAGCTCGACGAGACCCATGGAACGCTTCAGGCGCAGGCGCTTGATTCGCTGGCCAAGCTGTGCGGCGGAAAGCAAGCCTTCCGCGGCGTTGGGATCCACCGAAAAAGTCGGGGGTGTCTCAAGGGAAGCTGGTGTCGGCATGGGGGTAGTGTTCTGTGCAGCCATGTGGCAACGTCTCCCTATATCTCTTGGTTCGATGCAAACGACACCTGTTGCGTTGTGGAGCGCGCTGAGAATCGAGTGAGGTATCTAACCGAGTTCCTTGACGTTACTGAGTTCGAGGCGCTGACGCGTAGAAGCGAAAGCCTTCCACGGATCGTGGCGGAGCTCGTCGCGCCACGTGGGGAAGTCTTTCACGGTGCGGCGTGGGTGCGACTTTTCCTTGAGCGCTGACCATGGCAAAGGGAACGAGACCGCGCAGCCAAGGCGGGCACGTGGACTGAACGGCGCGACGGCGGTGGCGCCGCGCTCGTTGCGCAGGTAGTCGAGGTAGATCTTTCCTACGCGCGCGGCCTTGGTCATCTTGGTGAGATAGAGTGCAGGGTTCTGGCGTTCGAGCGAAAGGACGATGCGGTGCGCAGCGTCCTTCAATTCCGGCCACGTGAGCGTGGGCTCCAGCGGCGCGACGACATGCAGACCCTTGCCGCCGGTGGTTTTCAAGAAGCTGGTGAGGCCAAGCTTCTTGAGGAGTTTGCGAACCTCTTCGGCGGCCGCGGCGAGCGTGGGCCAGGTCAGCGATTCGTCGGGATCGAGGTCGAGGATGAGGCGATCGGGATGCTCGAGGTTGTCGTTGCGCGAGCCCCACGGATGCACCTCGAGCACGCCCATCTGAGCGAGCCCGGCGAGGGCTTCCGGCGTGTCGAGCGTGATGTAAGGCTCGGGGTCGCCGGTTTTCTTGTCGGGCACCATGACCGACCCGACGCCCGCGGGCAGCGTGTGGTTCGCATGCTTCTGGTAGAAGCATGGATGGCCTGCGCCTTCGGGGCAGCGAACGAGCGAAAGCGGCCGGCCCTCAAGGGCAGGGAGCATGTGTGGCGCGACAGCCCAGTAGTAGTCGGCGAGCTCCTGCTTGGTGAGCTGTGATTCGGTATCGAGAATCTTGTCGGGATGCGTGAGACGCACTGGCGCGTGCTCTGTGGCTTTCGCGGCGGGCTTGGTCATATGCGCTGCGTGGGCGTGCGTAGTGTGTGCG
Source organism: Granulicella cerasi (assembly GCF_025685575.1). Taxonomy (NCBI): domain Bacteria; kingdom Pseudomonadati; phylum Acidobacteriota; class Terriglobia; order Terriglobales; family Acidobacteriaceae; genus Granulicella; species Granulicella cerasi. The sequence continues at coordinate 115,932 of NZ_JAGSYD010000004.1, forward strand.
GCGCGGGCGGCTTTCGGCGTGGGCGCGACCGTCGCTTCTTCACGGCGAACTTCTTCGGCGGGCTTGTCTTCGCGGAGACCGAGAAAGGCGGCCTGCCTGACGAGGTTGTCGGAGGTCCACGTCGCAAAGCGCACCTGCGCGACGAGCCTCGGCTTCACCCAATGCACGTCGGAGCGGGCGTCGGCCGGCTTGCGTGGGAAGGGGCAGGAGTTCGCGGCGAGCTTGGCGAGCTGCGCGTGGAGAAGCTTGCGCGTCGTCTGCGTGAAGCCGGTGCCGGTGCGGCCGCAGTAATGGAGCGTGCCTGCGTCGTCGTAAACACCCAGCAGCAATGAGCCGAGGGCGTGGGCGCTGGTGCTGGAGTCTGTCCAGCCGCAGATGACGAACTCCTGCTCGCGAAGGCACTTCGACTTGAGCCAATCGTTGCTGCGAGTGCCGCGGTACGGCGCGTCGGCGCGCTTGGAGACGATGCCTTCGGCATGCAGCTTGCAAGCGTGCGCCAGTACTTCGCTGCCGGGGTCGCTTACGTCTTCGGAGAGCTGGAGGGTCTCGTCCGCGTTCGTCAGCAGCTTTGCCAGGATTTGCTTGCGCTCGCGTAGAGGTAGGTTGCGCGGGTTGTGGCCGTCGAGGTGGAGCAGGTCGAAGGCGAAGTAAGTGAGCGGCGCGGGCTCGTTCTGCTGAAACCACGCCTGCAGCGCGGCGAAGGAGGTGACGCCGTGTTCGTCGATGACGCAGACTTCACCGTCGAGCGTGACGTCGTCGACAGCGAGTCGTGAGACAGCTTCTGCGACGGGCTTCATGCGATGCGTCCAGTCGAGGCCTTTGCGCGTGAGCAGTTGCACCTTGTCGCCGTGCTTGCGCGCTTGAATGCGATAGCCATCGAGCTTGATTTCGTGCAACCACGCGGCGGTCGCTGGAGGTTCGGTGGCTTCCACGGCAAGCTGTGGCGGAAGGAAGTCGGGCTGTGATTCGCGGGGGAGTGGGTCGAGGGTTGAATCGTGCGAAAGGCGAGCCTTGGAGCGGCCCGCCTTCTTCAACTTGGGAGGTTCTTGTGCGGTTGGCTCGGTGCTTCCCGGTGCGCGGCGATACCACGCTTTGCCGGTGCCAGCGGTGTCTTTGGAGTTCCAGACGTGGTCACCTTCGCCGGCGATCTGATCGAGCGATCGACCGGTGACGGCGGAGTTCGGCTCGCTGTCGGTGATGCACTTATCGTCGGGACCGCGCTCGAACTCATCGTGCTCTTTGATGAGCAGCCACTGCGGTTTCTTCTCGCCGGGGCGGGGCTTCATGCGCACGAGCGTCCACTTACCGCGCATCTTTTTGCCGTGCATTTCAAACTTCAACGAGCCTTCGCGAAGACCGGCGGAGACGTTCTCATGTCCGGGCTGCGGCCACCATGTGCCCTGGTCCCAGACCATGACGGTGCCGCCGCCGTACTGTCCTTCGGGGATGATGCCTTCAAAGCCGCCGTACTCCATGGGATGGTCTTCAACCTCGATGGCGAGGCGGCGATCCTTGGGGTTGAAGCTGGGGCCTTTGGCAACCGCCCAGGACTTCAGAACACCCGCCCAGCCGAGGCGAAAATCGTAGTGGAGATGCGAGGCTGCGTGTTTCTGAATCACAAAGGGGAGACCGCGCGACATGCTGGTGGCACGGGTCGTCTTCGCCGGCTTGGACTTCAGGGGCTTGTCGCTGCCAGCGGGTTCGTCGGTGATCTTGAAGTCGCGCATCGAGCGATAACGCGCGAGCTGCTCGTCCACGGCATCCGCAGAGACGGTCGACTTCTTCGCAGCGCGTGGTTTTGCAGGGGCGGATTTTGTGGACTTCTTCGTTGTTGTTTTCTTGGTCGCCATCGATGCTCGAAGATTGCTGGAAGCGGTTGAGGATGGTGGCGGTGGGCGCTTCATCCAGAGTTCAGTGAGGCAGTGTGTCAGGGCTTATGCGGTCTTACGCTTTGGAGCTTTCGCAGCCTTCCTGGGTGCGGCTTTCGTGCTCTTTACGAGCTTCAGCGCGTGCTTCTTAGGCTTGGCTGCGGGCGTTTCTTCGTCTTCATCGGCGGCTTTGTCCGCGATGGACTTCTTCAATGCGTCCATGAGTGAGACGACCTTGCCGGGTTTGGCCGCTGGAGCTTCATCGCGTGGGATTGGCGCGTGTTTGAGCTTGGCGTCGACGAGTTCTTTCAGCGCGACTTCGTAGCCGTCGATGAATTTCTCGGGCTGGAAATGACCTGCCTTGCGCTTGATGAGTTCTTTGGCGAGCGAAAGCGAGTCGGCATCGACGCTGTGTTTGCGGATGTCGCGGAAATACTCGTCGGGCTGGCGGAGTTCAGCGGCGTAGCGCATGGTGTAGGCCATCATGCCGCCAACGGGGCCGTCTCCCGCAGGAGCGAGCGCGACGATGTGTTCGCGGCCGCCGAAAGCGATGGTGGTAATGGCGATTTTCTTGGTGTCGAGCATGGCCTTGCGCACGGTGAGGAAGGCCTCGGTCTGCGCGTCGTTTTCGGGGACGACGAAGTAGGGCTTTTCGAAGAATTCAGGGTCGATCTCGGCTTCGTCCACGAAGTGGTCGACGGACATGGTGTGCTTGGAGGGCACGCGAAGGTGTGCGATCTCTTCGGGCTCGATCTGGATGTAATGGCCCTTGGAGTACTCGTAGCCTTTGACGATCTGCGATTTCTCGACCGGATCAGCGGCTTCTTCAGGCGCGGTCTCGACGGCGGAGGCGAGCACCTTCTGATGACGCACACGCTCGCCGGTCTTGCGGTCGATTTGATGGAAGGTGACCTGCGACTTGGCTTCGGTGGCGACGAAGAGCTTCACACCGAAGTTGACGAGCGAGATTTGAACCTGGCCGGACCAGTAGGGGCGGGGCATTTTGCACACCTCAAGCGGATGAAACAGCTTTCAGTGAGAGTGCACGGAGGGCCGTTGGGGATGCTTCTATCGGTCGTGCCAGTGATCAGAGGCGATCGGTTGCCACTGCGTGGCGGGGCCGATGCTGGCGTTATATTGCCGACGAGCCGGGGGCGGTGGGCCGGTGAATCTCTCTCCGGCGAGATCGGCCAGAGCTGGATTCAGCGCGTAGATTCCCCATCCCAGCACGCCCCAGCCATGATGGTGAGACGACATGCCGAAGATGGCGACGCCCAGCCCGAGGAACTGCGCGGTGACACCGATTTGGCGAAGCCTGGTTTTGGTGTCAGGGGAGAACCGTAACGCGATCTTCGCGGAGACTTCCGGGCGGAAGAGACGGAGATAGGCCTGCAAACCGAGCACGGAATACCCGGCGATCACGGCCACGCTGGCGAGTTCGCCGAAGATGGACAAGCGCTTGACGAAGAAGCTCCAGTCGAGACCGAGCGCGACGATAAGAGCTGCAGCGACGAGGCTGGTCCAGTAGGTAACGCGCGAGGCAGGGCGCAGCGCGATGGCTTCTTCTCTCGTCATGCGTAGAAGATTACACCTAGCGGCCGAGGTTGGCGTCGAGAATCTCTTCGGCAGGGTGTTCGGTGCGGCTTGGGCCGTTGGCGACGAAGCCGACCGCGCAGGTGATGAGCACGATACCCGCCCAGCGCGAGACGCTCAGGTGCTCATGCAGCCAGAAGTGCGAAAGCAGCGCGACGACGACGTAGCCGAAGGCCGTGGAAGGCATGACGAAGGTGAGGTCGGCCCAGGAAAGCGCCGTCATGTAGCTGGCGAAGAAGCCGATGAGCAGCAGAATGCCGGCGTCGATGAAGGGGTTGGACAGCGCGCGCCAGAGCAGGTGCAGGTGCTGGAAGTCCACGGCGCCGACCTGCGCCATACCGTGCGAGAGCAGCGTGTCTCCCACCGAGGCGGTGAGCATGATGGCGATGAGGATCGCGTACTGCGAGGGCTTCAGGGCGTGCTTCATTGCATCTTCCATTGTAAGGAAGTGAACGCGAAGCTGCAGCGCGGCATCTGACTGAGGCGATGCGCGCAAAGAAGATAGCGGTAGTGATGGATCCGGTGGTGGCGGCGAAGGCCGCGGGGCTGCGGTATGTTTCCGACAGGCAGCCGGGGCTGCATCGGGTGAAGCGGGGCAAGGGCTTCGGCTATGTCGACGCCGAGCGTAAAGCTGTGCGCGACGCCGAAACGCTGGGACGGATCAAGGCTCTGGTGATTCCTCCGGCATGGACGGAGGTGTGGATCTGCGCGCAGGCGAACGGACACCTGCAATGTACCGGGCGTGATGCTCGAGGGCGCAAGCAGAGCCGCTATCACGCCGAGTGGCGGGCTTCGCGGGACGCGACGAAGTACGAACGGATGGCGCTGTTCGCCGAAGCGCTGCCGAAGATTCGGCGGCGGGTGAAAGCGGATTTGAAGCTGCCCGGTCTGCCGCGCGAGAAGGTGCTGGCCACGGTGATCAGTCTGATGGAAGAGACGCTGATCCGCGTGGGCAACGAGGAGTACGCGCGCACGAACAAAAGCTACGGCCTGACGACGCTGCGCAATAAGCACGTCGATGTGAAGGGCTCGAAGATCACGTTCAGCTTCGATGGCAAGAGCGGCGTGCATCATACGGTGGACCTCCGCGATGCGCGGCTGGCGAAGATCGTGCGTCAGTGCGAGGAGCTGCCAGGGCAGGAGCTGTTTCAGTACGTCGACGATGACGGCGCGCGGCACTCCATCAATTCGTCTGACGTGAACGCATATCTCGGCGAAGTGACGGGCGAGCACTTTACGGCGAAAGACTTTCGCACATGGTCAGGCAGCGTGCTGGCTTGCATGGCGTTGCGTGCCATGGAGGAATGCGGCTCGAAGACGAAGGCGAAGAAGAATGTCGTCGAGGCGATCAAGCAGGTCGCCGAAAAGCTGGGCAACACGCCGAGCGTTTGCCGCAAATGCTACGTGCATCCCGCAGTGCTGGAGGCTTATCTTGAGGGCGGAGAAAAGCGGGCGATGGGGCGCAAGATGGTGGCGATTGCCAAGCGGCTGCGCGAGGATGAGCGAGAATTTCTAGCGCTGCTTGGATAGCCGCTACCTTCACATCGCTACCTTCACTTCTAAGAGTGAGGTAAGAAGAGGCGAAAGACTGTGCCGGATGCGTCTTCGCGGACACGACTGCGGACGCGCAGCGTGCCCTTGTGGCGGTCGACGATCTCTTTGCTCACCCAAAGGCCAAGACCTGTGCCGTTGATGTCCTTCGTGGTGAAAAACGGATCGAAGATGGTCGGCAGATGAGACGCCGAGATGCCAGAGCCTGTGTCCGCAACAGTGATCACGACCCCGCGGCGGCCCGTGGGGGGATGCGGGGCTTCATGGCTGCGGAGCAGAAGCTTTCCACCATGCGGCATCGCGTCAATCGCGTTGCTCACCAGGTTGTTGAGGATCTGGCGCACATCGCCTTCAAAGCAGACCACCGGAACCTTTGCGCGCAGGTCCGAGACCACCTCGATGCCGGAGTTGCGGAGGCGACCCTCGTAGATGGTCAGCACGCTCGAAAGCAAATCCTCAGCATGTGTCGGCATCGGGTTCGAAGACTGCTTATTGAAGCGCAGCGTTTTGTTCGCGATGGTGGAGACGCGACGGAGCTCGCGGTCTGCGGTCTCGAGATACTCGATGGCGAGAGGATCGGTCGAGTAGGCTCGCGCGAGGTAGATGAGGTTCGTCACGGCCTCGAGCGGGTTGTTGATCTCATGCGCGATCGTGGAGGCGAGCCGACCTACAGCGGCGAGCTTCTCGCTCTGCATCAGTGCGGCTTCTGCACGGCGGCGATCCGTGATGTCCGCACCGTGGATGATGACGCCGATCACGTCGCCGGTGGCATCGCGGTCAGGAATGTGCGCGACGGAAAGAATGCGTTCGCTATGAACCGTCCCCATGCGCGTCTCAAAGTGCTCTTCGTGGCCCGCGAGAGCTGCGAGCAGATGATCGCGCACGTTCGGGAAGGACGGGCCGAGCACATCGGCAACGAGGTGGCCCTCGATCATCTCAGCCGTGCGGCCAAAAGCATTGAGATACGTCTGGTTGATGTAGACATACCGCAGATCGCGGTCCACGTACGAGATGTACGCGGGGATGGTGTCGTTGATGCGCACCATCAGGCTTTCAACGCGCGCAATCGCTATCGCCCGTTGTTCTGTGGCGTGAAGCAGTGCGGCATGTTCGTCTTGCGAAAGCATAAAAAGGCGTTGCTCCCAGTGTACGGGAGCAACGCTGCTTATAGTGCTTGGTTTAGCTCAGCGGCTTAGGGGTAGGTCACGCCCGCAGCTTCAGGCTTCAAGGCTTCGGTGACAACGCGGCCTACGGCGGCGCTCGGGCGGTTGATGCGCAGCAGCGAGGCGAAGGTGGCGGCGATGTCTACCGGAGCGACAGCCGTGTGGTACGTGCCCGGGATAATCGCAGAGCCGTAGAAGTCGAGCGGCACGTGACGATCGTAGCTGTTGGCCGTGAAGTGCGTAGTCGCGATCGTATCGCCGCTGTGAGGGAACTGATACGGGCCGAAGTTCATCCACACGGCCCAGCCGACGTAAGGCGAGTAGCTATGCGCGACGAGGCGGCCGAGCTGTGTTTGCGGAAGGCGGCCGTCACGCATTTCGGTGGTGGTGAAGATAGTGGGGTACGGGTCCATCGGCGCGCGTCCGTTCGGAATATCGTGCTTCGCATAGCTGGCGAAGATCTCCAGCAGCGCCTCGCGCGTGGCGTTTTCGGCGTCTTCTTCCTTCACGCCATTCGCCTTGAGCAACGGCATGTTGAGCTGCAGATAGGGATACATGTAGCCGAGCGCGTACTGACCGTCGCCCTTCTTCGGGAAGCGCTTCTCGAGCGAGGCTTCGACGCTCTTCGTGAAGTCACCCGCGCTGATCTGCGGGACAGGCATGAGGTCTTCCTTCATGGCCGCAGGGCTGGACGCCACACCATGATCGCCGGTGAAAGCGATGAGGACGTTATTCAGGCCGACTTCCTTATCGAGTTCCGTGAAGAAGCGGTCCAGGGAGACATCCGATGCATCGATGAGCGCGCGCTGCGAAGGATCGTCCGGCCCAACGGCATGGCCATTGATGTCGGTAGAAGAGATAGAGATCGTCAGCATGTCGGCGACACCGGCGGGGTTGTTGCCGAGGTGCTCATGCTTGATGAGGTCCATGGCGAAGTCGAGCTGGTAATCAACACTGGCAGGGGTGCGACCGACCGTGCCGTAGAAACTGCCGGTGGTCTTGCCCGAGGCAGCGCGCGCCTTCTGCGGTTCTGTCGCGTTGAACTGCTCGACCCAGTCGGGGAGTTTGCTCATCCAGTAGCTGGAGGTGATCCAGGCGCCGGTGTCCTTGTCGACCCAGTACGCAGCCTGCGAGGCATGGCCGCTGGTGAGCACGGCAGCGCGGTCCTTCAGCGAGACGCCGAAGAGGCGGGCCTTGCCGTTGGTGCCGATGACGAGTTCGTCGCCGAGGGTTGTAGCCTGCTCGCGCTGCGGGCTGACGCCGGGGTAGATATCGTGGCCAGCGGGCTCGCCCACCAGCGTGTAGCGCGAGTCCGTGATGGACTCAACGGTGTGGTACTTTCCATCGGTGCCGAGTTCACGCCACTCGTTGTCGGGAATGTGATGGCCGTCGGTATAGGCTCCGGTGCCGATGGTGGTGTGTCCGGCAGCGGTGATGAGGTTGCCGTAATCGTAATAGCAGTCGGTGAAGTGCGCGCCGTGATTTAGAAAGAGGTTCCAACCGCGCTTGGCCTTGAAGTCCGCGCGCCAGCGGTCGAGGTAGTCGCCCCGGAATTGATCAAACACAAGCACGATCACGAGCTTGGGCTTCGCGTCGTAGGCGTCGGCGTGTGCCGCGGTGGAGGTGGTGAGGATGGATGCCACTGAAAGCAAAGCAAGCGCGCGCGCAAAGATCTTCATGATGACATCTTACGAGGTCGTGGTTACATTGTCGTTTCTTGATGAAGAGCAAACGGCCAGCCCGAAGGCTGGCCGTTGCAGTGAAGCTGCGGGACGCGAACTACGCGTTCATTGAGGTCGTTTCCTGAGCCTTGGTCGAAGCGTCCTCGCGGGCCTTGCGCACCATGTCGTTGCGCTCCTTGCGCAGCTTCATGTAGCTCTTGGCTTCCTCGTAGAGACGGGGAACGTCGCGGTTCACGATCGCCTTCCAGACCACGCGGAACGCAGCCTTGGGACGGAAGTAGTATTCGTCGTAGAACTTGTGCACCATCTCCATGACGTAATCGACAGGCAGGCCAGGGTACTCGATGTGAGCCATCTGGTGACCGCCGTGGTCGTTCATGTCCTTGTTGGTGATGTAGTTGTTCTTGTCGGCGAAGTCGTAGAACTCGGTGCCGGGGAAAGCGTGCGCGATGGAAACCTGAATCGTTTCGCAATCAAGCTGCTTGGCGAACTCGATCGTGTTGCGGATTGATTCCTTGGTTTCGCCCGGCAGGCCGAGGATGAAGTCGGCATGGATGACGAGGCCGAGGTCGTGGCAGTTCTTGACGAACTCGCGTGCGCGCTCGACGGTGGCACCCTTCTTGATGTTCTTCAGGATCTGCGGATCGCCGGACTCGAAGCCCACGATGAGCAGGCGGCAGCCCGCTTCCTTCATCGCCTTCAGGGTCTCGTAGCTGGTGGTCACACGCGAGGTGCAGCTCCAGGTGAGGCCGAGCGGCTTCAACTTCTCGCAGAGCTCGATCGTGCGGCCCTGCTGAATGTTGAAGGTGTCGTCGTCGAAGAAGAATTCCTTCACATGCGGGAAGGCTTCCTTCGCCCACTTCATTTCAGCGGCGACGTCGTCGGTCGAGCGCTTGCGCCAAGCGTGGCCGGAGAGCGTCTGCGGCCAGAGGCAGAAGGTGCACTGCGCCGGGCAGCCGCGCGTGGAGTACAGCGCGATGTAGGGGTGCAGCAGGAACGGCACGTTGTACTTGGTGACGTCGAGGTCACGCTGATAGATCTTGGTCGCCCAGGGCATCGCATCGAGGTCTTCGACCTGCGGGCGGTCCGGGTTGTGCTGGATCACGCCATTCTCGTCCTTGTAGGAGAGGCCGAGAATCTCGTTGATCGGCTTGCGGTTCGCGAAGTCGACGATGGTGTAGTCGAACTCACGACGGCAGATGAAGTCGATCGCCGCGCACTCGTTGAGCGCACGCTCGGGGTCGGTGGTGACCGGCGGTCCGACAAAGGCGATCTTGATGGTCGGGTGCGCAGCCTTGATGGCGTTGGCGAGCGCGTGATCGCTGGACCAGCCCACCGTCGAGGTAAAGAGCACGAGGAACTCGTAGTCCTTAGCGATCTCGATGGTTTCCTGCGCGGAGACGTGATGCGGCGGAGCATCGAGAAGGCGCGAGCCTTCGAGCATGCCAGCCGGATAGGTCAGCCAAACGGGGTACCAGTAAGATTCGATCTCGCGAGTAGCAGGCCAGCGGGAGCTGGCGCCACCGTCAAAGTTCTCAAAGGAAGGCGGGTTCAGGAGCAGTGTCTTTAGGGGCTTCACAGGCTTAGATTTTACCATTTCGGCAATGGCTGCGCTGGGAGGATGCTCGTTTGGTACGGGCAATCATCAGTTAAGGGGGTCGTGCTAGTGGATGGCTGTGCGGAGCCAGCTCGAAAGCTGGCCGGTCTGGCGCATCAGCGACACTTCGGTCTGCAGAAGCTGTTGCTTGGCCTTGAGCAGGTCAAGCTCCTTCTGGGCGATGTTAAGGCGAGCCTTTTCCTCGTCCTTCGGCGTGAGGGGAGCCTGGCCATTGCTCACCTCGCCAGCCTCCGGACGTAGCTGAATCAAAACGGTTTCCAGCGTATCGCGAGCCTCATCGACGTCATCCTGCGCGGCTTCGGCGTTCAACTCAAGCTCGGTCGCTGAGGTCTTCAGCTTCAGGCGTCCCTCCATGAACTGGTCGCGAGCGCGGAGGGCGTCGAAGTGCGCCTTGCGGGCTTCTGCGGCAGACTCGCGGGCTTTGGCGCGGTGCGTCTGGTCGAGCAGCGGAAGGTTGATCTGGATGCCGAGGGAAAGAGAGTTGCGGCTCAGATCATCCTTCTTGAAGGCCGGGTAATAGGTCGAATAGCTGGAAAAGTCGGTGGTAATGCGGGCGTAGTTTGCGCCGAAGCCGACGATGGGGCGATAGAGATACTTTGAATCCGCGCTGGCCTGCGACATCTTGGCACGTTCGTTGGCCTGTGCGGCCTCGAGCGCCGGGCTGATGGTCTCGGGAGGAAGGTGCTCGGAGGTCAGCGTTGCCACATCGGGAATGGACGGGATTGTGTCCGATTCGGTCGAGGGTTGCGAGCCGTTCAGGCCGGTGAGGCGCGCAAGATGGTCGGAGAGCTGCGCAACCTCGGAGTCGGTGGTGAGCATCTGGAGCTGGATGCCAATCATGGTGCGGTGTGCACGCGGCAGCTCGATGTGCGCGTCAACGCCGGAGTTCACGCGGTCCTGTGTGATGCGGACGAGCTTGGCTGCGTGGTCGAGCGCGCGTTGTGCGGCGGCTTTGCGTTGTTGCGCGTTGTTCAGCGCGAGGTAGGTGTACACCGCGTCTTCGGCGACGTCGTCTTCTGCCTGCTGGAGCGCGAACTGGGTGGCGTTCCAGCCGAAGTGTGCGGCGCGAATATAGTCAACCTGCGAGGCGTTCCAGACGAGCGATTGCGCGGAGATCGTGAAGATCGTCGGCACGGAAAGCGGCACGCCGGTGCCTTTGCCGACGCCACCAACGGCTCCGACGACGGGGACGTAGGCAGACTTCGCTTCTGAGAGCGTAGCGCGGGCCTTGTCCGCATCGGCGCGGGCGGACTGTACGCGCGGGTCCGAGCGCAGCGCGAGGTCTACGGCGGAGGAGAGCGAAATCTGTGCGTAAGCGGTGGAGGCGACCGTGGCGATGGCGAATCCAAGCGCGGCGTGTAGAAAGCGTCGTTGCATCGGGTGGTTTGCGGGGCCTCGTGGGCGTCTGGAGAGACGCGGCTTATAAGGAGTTTAGAGCCTTTTGGGCGGGTTCGTAGTTGGCAACCAGAGCGAGTGCCGCGTTGTATTCCTGGCGGGCCGCGTCTTTGTTACCGCGCTTGGCGAGCAGTTTGCCAAGGATGACGTGAACGCTGGGAACTGGCTGGCCGTCCGTCTGCCCGGCAGTGGCGGAAAGGTATTGGCGCAGCCAGCGCTCGGCGAGGTCGAGGTGGCGCTTCTGTTCGATCAGGATTTGCGCGGCATCGACGAGGGAATTGCCCGAATTGTGCGCGGCAGCGACGCCTTTCTGCAGCGCGTCGAAGCTCTGGTCGTACTGCTTGCGGTGGCCGTAGTAGAAACCGAGGTCGGTCCATGCGCCGGAGTCGCCAGACACCGCCACGGCGGCGCGAAATTCGCGTTCGGCGGTGCCGTAGTCGTGGTCCTTCTCGGCGGCAAGGCCGAAAGCACGGTGCGCGGACTGAGGCAGCATGGCTTCAACGCGATGGCCGAGAGCATTGGCCTTGTCCGTGCCGCCGCCGACCATGCCTGGAGCCGCGACGTAGAAGTCGGTGAGGTCATCGACGGCGGGGTGGTACTTCGGATCGAGGTCCACGGCGCGCTCAAAGGTGCTGCGAACCTTGCCCGCGAGCTTCATGCCGGAGAGCGGCCCGGAATGATCGGCCTGCAGGCCGTAAGCGCGACCGAGCCAGTCCACGCTCGCGGCTGACGTGTGCGCGGCGACCGCGGCTTCACAGCTGGCAACGGCTTGATCGATATGGTGTGCGGCGAAGTGCGTGCGGCAAAGCAGGAGTTTCTGCGCCGGCGTTGCGGGCAGCGAGTTCAGCTCGGTAAGAGCTTCATCTAGCTGGCCGTGCACAAGCAGCTTTTCTGCGGAGCCGAGATCAGCCGCATGAGCAGCGCACGAGACTGCGGCGAGCAGAGCGATGGAAACGAGTTGGCGAAGGTTGGGCACGGTCAGCCTCGGGTTACTGGACCTTGACGCGAGCGCCGTCGGCGAGGTCCACCTGCGTGGTAGCGCCCAGGGCGATCACGTCGTGCTCGTTCAGACCGCCGGTGATCTCGACGCGGGTGAGGTTGACGACACCCACCTGGACGTTCGTGCGTACGAGGCGATTGTTCAGGATGCGGAAGACGTAGTTCGTGGTGCCTTCGGTGTGCAGGGCCTCGCGCGGAACACTGAGGACGTCCTTGCGCTCGGAGGTCGTGACGGTCACGGTGACGTTTGTGTTCGGCAGCAGGTCATCGCTGGGGTCATCGACGGTGATCAGGCATTCGCCAACGTTACGCGTGCCGTAGGTGATGACGGTCGTGGGCGCCTGCGAGATGTGGCCGTGCCAGACGCGGTTCAGCTTGGCGTCCCAGACGATCTTGACGGTCTGACCGACGGCCAGCTTGCCGATTTCCGGCTCGTCGAAGTAGGCGCGCACTTGAAGGCGCGAGAGGTCGGCGACGTCGAGCAGGGCTTCACCTGCCTGCACGAAGTCATACTGCGAGACGGGCAGGGAGTAGACCGTGCCCGAGAAGGGCGCGCGAATGTCGAAGTCCGAATAGGCCTTCTGCGCGGCGGCGAGAGCGGCGCGCGATTGCGTGACCTGCGCCTTCTGCGAGGAGATGTCGGACGAGCTGTAGCGCGAGGTGGACCGGGATTGCAGCACGGCGACGCGGGTATTGGCGTCGTTCAGGCGCTGACGCGCGCTGGCAACCTCCGCGGGCGATACCGAACCCTTGGCCTGAAGCGACTGCATGGTGTTCAGCGAAGCCTGGGCTGAGGCCGCCTGCTGCTGCGCAGTCTTCAGGTCCGAGCTGGAGCTGAGCAGTTCTTCCTGCGAGCCACCCTTCTGCAGGTTCTGCAGGCTGTTTTCCGACTGCGCGACGGAGGCTTGCGCCTGAGCGACCTTGCTCTGGACGTCGGCGGTGTCGAGGCGCATCAGCTCCTGGTTCGCAGCCACGTGCTGGCCCAGCGAAACCATCAGCTTTTCGACGAGAACCGGACCGGGCGCATGCGCCTGGAAGTCTTCCATCGGTTCGACCTTACCGTTGGTCGAAATGGTGCTCAGCAGGTTCTGGCGTTCTGCCGTGGCGGTGCGGATGGGGGTCACTTCACGGCCGCGGGAGAAGTACACAGCGGCTGCGATGACGACCACAAGGAGGACGATCCAGATCCAGAGACGCGACGATTTTGATTCCTGAGCAGCCATGAGTTCGAAAGGACAGTATATAAGACTGCCGACGCGGAAAGAGGTCGCAAAACCTTTGACGCTTTGGGGGTTGAAAGGGACTCAGCGGAGGAACGTGGTGTTGCGGAGTGCGAGAATTTCCATCTCCCAGCCGCCGAAGTCGGGGTGCCAGTTGCGACGGAGGCGGTAGACGACGTCGAGCGCCGAGCCCTGTGCCCACTGCGACTGACGCGCGAGGGCCACGAAGTCGGTTCGGGCACGTGACCAGGCCATGCCGCCAAGACGTCTGCCATCCTGCGGATCTTCGAGCGTAAGGCGAAGGTGCTTGTCCTTGATGACCCGCCAGGCCTGCGCGAGGCGGAGGTTGCGGGTAAGGAAGGTCGGCTCCGGCGCGGAGTTGCCGAAAGGACCCAGGCGTTCGAGAGCCGCGAAGAACTCGTCGTTCAACTCGTCGAGCGTGATTTCGAGATCGCACTCGACAGGTTCGATGACCGGAACAGCCGGCCGGTGGATGGCGGCGTAAGCGGCGAGGCGCTCTCGCAGTGCTGCCACATTGGAGCTGGGCAGCGCGAAGCCGACGGCGTGGGCATGTCCGCCGAAGCGGTCAAAGAGCGGCTGTCCGGTGGCCTCGCGGTGCTCGGCGTGCGCGGCGGTGATGGCATCGAGCAGGTGGAAGCCCGCGATAGACCTGCCGGAGCCGTGTGCGCTGCTGGTGCCATCCTCATGCGCTTCATGCGTGAGCACGAGCGCGGGAGAGGCGGTGCGGTCGACGACGCGCGAAGCGAGAATGCCGACGACGCCGCGGTGCCAGGGGCTGGCGGAGGCTTCGTCGTCGAGCACCAGAGCGGCGGCCAGGCCTTCTTCGCTGGCGGCGAGCTGTTCGAGGCGCGCTTCAATCTCGCGCAGGGCCTCCGCCTCGGTAGCACGGCGATCGTCGTTGAGGCTGTGGAGCTTTTCGGCGAGCGAGCGGGCGAGTGCGGCGTCGCGCGTGAGGAACATCTCGACGACGTCGGAGGCGACGTCCATGCGTCCGGCAGCGTTGATGCGCGGGGCGATGCGGAAGCCGACATCGAAGCTCGAGATCGGGCGTGCGAGATCGATCTGGGCGAGTTCCATGAGCGTACGCAGGCCGGATTGCGCGGGCTTGCGGAGCTCCAGCAGGCCGAGCGACGCGATGACCCGGTTTTCGCCGGTGAGCGGCACGGAATCTGCGATGGACGCGATCGCGAGCAGCTTCAGGAAGCTCGGCAGAATGCGTGTGCGGATGCGCGCGAGTTCGTCGTCGTCGGCGGTGGACTCCATAAGCGCCTGCGCGAGCTTGTAGCTGACCGCAGCTCCGCAGAGATCCTTGTAGGGATAGGTGTCGTCGGGCTGGTTGGGGTTGATGACCGCGAGCGCGTCGGGGACACCTTCGCCGGTGTCGGGCAGGTGATGGTCGGTGACGATAAGGTCGAGGCCAACCCGTTTGGCTTCATCGGCAGCGGCAAAGGCTCGGATGCCGGTATCCACCGAGACGACGAGTCGCACGCCTTCGTCGGCGGCTTCGGCGAGGCGCGAGGTGCGGATGCCGTAGCCTTCGCGGATGCGATGCGGGATGTGGTAACGCACGTCGGCGGTGACGCCGAGAGACTGCGCGGCGCGTTCGATCGCTGTCTTGAGCAGCACGGTCGCGACGGTGCCATCGACGTCGTAGTCGCCGTAGATGAGGATGGGTTCGCGGGCGAGCAGCGCGGCGCGGAGGCGTTTGACAGCGGTGCTGATGCCGAGCATACGCAGCGGCGAATGCAGTTGCGCGATGCTTGGCGAGAGGAAGTCCTGTGCTTTTTCGACGGTGTCGAGACCGCGGCAAAGCAGCAGCGCGGCGATGCCCGCAGGCACACCGAGTTGCTGCGCAAGCGAAGCTGAGGCCTCGTTGCGTTCAGCGAGCGTGAGCCACTCGGGTGCGGGGACGGCGGGATCTGACATCGCGGTGAGGCTAGAGGGAGTCGTCGTCGTGGTCGTCGATCATCAGGTTGCTGAGACCGGATACGGAGTCGAGCAGCTCCTGGAACTGGTCGTACCAGGGCGTCGCAGCTTCGTAGAGATAGACCACGCCGCCAGCGGAGAAGCCGAGCTGCAGGTAGCCGATCTTGCCGACGTGCTGGGTGAGCGACTGCGCCTCCTCAAGCTCGTGGGCCTCATGGTCCGGGTAGTGCTGGTCGCGCACCTGTTCGAGCAACGTGGCGACGTCTTCAGGCTCGAGCACGACTTCGCTCATCGTCACGAACGGAACGTTGGCCGACTTGGCGTGCTCGACGAAGTCCTTCCAGCTTTCGGGGTCGTCGTCTTCAAACAGGACAGCGGCGAGCTCTTCGGGGACGAAGGCGGTCATGGTGCGAAGACCGTGGCCGGCGATGAAGGCCACCATGTCGTCTTTCACGGTCAAGAGATCATCAAGAAGCATATCTACAACATTCTCACAGAAGCGGATGTGCGATTCCGGGCATCCAAGCAAACATGCCGAATTACGACCATCACGTATTCATTTGCACGAACGAACGCGGTCCGGATGCCTCGCGCCCGAGCTGCGGGCATGAGAAGAGCAAGGCTTTCAAGGGACTGCTGAAAGAC
Organism: Granulicella cerasi; assembly: GCF_025685575.1. NCBI lineage: Bacteria > Pseudomonadati > Acidobacteriota > Terriglobia > Terriglobales > Acidobacteriaceae > Granulicella > Granulicella cerasi. Next base: position 131,613 of record NZ_JAGSYD010000004.1, read on the forward strand.
GCTGCGAAAAAGGCGGGCCTGAAAGGTCGTGTCCGCGTGCAGGAGACCGGATGCCTCGACCAGTGCGAGCATGCGCCGGTCGTGGTCGTCTACCCGGAGGCCGTGTGGTACGGCTTTGTGGGCAAGAAAGACCTTGTCGAGATCGTCGAGCAGCACCTGGTTGGCGGCAAACCGGTGGAGCGTCTGCGCCTGCCGGAGTCATGCATCAACAACGAGCATTGCCCGCACCGCGAGAAGAAGTAGCTAGCCCGCCGCCACGAGTTGGCCGCGTACGAGACGCAGTGAGCGATCGCAGCGCGCGGCAAAGTCGAGGTTATGCGTCACCAGGACGCTGGTCAGGCGGCGCTCTCGGTGAAGCTCCTGGAGCAGAGTGAAGACGCTCTCAGCGGTAGTGTTGTCGAGGTCGCCGGTGGGCTCATCGGCGAGCAGCAGCTTGGGTTCGGTGACAAGCGCGCGGGCGATGGAGATGCGTTGTTGCTCGCCGCCGGAGAGTTCTCCGGAGCGGTGTGCCGCACGGTCTGCGAGGCCGACGCGTGCGAGCCATTCTTTGGCGCGGCTAGTGGCTTCTTTCTGGGCGACACCACGTGCGAGCAGCGGGAGTGCAATGTTTTCGAGCGCGGAAAACTCCGGCAGCAGATAGTGAAACTGCCAGACGTAGCCGATCTCTGTGTTGCGAAACGCAGAAGACGCGGCCGCCGATAGCTGCGTGATATCACGGCCGCCGATGAGGATGCTGCCTTCGCTGGGCTTTTCGAGCGCGGCGAGCAGGTGCAGCAGGGAACTCTTGCCGGCGCCCGATTCACCGACGACTGAGACCATTTCGCCTTCCTCCACCGTCAGCGAAAGCTGGCGAAAGAGTTCGAGCGCGGCGGTGTTCGCGCCGGGAGAGGCAAAGCGTTGCGTCAGGCCTTCGGCTTGGAGTAGCGGTGGCATCAGGTTGAGGCTACACGATCTAGTCTTCGGCGACCTTGCCGCCGTCGTCGTCGACCGCATCGCGCATCTCGCCGTCCTTCGGCTTGGAGGCCTTCTTCGGATCCCACTGCGGGCGGAACGCCAGGCCGAGACGGTTCCACACGTTGATGTTGGCGATGGCGAGCGTGAGGTCGACGAGGTCTTTGCCGTCGAAGAACTCCCGGATGGCTTCGTACTCCGCGTCGCTGGCGTTGTTGCCGTCGGGCAGGCGCGTCAGCGTTTCAGCCCAGGCGAAGGCCGCTTTCTCACGCGGCGTGAACGCGTCGCTCGTTGCCCATACAGCGACGGAATCGATGCGCGAGTCAGGCTCATGATGCTTCTGTAACTCATGCTTATGCGCTTCCGTGCAGAACTCGCAGCCGTTGATTTGCGAAACGCGGAGCTCGATAAGCGCCTTCAGCACCGGGTCGAGCGTGGTGGCGATGTTGAGGTAGTGACCGAAACCACGGAGTGCGGCTACGCCCTCGGGGGCAATCTCGGTGTAGCGGAGGCGTTCGGGCATTCGGCAAAATCCTCTCAGCGGTGCTGGCCACTCTCCTCCGGGCCTTTCTCCCCTAATAAGATGAGTGCATGTTCCGCAATGTTGTTTGTACTGTGGTCTTCGTGTTGATGCTCGGAGTGAGCAGAACCGCGTTCGCGCAGGAGAACGCACCCGAAGAGAAGATCGACGACAAGCCGACGGTGATGGCGTCGGAGATGGACCGCTTCCTTGCGAAGGATTGCTGCGGGCCGATCACGCCCGGCGGGCAGCAGTTGCTGCAGGTGCTCGACGCGATGGATGTAGAGCGGCTGTGGCCGCAGCACATGCACGTGAACTGGAAGACCGGTTGGCCTGACGGAGTTTCCCACGGCAATCACAGCACGCACTGCTCGGCATTTGCGGCGGCTGTCGGCGATCGGCTCGATGTCTATATGCTGCGTCCGCCCGACCACAGCCAGTCGCTGCTGGCAAGCGCGCAAGGCCGCTGGTTTGGCTCCGCTGCAGGGCGACGCGACGGCTGGAAGCGCGTGAGTACCTGGGATGATGCGCAGCGGTTTGCGAACCAGGGACAGCTTGTCGTGGTCGACTACATCAACCCGAATCACCACGCGCCAGGGCATATCGCGATTGTGCGTCCTGCCATGAAGACATTCGCGCAATTGAAGGAAGAAGGCCCGGAGACGACGCAGGCAGGTGCGACGAACTTCCGCGATGGCAACACCGTGCGGAGCTTCGCCAGGCACACCGGCGCGTGGCCGCATGGGTTAGTCGTCTACGCGCATGAAACGCGGCTGTCGCGTGGAGACTTCGGCAAGGCGCAGATCGTCCCCGCGGCTTTAGTCCCTGTGGATCCAGGCGGAAGCGTTATGGCGCATCCCGTCGATGAAACAGCGCTCAAGCTGCATCCTGCTCCCGTGGAAAGAGTCGGCCAGGCGGCGAATGCGATCGACGCGACGAAGACCGGTTGCTGTGGGCCGATCACGGACGCTGGCTGGCAGTTGATTCATGCGTTGGACAGCATGGACGTCGAGCATCATTGGCTCGCCGACCGGCATGTTGAGTGGAAGAGTGGCGACCCGACGAGTGAAATGCTGACCGACGGCAAGCCGCATACGCATTGCTCGGCGTTTGCAGCGTCGGCAGGTATGAAGCTCGATGTGTACATGTTGCGACCGCCCGACCATGGCGAACTGTATCTCGCGAGCGCGCAGGGCAAGTGGTTCACAACCGACGATGCCGCAGCGAAGGGGTGGGTGAAGGTGGTCACCGCAAAGGAAGCGCAGGAGCGCGCAAACCGCGGCGAGTTAGTCGTGCTGGATTACGTCGCGACCGAGGCTGGCAAGCATGGGCATATCGCGATCGTGCGCCCGGCGGTGAAAACGGATGAGCAACTAGCCGCCGATGGTCCGGAGACGATACAGGCTGGGCAGACGAACTTCGCTGACGGCAATGCTGTGAAGAGCTTCAAATCTCACCCCGGCGCGTGGCCTGCGAAAGTATTGATGTACGCGCATCCGACGAAGCTGGCGGCTCAGTAGCTACTCGTAGCGTAGAGCCTCGGCAGGCAGGATGCTTGCCGCGTTGCGCGAGGGGTAGAGCGTAGCCAGCAGGGAAATGCCAAGCGAGACGCTGCCCACGATCACCGCATCGACGACACGCGGCGCGAAGGGCAGGTAGCCGATCGAGTAGACACTGGCGTCGAGTGAGATGCGGAAGTGTGAACCGGCGATCGAGGCGATGTAGCCGACGACTGTGCCCATCACCGTGCCGACCGCGGAGATGAGCAGCCCTTGCCAGAGGAAGATGCGGCGCACCTGCGCAGGGGACACGCCGAAGCTCATCATCACAGCGATGTCGCGGGTCTTCTCCATCACCATCATCGTCAGCGCGATGAGAATGTTCAGCGCAGCGATCACGACGATGAGCGCGAGCACGATGAAAGTGACGTACTGTTCGAGCTTGAGTGCGCGGAAGAGCTCGCGGTTCTGCTCCATCCACGTAATGGCCTGGAAGCCCGGGCCGGCGGATTGCTCGAGCGCGCGGGCCACCTGAGGCGCGCGGTAGAGGTCATCGAGCTTGATGTTGATCACGCTGATGAGGTCTGGCTCGGAGAAGAGTCGCTGTGCGTCGGTGAGGCGCATGAGCGCGTAGGCGTTGTCGTACTGGTAGAAGCCCGACGTGAAAATGCCGACGACGGTGAACTTTTGGTAGCGCGGCACAAGGCCCAGCGGCGTCAACTCACCTTGCGGGCTGGTGACGAGGACGGTGTCGCCGACCTGCGCACCGAGCGTATCGGCGAGGTCGTGGCCCAGCACCAGCGGCGGTGTTGCGATCACGGTGCCGGTGGTCGCCTGCGGTTCAAGCTCTGCGGCGGAGCCTTTTGTCATCGAGCTAAGCAGCGTCCCGACGGTGCGCTCGTTCGCCGGAATGATGCCTTGGATGAGTGCTCCGCCTGAGCGCGCGCCGCGGCTGATGAGGACCTGGCCGTAAAGTCCGGGAGCGATCGCGGTCACGTGGTCGACGTGCTGGAGGCGATCGAGCAGCGGACGCCAGTCGCGAATGCCGTCACCGGCCGAGCGCATCATCTGGATGTGCGCGGTGGCGCCGACGAGGCGGTCCTGGAGGTCGCGGCGCATGCCGTTGGTGATGGCAAGCGCGATGATCAGCGAGGCCACACCTGCGGCGATGCCAATGACGGACAGCCCCGTGACGAGGCCGACCACGCGCTGGCGGCGGCGGGCGCGGAGATAACGAGCGGCGATGAAGAGTTCGAAGCGCACGATGAGTTTCTAGGATACGCGGCGGCCACGCTGCTTGTGGAACGCCTGAAAGATGCACGCTTGCGCGGCTCAAACGTGAGTGACATAATTCGGCTGCGCCTCTGGTCGGGACGTTCCCCCACCGTTCGTCTCTTGATAGGAGGCGCAAATTGCTCCGGTCTGCCGGGGCATTTTCGTTTTTTAGTGGTGTACTGCGAGCAGAACGGTTCTGCCGTCTAAGCTGGTAAGGCGAGGTGTGTACGGGCATGGGTTTGTCGCGAGGGCTTTCGGCAGCGCTTCTGGGTTTGGCGATGATGGGCGGAGTGGCGCGTGCGCAGGAGCCTGCGGATCCGCAGAAGAAGACTCCGCCACCCGCCAGCGATGACTCCGGCCCGGTGCAGAGCAACGACGGCATCGTTCTGCAGAAGAAGACCGACGAGCAGAAGCAGCAGCAACAGCCTGCTGCGCCCGCCGAGGCTCCGACGCAGAACCCGAACGGGCAGATTTTTTCGATGCGTGTCGATGTGCCGATCGTGAGCCTCGACGTGAACGTGCTGCTCGATAAGACCCACCAGTTTGTCCCGGGCCTGAAGCCCGAGAACTTCCTCGTGCTCGAAGACGGCGTGGAGCAGAATGTCACTTCGGTGCGCACGTCGAAGGCCCCGATCACGGCGGTAATGCTGCTGGAGTTCGCCTCGACCTCCTGGCCGTTCTTGCAGGACATGCGCAACACGGCCGACAGCTTCTTCCGCACCATCCAGCCGGATGACTACATCGCGGTAGAAACCTTCGATATGCGCACGCATATCCTGACGGACTTCACGAACAACAAAGAGACCGTGGATGAGGCGCTGAACAGCCTGACGATTCCGGGGTTTCGCGAGACGAACACCTTCGACGCGCTCTATGAAACGCTCGATCGCCTCACGCGCATCGAGGGTCGCAAATACATCATCCTCGTAGGTTCGGGCATCGATTCGATGTCGAAGCTGACGCTGGACAAGATGCTGGCGAAGGTGAAAGCGACGCCGAATGTGACGATCTTTACGATCAGCACTGGGCAGTTGCTGTTAACACTCGCGGATGCGCGCGGGCAGCTTGGACCGATGACGCGCATGTCGTACCTGCAGGCCGACAACCAGATGCGCGCAATCTCGGAGATGACCGGCGGTCTGGCATTCAAGCCGATCTTCCAGGGCGAGCTGCCCGACATCATGTCACAGATCAATGAGTCGATCCGGAATCAGTATGTGCTGACCTATCGACCGACAAACACGAAGAACGACGGCAGCTATCGCAAGGTGAAGGTCCTGCTGGTGGACAAGGAAGGGCGTCCGTTGAAGATGCAGGACGAGAAGGGCCGACAGTTGAAGTACTCCGTCGTGGCGCGCGATGGTTATAAGGCGAAGCTGCCCGTGGAGTAGGTAAGTGAAGAGTACGCAATACGAAGGGCCTGAACAGAAGTTCAGGCCCTTCGCATTGCACAGTAACGACTGCTGACTAGTCCAGCGTATACATCGCCAGACCCGAGAGCAGCTTCGGATAGAAGTCGGTGGACTTCTGCGGCATCACTTCGAGGTTCAGCGAGATGTCCTTCATCTGCTCGAGCGTAACGGGCTTGATGAGGAAGGCGACATCAGCATTGCCGCTGCCCACCTGCTGCAGGGCTTCGGTAGCTTCACGGACGTAGCGTACGTTCGAGCCGGCGCGGACCGTCTCTTCGCTAAGGCCGAGCATATTCTCGAGCACAACCTTGTGAAGCTGCGTGACGTCGAGCGCAGCCTGGCGTGGTGAAAGCTTTGCCAGCAGCGGAGCGATCGCATCAGCCTTCGGCGTAAGCAGGAAGTCACCCTCGCGCGTCGCAGCGACGAAGGCCACGCCTGGCTTGCCAGCAAGCTTTGCAAGCAGCGTCGGTGCGCCGGGGTAGTGGCCGTCGGTCGTGTTCGGGATTTCCTCGACGTCGAAGTACGTCGAAGCCTTCTCGGCAAACGCTCGGCCGTTGAAGTCATTGAGGCCGAAGACAACGCGATGCGTCGGCAGGATCGTGATGCCGGGCGCGTCGGCGTTGACGAAGGTCATCATCATCGCGGCTTCAGGGAATGCGGGAACGGGCAGGCCGTTCTCGTCGAGCTTCGGCTGAGCCGACTTCGGGTCGATGCCGAGTTCTGCGGCGCGCTCCTGCATGTAGGTCGTCGAGGTCTCGTAGCGATGGTGACCGTCAGCGATCAGCAGCCACTTGTCGTCCATCGCGGCGAGCACCTGCTGGATCAGCGCAGGGTCGGCCAGCTTCCAGACGCGGTGCACTACGTTGTACTCGTCAGTGATCTCGAGGTCCGCAGCCTTGGTGGCCCCGCCGGCCTTCGAGCCGAAGATCAACTCTTCCGCCGTGAAGGTCGGGTCCGAGTAGAGCATGTAAATCTGCTCGCAATATGCGCGCGTTGCCTTGAAGAGCGAGAGGCGATCCGACTTGTGCTTGGGGAAGGTCTGCTCGTGACGATAGACGACCTTGTCGGCATAGTCGTGCAGGTGGCCGAGGCCGATGAAACCGCGGCGCTCGCGAACTTCTTCCGTGCCGGGGACGGTGTAGGTCTGCGAGTAGCCGTACAGCGCGGGCTCGGCTTCCGGCTTCAGAATCTCTTCTTCGCGCCAGGCTTTGAGCGTTGCGGCTGCGCGGCTGTAGACGTTCTCGATCTCGTCATCGGTGGACTTCTTCTTGCCGAGAATGACGCGGATGAGGTTGTAAGGGCTGGCCGCGTAGTAGGCATCCTGCATCGCGGGCGAGATCTTGTCGTAAGGCTGAGTAACCACATCAGCCATGTTGACGCGGGTGGTGTCGTAACGAAGGGCGCGGAAAGGATACAGACGAGCCATGAGTGTCTCCATTGTATCGACTTACGAGCCGCTGAAAGGTCACGAAGAAGTAAATGGCCCGGGAAGCCTCTGGCGGGCAATGCGCGTCTCAGTATGTGGCGCGCTGGATGTGGGGCGCTGGGGCAGAGTATGCTCCCGATGGCGTAGATTGGACGGATGCGACCGCCGAACGATGTGCGGTCCGCGAGGGAGAGTATGGGTCTTTTGAAGAGCCAGGTGTGGGGAAGTGTTCTTGCTGTTCTTTTGCCGCTGGGTGCGGCGACGCCGGTGCGTGCTCAGCAAACGACTCCCGCGACGAAGAGCCCCGATCTCACGCACGATAGTGACCCCGTTCCGTCCGCCGACCCGGACAAGAAGATCGTGACGGCCACGCCGCAGCAAACGCAGGCCCCGAGCTCCAGTGTGGGACAGATCACCGAAGAAAACGGCGAATTCACGCTGCGTACAGGCGCGTACGAAGTACGTCTCAATGCATCGGTCGTTGACTCCCGCGGTGTACCTGTGGATTCGTTGCCGAAGTCGGCCTTTCAGGTCTACGAAGATGGTGTGCAGCAGAACATCCTCGGATTCCGCCATGAGGATTTGCCGGTATCGCTGGGTATCGTCATCGACAGCTCTGGTTCGATGTACGACAAACGCGCCGCTGTGGATGCGGCGTCGATCGATCTCGTCCGGCTGTCCAATCCGCAGGATGAAGCTTTCCTCGTGGATTTCTCGTCGGAGCCTTATCTTGATCAGGACTTCACGAGCAACGTCGCTCAACTGCAGAAGGGGCTCGCGTATGTGAAGTCCAGCGGCGGTACGGCGCTTTATGACGCTGTGGTCGCTTCGGCGGACCATCTGGCGAAGTCGGCGAAGAACAGCAAGCAGGTTCTGCTGATCGTGACTGACGGCGATGACAATGCCTCGACGAACGCCACGCTGGAAGCGGCGATCCGCCGTGTGCAGAACCTCGATGGCCCGGTCATTTATTGCATCGGTTTGCTCTTTGGTGATGATGTCTCCCATAGCGAAGCGAAGCATTCGCGGCAGGTGTTGACGGAGCTTGCGAACCAGACCGGCGGCGCAGCGTACTTTCCGAAGTCGCTGAAGGAAGTGGACGACATCGCGAAGGACGTAGCGGCGGATATTCGTACGCAGTACACGATCAGCTATCGCTCCACGAACCCGCCGCAGAACGGCGGCTACCGCCAGGTGCACGTCGAGGCGAAGGAGAAGGGTTTCCGCAACCTGACGGTGCGTACACGCGCGGGCTACTTCCCGAAGATCGCCAAGGCACCTGCGGCACCTTCCAAATAAACAACGCATAAGTCGAAGCACATACGGCGGTTGCGCATTACCCGGCATCTGAATGAGGATGTTTCTCGGTAAACGCAGCCGCCTTCGTGCGTCTGCTTGCTGATGAGGGAGTCCCAAACGATGCTTGAACTCAACACTGTGAACGATGTCTTTGCGAAGGTTGCTGCCCGCGGTACGGATACCGTGGCGATGAAGCAGGTTTCCGGCGGATGGGAGCCTATTTCGGCGAAGACAATGGTGGGCCGCGTGCGCGCCGTGATGCAGACGCTCGAACGATGGGGTATTCAGCGCGGCGACCGCGTAGCGCTGGTCAGCAACAACCGTTGGGAATGGCCGGTGGTGGACTTTGCTGTGCTTGCGCACGGCGCGGCGGACGTGCCGCTGTATCAGACGCTGACGCCCGAGCAGATGGGCTTCATCCTGCGCGACTCCGGCGCCAAGGCGATCTTCCTCGAAGGCAAAGAGCAGTACGAAAAGCTGACGCAGGCGGGCGAGTTGCCCGCGCTGGAGCACGTAGCGGTCTTCGATGAAGGCTCCTTTGCGAATGCAGAGAGCTTTAGCGAAGTCCTCAAGGATGCAACTTCGCTCGAAGAGTTCGACAACTCGTTGCGGGCCAAGTTGCTCGAGGCGAAGCCCGAGGATCTGGCGACGATCGTCTACACCAGCGGTACGACCGGCGACCCCAAGGGCGTGATGCTGACGCATAAGAACCTCGCGTCGAACCTGCGCTACTCGACCGACGGCCTCTACATCACGGAGAACGACTCCTGCATTTCGTTCCTGCCGTTGAGCCACGCTTTGGCGCGCCATCTTGATTACGCGCTCTATGCGAACCACGCGACGCTGGCTTATCTGCCCAGCTTCAACGATCTTGCGCCGGCGATGAAGAGCGTACATCCGACCATCTTCCTCGCCGTGCCGCGCGTCTTCGAGAAGGTGCGCCAGGGCGTCGAAGGTAAGAGCACGGGACTCAAGAAGGCCATCTTTGGCTGGGCTCTCGGCGTGGGTGCGAAGCATCGCGACGAGGTCGCGGCCGGCAAGAAGCCGAGCGGCTTGCTCTTCTCGATCGCCGACAAGCTGGTGTACTCGAAGATTCGCGAAGCGTTTGGTGGTAAGGTGCGCTTCTATGTGTCGGGCGGCGCTCCACTGGGCAAGGAAACTACAGACTGGTTCCTCGACGTTGGCATTCGCGTCTTCGAGGGGTATGGTCTGACGGAGACCTCGCCGGTGGTTTCGCGCAACACTTTCGACGCGTGCCGCATTGGCTCCGTTGGCGAGATCATCAAGAACTTCGAGGCCCGCACCGCCGCCGATGGGGAGATCGAAGTGCGCGGCGACGCGGTCTTCGCGGGCTACTGGCAGAAGGAAGAGGCGACGAAGAAGGAGTTCACCGAGGACGGCTGGTTCAAGACCGGCGACATCGGCAAGATCGAAGAAAACTTCCTCTCGATCACGGATCGCAAGAAGGAGTTGATGAAGACTTCGGGCGGCAAGTACATCGCGCCGCAGCCGATCGAAAGCAAGCTCAAGGTAGACGCGCTCGTGGGGCAGGTGGCGCTCATCGGCGATAATCGTAAGTTTGTCGCGGTGATCGTTTCACCGAACCTGCAGGCGCTGAAATCCTGGGCATCGAAGAACGGCGTACAGGCGACGGAGCCGGAGAAGCTGGTCACAGACCCGAAGGTGCAGAAGGTCTACGAGGCCATCGTTGAGAAGGCCAACGGTTCGCTGGCACACTTTGAGACAATCAAGAAAGTTTCTGTCGTGCCCGAAGAGTGGACCGTGGAGTCAGGCGAATTGACGCCCAGCATGAAGCTCAAGCGGCGCGTAATCAACGAGAAGTACAAAGACAAGATCGAGGAGATGTATGCGGACTAAAGCAGGATGGTGGGCCGTCGCGGTGATGACCACGGCGACCGTGATGCAGGCACAGCAAATTGTTGTTCCGACAGATCACTACGGCCCACCGACCACCTGCAAGCTCCGCGACAAATCAGGCGCACTGACGCTGCCCGCGACTCCCGCCGACCCCGCGAAGATCGCCGCCGCACATGGCGAGCAAGGTATCGGCGAGGGTGTTCAACCTGCCGGAATGACCGTGCTGTCGTTCGACGAACCGGTGCAGAACCTGCAGTTCAGCTACGACGCCATGCGCGAGTACACCGACTGCGTCGGTACGCGGGGATGCTACTGGTCCGATCTGGACGCACAGTATCGACGCGCCGAATCTACTTTGGCGGACCAGGTCAAGCAGGCGAAGAAGGGGGAGAAGCTCGCCGTCGTCATGGACATCGACGAGACCACGCTGAGCGGCTATTGCGAGATGCGCCGTGAAGACTTCCACTACGACGGCAAGGCCTTCAATGCGTGGGTGGTGAGCGAGGAAGCGAGCGTCGCAATCCCGGGAGCAAAGAGGCTCTTCGACGAAGCCAGGCATCTCGGCGTGACGGTCTTCTTCATCACCGGGCGCGACGGTGCGACCGAGCCTGGTAAGACGGTCGACCAGACCGCACAGACGGCGCACAACCTGAAGCTGGCCGGATTCGACGGCTACGGTGGACTGTACCTGCGTCCTGCAGACATGCTGCATGGCAAGACGATCGCCTACAAGTCCGCGATGCGCGAGAAGATCATCGCGCAAGGCTATCGCATCGTGATGAGCATCGGCGACCAGTGGAGCGACCTGCTTGGCGCCCCGCAGGCGACGGTGAGCGTGAAGCTGCCAAACCCGATGTACTTCATTCCGTAACGACGGAAAGATATCAATCGCATCAAACAGGACATGCGCCGCATCCAAAGCGCATGTCCCTTTTGTTGCGCGCGAAAAAGATTGAAGGCAAGTTTCAGAACCCAGCACCCACGGTGATGGCCGGGTTCAGTATGGCCTTCAAGGTGTTGCCGCTGTACCTGAAGAACCGCGAAGAGAGCACACCGCGCAACGCGATTGGCCCTTTCCACACCGACAGCCTTATCTACGCGAGCGAGCCGCACACCGGCATGCGTCTGACGTGGTTCGGACATTCTTCCGTGCTGCTCGAGATCGACGGCTTTCGCGTCCTGATGGACCCGATCTGGGAGAAGGGCGCTGGCCCATTCGGCGTCTTCGGCCCGAAGCGCTTCTTTGCGCCGACGATGCGACTGGAAGACCTGCCGCCACTCGACGTCGTGCTCGTCTCGCATGATCACTACGACCACTTCGGCGCGAAGACCCTGAAGCGTTTGAACGAGCTGCCACAAACCCTCGGCGCGCGCTGGGTCACGTCACTCGGCGTGGACCAACGCCTGCAGAAGCTCGGCGTGCCGACCGAGCGCATCACCGCGCTGAACTGGACCGAGACTGTAGAGCTTGGGCATGGAGAGCACAAACTCCGCGTCACCTCGTGGCCTGCACGCCATTTCTCCGGTCGCGGCCTGGGGGATCGCTTCAAGACGCTTTGGGGATCGTTTGTGCTGGAGGGAGAGAAGCACCGCGTCTACTTCGGTGCGGACTCCGGCTATTGGGACGGTTTTGCGGAGATCGGCGCGCAGTACGATCGCTTTGATTTGGTCATGCTGGAGATTGGCGCCTTCCATCCGCTTTGGTCGGCGATCCACCTTGGTCCCGACAACGCGGCCAAGGCATTCGCTGACATGGGTGGCTCCGCGAAGTGCGGCGTACTGTTTCCAATTCATTGGGGGCTCTTCAACCTCGCACTCCACGCGTGGCGTCAGCCGATCGAGGAATTATTGTCACTTGAGGATGGAAAGGATCTGCGTCTCTGGTTACCGAAGCCTGGCGTGCCTACCGACTTTGACGCCGAGAACCCCTCTCGCGAGTTGTGGTGGAAGCAGTATTAGAATCAGTGGTTTGCGCGTCCTAACTTCGAGTTCTTCCTGATGCATGTGTTGCGTCAATGATTCGTGGCAAGTTGTACAACAGCAGGGATTTACTCAGCAAGCACGGCGCAGGAAAGTAAGGCGTGGCCGTGAGAAAAGGCTTGCAGGGCTGTGGAAAAGCCGGTACAAAAGGACACAACCGCCGGAAAAACCGGAAGACTCGCCTGAGGAGAAAGATACGATGACTGCTAACACGCTGGGACAGGTTGCGGTTCGTGAAGTCATGGATATCCGCCAGGCCGCGGAGTATCTCGGCATCAGCAGCGACACGCTGTATCGCTATGCCAGTGAAGGATTTGTGCCTGCGTTCAAGCTCGGCAACCGTTGGCGTTTCCGCAAGAGCCTGCTCGATTCGTGGATGGATGAGAAGAGCGGCGTAACGCCTTCGGTCGCCTTGGAAGATGCGGTGGATGCCACGCAGAAGAAGCCGATGGGCAGAGCGCGTTAAGAGCAGTTCAGGTCAAAAAACGGCAGGCACGGGTGGAATTGCGTGCCTGCCATTTTTTTGTCGAAGTTATGGCGGTAAATCGCTGTAACTATGCGCGTTGTAGCGTGATTTCGGTGATTTCCGCCGGGCAGTTGAAGCGGAACGGAACGCCGACGGTACCGACGCCACGATTCACGTAGAGCTTCATGTGCTCGAACTGGAAGGCACCCTGAACGTAATGCTTGCCGAGCGGAGGCAGTACGAGAGGGCCGACGCCTGGCAGTCGGATCTGCCCTCCATGCGTGTGGCCGGAGAGCATGGCGTCGATGAGTGGGAAGCGGGGATGCTTCACCACGTGATCCACGAAATCGGGCTCGTGCGCGAGCAGGATCACGGGAGCCTTCGGGTACAGCGGAATCGACATATCGAGGTCGGGAAGGCGGATGCTGGCATCGTCCGCGCCAGCGAGCCACAACAGGTCGGAGCCGCGCTCGAGAGCGAAGAAGCTGTCTACGAGGACAGGCGTCCGGTGGGCTTCCAGCGGCTCGATGACGCGGTTCGCGCCGACGGCGACGTCATGGTTACCGAGAATGCCGAAACGTTGCGGAGCCTTGAGCTGGCTGAGGATCTCCGCGCATTCACCGGCAGCCTGAGTGATTTTGCGCTGCGATCCGCCGCGGCTGACGAAGTCCCCGGTGATCAGCACCACCTCTGGATCCATCGCATTCACCTGTCCGATGACCTGTTCAAGGAACCAGGACTCGGTGAAGCCGTGCAGATGGAGGTCCGAGATCTGCACCATGCGGAAGCCGACGAAGGCGTCCGGCAGGTTGCGGATGGGCAGCGTGATTTTGGAGTGCACCAGCTCGTGTCGCGCCAACGTATTCGAGTAGGTGGCGAGTCCTGCAGCGGCGAGCCCGGCGGTCGTCAGGAACGCGCGGCGCGTATACGAGGGTGCACGGCCACTGGGCGCCGGCGCAAGGTGGATGCGGTCCTGGGGGCGCGTCGTGGTCAGCGTCTCACGGGGGGTGCTTTCGATGCCCATAGGTCATGATACCGGTCGTTGTGCGAATCATTCCAGCGGGAGTGGTGGGTTCTGGTACGTGTTGCGGAAATCCAACAAGCAGCCTGCGTAGAATGACCGGGATGCGATTTGCCGAAAGACGAAAGCGCGCGTTAGCGACCGCTGCCTTTGAGGGGCTTGATGGGCTGCTCGTGACGCATGGAGCGGACGTACGTTGGCTGAGCGGATTCACGGGCTCGAGCGGAGCCGTGGCGCTGCGCAAAGGCTCGCCAGCGGTGCTGTTTACCGATGGCCGTTATACGACGCAGGCCAAGGCCGAAGCTGCTGGAATGCGTGTGGTGATCGGCAAAGGCTCTCCCGGTTTGCTCGCGACAAGGTGGTTGACTGAACGCGCGGCGCGGAAGGTCGGCTTCGATGCGGCGCAGACCTCTGTGGCGGAGTTTGAAACATTCCGCAAAGCCGTACCTGCGGAGGTTCGTCGCGGATTTTTCGTCGCGAAGGCCGAGTTCGTCGCCAAGCTGCGCGAGGTGAAGGACGCCGACGAGATTGCGAAGATGCGCTCAGCCGCGGCGCTCGGCTGCAAGGTATTCAACGAGAACCTTGAGGCGCTGCTGACGGGCGCGGAGTCTGAGGCGGAGTTTGCTCTGCGGCTGGAGGCTGCGGCCAAGCGCGGCGGGGCCGAGGCGATGAGCTTTGACACGATCGTTGCTGGGGGCGAGCGGTCGGCGCTGCCGCATGGCCGGGCGAGCGCGGCGAAGCTGCCGAAGCGTGGATTTGTGACCGTGGATTTCGGTGTGGTGCTCGACGGCTACTGCTCGGACATGACGCGAACTGTGTTTCGTGGCAAGGCTTCCAGGCGTGAGCGCGAAGTGTATGATTCCGTGCTGGAAGCGCAGGTTGCGGCGGTCAATGCGGTACGCGCGGGCGTGACTTGCGGCGAGATTGATGAGGCTGCGCGCAGCGTGTTGCGCAAGGCGAAGCTCGACAAATGGTTCACGCATTCCACCGGGCATGGCGTAGGGCTGGAGATCCACGAAGGCCCCCGCGTGGCGGCTCACCAGAAACAGCAGCTCGTCGAGGGTATGGTGATTACGATCGAGCCGGGCGTTTATCTACCCGGCGAGTTCGGAATGCGCATCGAAGATACGGTGGTGGTGAACCACGATGGATGCGAGGTCATCACTTCTGGCAGCCCGAAGGTTTGGACTCAGCGGTAGGGAAGTTACACTAAGCAGGACAGTTTCTCGAAGTACGCATGTTTGCGAAAAGGACAAAGGAAGAAGATGGCATCTGCACAGGATTTGAAGGATTTGCGCGAGTTGGTGGAGTTCCTGAAGGCCAACGAGATCGCGGAGTTTGAGCTGGAGCGCGAAGAGGTAAAGATTGCGCTGAAGTTTGCGAGCGCGATCGTCCAGCCTGCGGCCCAGATCACGTACGCGGCTCCTGCAGCAATGGCGGCGGCTCCAGTGGCTGCTGCTCCTGTAGCGGCACCGGCGGCAAGCGCTCCCGCAGCTGCTGCACCGGCAGCAGATGACCTCGCTGGTGCGCACATCGTGAAGTCACCGATCGTGGGCACGTTCTATGCGGCGCCTTCGCCGGACGCTGACACGTTCGTGAAGCTGGGTGACAAGGTATCGACCGGCAAGGTGCTTTGCATCGTGGAAGCGATGAAGCTGATGAACGAGATTGAATCGGATGGCGCGGGCGAGATTGTGAAGATTTTCGTCGAGAGCGGTCAGCCGGTGGAGTACGGTCAGCCGTTGTTTGCGATCAAGTAGTCTCAGTACCGGAGGAAGTATGGCGAGTCTTCTCGACAGACTGATAAAGCTCTGTGATGAACAGAAGCACGATCCAAAGCTGACGATCATTATCTTCAGCTTCCTCCCACTCTCATTCGTGATTGATTTAGCGCACCACTGGCGCAGTATTGGTTGGGAGTTTTGGAAACCTGCACTTTTGTTGGCGTTCATTCTTTTCGCGAGTTTGTCGGCAGTATGGCGTGAAATGCGTTGGATGAAAGCGCAGCATGAAGATAAGGCCGCACTCCCTAGCTAAGGACGGATTTGATGTTTCGTAAGGTTTTGATTGCTAACCGTGGTGAGATCGCTCTGCGCGTGATTTCGGCGTGCAAGGAGATGGGCATTCGCACGGTCGCGGTGTATTCGGAGGCGGATCGCAATAGCCTTCATGTGAAGTTTGCCGATGAGGCGATCTGCATCGGGCCGGCGAAGTCGTCGGAGAGCTATCTCAATGTGCCGGCGATCATCTCGGCCGCGGAGATCACCGGCGCTGAGGCGATTCACCCGGGCTATGGCCTGCTGAGCGAGAACGCGAACTTCGCCGAAGTGTGCCGTGTGTCGAACATCAAGTTCATCGGGCCGCGTCCTGAAGTGACACGCATGATGGGTGAGAAGTCGACGGCGCGCTCGACGATGAAGGCGGCTGGTGTGCCGATCCTGCCGGGTTCCGATGGCATCCTCACGGATGTCGACGATGCGCTGAAGACGGCGAAGTCGATTAAGTATCCGGTGATTCTGAAGGCGGTGGCTGGTGGCGGCGGACGCGGTATGCGTATCGTGCGCACGCCGGAAGAGCTGCCTGACCTGTACAACGCTGCCTCGACCGAAGCGCTAAACGCGTTCTCGAACGGCGACCTGTACATGGAGAAGTTCATCGAGCGCCCGCGCCACATTGAGTTTCAAGTGTTGGCCGACGAGCACGGCAATGTGATGAGCCTGGGCGAGCGTGAGTGCTCGATTCAGCGTCGTCATCAGAAGCTGATCGAAGAGGCTCCGTCGTTGCAGGTAACGCCCGAGCTGCGCAAGAAGCTGGGCGACACGATTGAGAAGTCGTTGAAGGACATCGGCTACTGGAACGCGGGTACGATCGAGTTCCTGATGGATGAGGACGGCGAGATCTACTTCATTGAGATGAACACGCGTATTCAGGTGGAGCACTGCGTGACCGAGATGGTGACGGGGGTCGATCTGGTGAAGGCGCAGTTGCGCATCGCGGCGGGTGAGAAGCTTTCGGAGATCGTTCCTTCGGTGCCGGAGATTCGTGGCCATGCCATCGAATGCCGCATCAACGCGGAGCATCCGGAGAAGTTCACGCCGAGCCCCGGCAAGATCACGGTGTTCAACGTGCCGGGCGGTAATGGTGTGCGTATCGACACGGCTCAGTATCAGGAAGGCGTGGTGCCGCAGTACTACGACTCGATGATCGGCAAGCTGATCTGCCACGGCAAGGACCGCGAAGAGGCGATGGCGAAGACGCAGCGTGCGTTGAGCCAGTTCGTGATCGAAGGCATCTTCACGACGATCCCGCTGCACCAGCGCATCTTTCAGGACGAAGATTTCCAGAAGGGCGACTTCGATACGAAGTTTATGGAGCGCTTCCTCGGGAAGTAATCGATCGACATTCACAAGCGGAACCCGGCCATGGCGCCGGGTTTTGTTTCTGATGGATGCTGCCTCTTGCGCAGCATGGCGTTATAGGCGCACACTGTCGGCCTTTCCCGGAGTCGTGCGCAGGAGTGAGCGATGAAGTTTCCGAAGCTGTACGTGATTCTCGATGTGGAGACGCTGGAGCGTCGTGGGTTGCGGCTGAGCTGTGTAGCGGGCGAGTTGGCGCGTGCAGGTGTGGAGCTTGTGCAGCTTCGCGACAAGCAGGGCTCGCCGCAGGATGTGCTGCGCCGTGCGGCTGAGGTGGAGCGTGAGTTCGCGGGGACGCAGTGCCGTCTGGTGATGAATGATCGTGCCGACCTTGCGGTGCTGGCGGGTTGGACAGGCGTTCACGTGGGGCATAAGGACATGCCGCCGGTCGCGGTGCGCGAGGTGCTGTCGGGCGCGTTTGTGGGCGTCTCGACGCACGATGGGGAGCAGGTGAGAGCTGCCGATGCAGGCGAGGCGGACTACGTGGCAATCGGGCCGGTGTTCGCGACGTCTACGAAGCTCGATGCGGAGCCGGTAGTCGGGTTGGACGGCGTTCGGAAGGCGCGTGCACTGACGTCCAAGCCGCTGGTGGCGATTGGCGGGATCACGCTCGAAAATGCGCGGAGCGTGATCGACGCAGGCGCGGACTCTGTGGCGGTGATCAGTGCGCTGTTCGTGCCGGGCGAGAGGCCGGGTAAGGTTGCGGAGGAGTTGATCGCGCGACTGAGCAGCTAACGAGCGGCGGCGACGCGTTTCTCAAGAGCGCGGAAGCGGCGATAGGTGGAAAGCAGGCTGACGACGAGCCATGCCGCGAGAAAAATTCCCAGCTGGAAGAAATCCATCTTACTGCCGCCGCGCCTGCTGGCCATGACGGACAAAAGATAGAGGAAACCAGCGCCGAAGACGACGCGGATCGCCACATTCTTCGCCATGTACACGGCGATTCCTGAGTTGACCTGTTTGCGATCGACTTCGAGGCGTTTTTGCTGGAAGTCTTCGAAGGATTTCGGCATGGGTTTCATCTCAGCTAGGTTTTCATGGCCGTCGGCCGCTGTCCAGCGCGGTTGTGCTGTGCGGAGAGGCCGCCGGGATGCTACGTTGTGAAGCAGTGACCACGGCAAACGAATCGCAAACGCATCTGGTGAAGGGCCTCGGGCTGTTTTCGGCCACGGCTATCGTGATGGGCTCGATGATCGGCTCGGGCATCTTCATTGTGCCGGCGGAGATGAGTCGCACGCTGGCTTCGCCTGCGTTGTTGATCGCCGCCTGGCTGGTGACGGCGTTCATGACGATCGTCGGCGCGCTGAGCTACGGCGAACTGGCGGCGATGATGCCGAAGGCTGGCGGCCAGTATGTTTACTTGCGCGAAGGTTTGGGGCCGGTGTGGGGCTTCCTCTATGGCTGGACGCTGTTTCTGGTGATCCAGACCGGGACGATTGCGGCCGTGGCTGTGGCGTTCGCGAAGTTCCTTGGAGTCTTTGTGCCGAGCGTGAGTCAGTCGCGCTGGATATGGCATATGGGGCAGGGCAACGTTGGTCTGAACACGGCGAACCTCGTCGCGATGGTGACGGTTGTCTTTCTGACGTGGCTGAATACGCGCGGCGTGAAGCTGGGCGCGGCAGTGCAGAATATCTTCACGAGCGCCAAGGTGCTGGCGCTTCTTGGCGTGATCGCGGTGGGGTTTCTGGCGCGCAATGCGCAGGCGATTGCGGCGAACTTCGGCAAGAACTTCTGGGTGAATGCGGACTGGCATACACCGCAGTTGCTGATGGTGGGCGGTGGCCGGCTCGCGTGGGTAAGCGTGTTCACGCTGATCGGCGTGGTGCAGGTGGGGTCGCTGTTCTCGTCAGACGCGTGGAATAACGTGACTTTCACGGCCGGGGAAATGACGAACCCCAAGCGGAATCTGCCGCTCTCGCTGGTGGGGGGAACGGGCGTCGTCCTGTTGCTTTATATCGCATGCAATTTCGTGTATCTCAGCGTGCTGCCGATGGTGGCGATCGCCAATGCGCCCCAGGACCGAGTGGCGACGGCGGTGATGCAGGTTGCGTTTGGCGCGATGGGCTCGAAGCTGATGGCGGCGGCGATCCTGGTGAGCACCTTCGGCTGCGCGAACGGGATGGTGCTGGCGGGGGCGCGCGTCTACTACGCGATGAGCCAGGACAAACTCTTCTTTGAGGCGACCGGCAAGCTCGACGCGAAGACCGGCGTGCCGAAGAATGCGCTTTGGCTGCAGTGCGGCTGGTCGTGCCTGCTGTGCCTGAGCGGACAGTATGGAAACCTGCTGGATTACGTGATTTTTGCGGTGCTGGTGTTCTACGTGCTGACGATTGTGGCCCTGTTTCGATTGCGTCGGACGCAGCCGGAGGCACCGCGTCCGTATAAAGCGTTCGGTTATCCGCTCCTGCCCGGGCTTTACATTGTGACGGCGGCGTTTATTTGTGGTGTACTTTTACGGTATAAGCCTCAATACACTTGGCCTGGTTTGGGGATCGTGCTGCTTGGTTTGCCGGTCTACTTTTTGTGGCAGAGAAAGACGGCTGCCAGCGCCGAACTTACGTAAGACAAAGATTTAAGGGACTCAAGGAAACGCATGTCGAATTTGCTGAAGGTGAAGTCGCTAAGCGCCATCATGGGCGAAGCGCAGGAGACGGGTGAGCACACGCTGAAGCGGTCGCTCGGCTCAGGCAGCCTCATCGCGCTGGGTATCGGCGCGATCATCGGTACGGGCATCTTTGTGCTGACCGGAACGGTGGCGGCGCAGTATGCAGGACCGGGCGTGGTGTACGCGTTCATCCTGGCTGCGGTCGGATGCGTGTTCGCGGGCTTCTGCTACGCAGAGTTCTCGGCGATGATCCCTGTAGCGGGCTCGGCTTACACCTATGGCTATGCGACGCTCGGCGAACTGTTCGCGTGGATCATCGGCTGGGACCTCGTGCTGGAATACGCGTTTGGCGCGGCCACGGTGTGTTCCGGCTGGTCGGGCTATGTACTGAGCCTCGGGCAGGACTTCGGCCTGCGCCTTCCGCCGGAACTGGCGGGAACGCCGGGTTCGGTCTTCGTGTTGTACCAGGGCCACTGGGAGTTTCTGGGGCGCGTACAGGCGAAGCTGGAGCAGTCGGGCATTGATTGGCATTCGCTGCCGCAGCGTCACGGCGTGTTCAACCTGGTCGCGTTCATCGGCATCATGCTGGTGACATCGATCCTCGTGGTCGGTGTGAAGGAGTCGGCGAACTTCAACAGCGTGATCGTGGCTGTGAAGCTCTTCGTGCTCGCGGTCTTCCTGGTCGTTGGCGGCAACACGCTGATCCACCACCCGGAGATGATGAAGGTCAATTGGCATCCGTTCCTGCCGCCGAACCGTGGCCACTTTGGCGACTTTGGCTGGTCGGGCGTGCTGCGTGGCGCGGGTGTGATCTTCTTCGCGTACATTGGCTTTGACGCGGTCTCGACCGCAGCGCAGGAAGCGAAGGATCCGAAGAAGGACATGCCGCGTGGCATCCTCGGATCGCTGATCATCTGTACGGTGTTGTATATCCTCGTCGGCCTGGTGCTGACGGCGCTGATCAACTACAAGTACCTCAACCTGCCGGACGCACTCGCGGTCGGTATGGACGCGACGGGCGTTCGCTGGGGCGCGTTGCTGGTGAAGATCGGCGCGCTCGGCGGTTTGTCGTCGACGATGGTCGTGATGCTGCTCGGTCAGAGCCGTGTGTTCTTCTCGATGTCGAAGGATGGCCTGTTGCCGCCGTTCTTCTCGACGATCCATCCGAAGTTCCGTACGCCCTGGATCTCATCGATCACGGTCGGTCTTGTGGTCGCGACGTTCTCGTCGCTGATTCCGCTGGCGAAGCTGGGTGAGATGTGCTCCATCGGCACACTGCTGGCGTTCATCATCGTGTGCGCGGGCGTGTGGGTGCTGCGTAAGCGCTCGCCGGAGCTGCCGCGTCCGTTCCGCGCACCGTGGATGCCGGTGACGCCGATCCTCGGCATCCTGGTGTCGTTCGGTCTGATGGCGGGTCTGCCGTGGGAGACGTGGGTACGTCTCTTCGTGTGGCTCGCGCTCGGCTTGATCATTTACTTCGCCTACAGCCGCAAGCATAGCCGCGTGCAGCTGGGGCTAGGACCGGAACCGCCTCACTAGATAGAGGCAGAAACGCAGTAAGGGGAGGGCCATTGGCCCTCCCCTTGCTTTTTCGGAGGAGACTGGACGAGGAGCGGGTCCACATCTTTCGCGAGGTGACCCGTTCAAGGCGTCAGGATTGAATGGGTCGATAGGCCAGAGTGCTGAGCCCGGCGGCTACTTCGTGGCGGTCGCCGTAGCAGGAGGTGTGGCCGGCGTTGGCTTCGCTTCCTTCTCTGCGGCAGGTGTAGCAGCCGGCTTGTGTGTCGCTGCGTGATGCTGCGCAGGAGCCGCGATGACCGGCAGCGTGGCCGAGTCGATCGGCACAGGATGATCGCGGAGTTTCAGAAAGAGCGTCGTGCCGTTTGTGGGATGAGGAACGGTGATGGTGTTCCCGGTGTATCCGTCAGGAACCGGCGCGGGATTCGCAAATGCGGGATCGTTCGAGATCGAGTCGACGAGGAAGAATGCGCTACCGCTAACGGTGCAATTCTGCGTCATGTCCGTTGGACACTGGATGCCGGTAAGGACGGGGAGCCGAACGAGAGTAACGAGCGGAATCCAGTCGCTGGTCACGGAGCCGTCAGCATCGCTGTCGGACTTGCCTTCGGGGTTGCCCTTGGCCGGGAAAACGATGCGGGCATGGAGAGCGCCGAAGGCGGACGGACCGAAGGAGCGCGACGGATCGAGCGTGGCGACCACGGTATGAGGGTCCTGCAGGAGCAGGCCACCTGAAGGCGCCAGCGAGAGCGTCGCGTGCAGTGTGCTGTCGAGCGTTTCGACCTCGACGAGGACATTGCGCGGGAAGCTCGCTTTGCTCTTCAGCGTAAACGTGAGATGAGACGCGAGCGGGAGATCATCTTTATCGGTGAGGGTAATGTTGCTGTCGCCACCGGCTTCGATGTTACGCGAGATGATGCTGACGGAGGGGCGCGGCGCGGTCACCGTAAGTGGTTGCGTGAGCACGCGGCCGTCGTTGAGCTTGATGGAGGCGGTCAGGTCGTCGTCCACCTTGGTGGATGGCGCCGGAGCGCCGTCGGGAAGAGCGAGACGCAAGGTGTTGTCCTGCGCCGAACCCTTCGGTTTGAAGACGAGATCACCCACATCCACGTGCGAGATGGTGTCGAGGTTCTTGCCGCGGAGTCGGATCGCGCGGTCGGCGGCGTGCATCTCGATTTCGGTGATCTCAGCGGGCGCGGAATAGGTGCGGGTGGAAAGTGTGTCCGACTTCGGCTGGCCGTATTGCTGGATTTCCAGGTGGAGATCGCCAGCGGTGTGGCTCTCGTTCAGCGGAAGGGTGACGGCGAGCGGAATCGCTGAACCGTCAGCGTTGTCGGGATGCTGATCGGGCTTGAATTCAAGTTGCAGCGGAGACTTCATGCCCGTCGGCTGGGCCGTGATGCGGTGCACGCAGCCGGTGCCTGTTGCACTGAGCAACAGGTTTGAGGTGGTACCGGTGATGAGATTGGAGCCGGGCACGATGTGCCAATCGCCGCCGGGGAGCTGCTGCAGCGTGACGTTCGGGCCGGTGAAGGTGTCGAAACCCCACTTGCCTTGGATGGAACCGGTAAGAATCACCGGCTCGGGCTGTGGCGTTATTGGCTTGTCAGAGGCGGGCTTCTGCCCTGGAGCGCCGGGTGTTCCGAGCGCCGGAATCTTTGGTGACTCGGCCGGAACGGGGAGTTCATGCCGCCGTGAAGCGAAGTCGGAACCCTGCAAAACGAGGCCGCCCTGATAGGCGTCGGCAGCGAGCGGGATATCGGCCTCTTTCGGCGCACCCGGAGGCGTGTTCAGATGCAGCACCATGTCATGCGACAGCGCGGTGGAGAAGACCAGCGGCGCGCCTTCGATAGGGATGGTGACGTTGGGCTGGAGGAGGCACGTGACCTGATTGGGGTCCGAGAGGCGCAGCGGCGGAGTCACTGAAGGCGTCACGGCCGGGAGCGCGATCACGATCACAGACTTCGGGTTGTGGAACGAAGGCGGCGTGTTCAGTCGGAGGTTCAACGAGGAGCCCTGCGGAAAGCTGATCGCGGGGATGTACTGGTACTGCGCGGAGTGGATGTTCGACATGAGGCGAACGAGATCCACAATGGCGCCGACGTAGGCGGAGTAGAGGCCCGCTCCACCGACGCCGGTGTAGCTCACCTGGTTGATGAAGTCGGAGCTGTTGCCGTTGGAGAGGCGCTGGGCGATCGTCTGGCCGTGGCCGTCGTCGAGCAGCATCTGCGAGCCGGTCTGCGTGAGGCAGGTGAACTGCATATCTACCTGGCGCTTGAAGCAATCCTCATTAGGCTTCAGCGCGAGCGTGCGCGCGAGCATGTCTGAGTGCTTCTGCAGGTCCTTGGAGTCTGCCGAAGGAACGCGGCGGATGGAGGCCATGTACTTCTCGATGCGTTGCTGCTCGAAGCTGGCCTCGATGAGGTCCTGCTGAGCGCGCACGAAGACGCCGGGGCGTCCGCGTACGGCAGATTTCAGGGTAGAGAAGTCGCCGCCGGTTTCCGGTGCGAGAAGCAGTACGACCTGCTGCGCTTCATCGGGGACGGTGACGAAGGCGCCTTCGGCACGGACCTTCTTGTTCCAGGTCTCGATGCGGATGAACCAGTCCTCGGGCGGAGGGTTGGTCGTGCCGCGCAGGAAGACGCAGATGAGCAGGTAGTGGACCGACTGCGTGGGAGGCAGGTCGGGGTGCAGCCAGAGCTTGTCGCCACCCTTCAGGTTCGGTACGTGCGCGATGTCGAGTGATTCTGTACCACGCGTTACGCGCACATCGATCTTGGGCCCGGTGAGGTCAAATCGATTGCCGTCGGCGTGCATCGGAACAGCTTGCAGTCCGGCGAAGAGCAGAAACGGTAGAGCGAGTTGGCGCAGGCGCAGTAAACCCATGGTGTGAGTTTAGATGCGATCCGTGCTTGGAGGTTAGTTGCTTTTGGGTGACTTCTGCAGCACTAGCCGCGAGCGCGCGAGCTCGGGTGATCCGAGGCCACTGAGCCGTCGCGGATGCTGATAACGCGATGCGCAAACTCAGCGATATCAGGCTCATGCGTCACCAGTACGATGGTGTTCCCCTTGGCGTGGAGGTCATCGAAAAGCGCCATGATTTCTACGGAAGTTTTTGAGTCCAAATTGCCCGTTGGTTCGTCGGCGAGGATGATGGACGGGCGGTTGACCAACGCGCGAGCGATGGCGACGCGTTGACGCTGGCCGCCGGAGAGTTCGTTCGGCTTGTGGTCCATGCGCGACTCGAGACCTACCTGCGTCAGTACTTCCTTCGCGCGCTCAATGCGCTCAGCGGCTGGCGTGCCGTTGTAGATCAGCGGCAACTCCACATTGTGCAGCGAGGTTGCGCGGGCGAGCAGGTTGAAGGTCTGGAAGACGAAGCCGATTTCTTTGTTGCGGATACGAGCGAGCTGATCGTCATCAAGCTGCGAGACATCGTGCTCGTTGAGCCAGTAGCGTCCGTAGGATGGGGAATCGAGGCAGCCGATCAAGTTCATCAGCGTGGACTTACCCGAGCCCGACGGACCCATGATCGCGACGTATTCGTTGCGACGAATGCGGAGATCGACGCCACGCAGCGCGTGCACCTGCTGGTCGCCCATGACGTAGGTCTTCCAGAGGTTGTCGGTCACGATGACCTCGCCCGAGTTGGGGCCATTGGCGTTGGAGCCGATGCGGGCTGCGGGATCGATGATCGTGGCGTCTGCGGTCTGGGTCATGGGGCTGCTTCCGTGCTCGTGCTGAAGGTAAGGATAATTCCTGCTGAGAGATAGATGCGTCTAGCTCGAGGAAGAATCGTCCGTCTTTGCGATGGAGTTGTCACGCTTCACTGCGGTTCCGCTGGCAAGCGTGCGCAGCACCTTATAGCGGCCGGTGACGATCTCGTCGCCGGGCTTGAGGCCGCTGACCACTTCGATCTCCGTGGTGCCTGTGACGCCTGTCGATACGGGGACGAACTTCGCGCGGAGTTTGCTGCCCTCGCTGACAAGGATGTAGACACCCTGAATCTGCTCGGGCTTCTTCTGCGACGGAGCTGTCAGGTCTGTCGCAGAAGTCGATGCCTTGCCGTGGTGCGCCCAGAGGTCGCCCTCGGCCTTTGCATCGCGCTGTACGAGCGCCTGAATCGGGATGACGAGCGTGTCTGGCTTATTCGCCGTGGTGATCTTCGCGGTCGTGGAGAGACCGGGGCGCAGAGCATCGAGGTCGTTGCCGGAAGGGTCGAGCGTCACGACGACCTTGAAGTCCTTGGCCTCCTCGGTGCCGGTGGTGGACTGCGAGGTCGCGAGACCGGTGGTGCGGAGCAGCGCCTGATTGCCGACCTCGGTAACGTGGCCCTTGAAGACGCGACCGGGCAGGGCGTCTACCGATATGTCAGCGGGCTGACCGAGCTTCACATTGACGATGTCGGTCTCGTCCACCTTCACTTCGGCGGTGATCACGCTCATGTCAGCAAGCGTCATCAAGGTGGAGCCTTCGGCGTTCTGGATGCCGGTGACCACGGTTTCGCCTTCGCGCACGGGCACATTGGTGACGAGAGCGTCGAAGGGAGCGCGCGCCTGCGTCAGGCCGAGCGAGTAGTTATTGCCACGCAGAGTGGCAACGGACTGCTGAACGTTCGAGCGCGCGGATGCGGTCTGGGCTTTTGCCTGCGCTTCAGAGGCCTGGCGCTGCAGCACGGTCGCGGCGGAGACATCGAAGGCTGCCTTTTTCGCGTCGTAATCCTGCTTGGAGATCAGCTTTTCGCCGTAGAGCAACTGTGCACGGTCGTAGTCCAGCTTCTTCTGCTCGAGATCGGCCTTTGCCTGCGCGGTGTTGGCGAAGGCGGTCTTTTCGGCGGCGAGGTCGCTCTCGACGTTCGTACGATTCGCGGCGATGACGGCCTGCTGCGAAGCCACGGCCGAGGCGGGGGACTCGCTTTCGAGCGTAGCGACAAGCTGTCCTGCCTTCACGTGATCCCCCTCTTTGACATAGAGGTGCGTGATGCGGCCGAAGGCCGTGGCCCCTACGTTGACGTAGGTTTTGGGCTTGATCTGGCCGGTGCCGGAGATGGTCGCGACAAGGTCCTGACGCACAGCCTTACCCGTAGCGACCGCAGTCACCTTGGAGGCGTTGTACTTGATGGTGCCCGCGACAATCGCGATAAGAACGAGAAGGCCGGCAACAAGGGCGATGATCTTTTTAGCGCTCATGAGTCTCTTCGGGTGAAGCGAAATCCACGTGTGATCGACAGTACGCAGGGAGCGGAGAGAAAGTTCCGCGCCACGTAATCCCGGCAAAGTCGTGGAGAAAGTTAGAACGATGATAGCAGCGGCTTTGGACGGAAACGTTGAGCTTTCGTGAGCGCTGAAAATCGTTCGATGTGCAGGGTCAAACTGAGTACGCAGAATCGCGATGCGGCAGCTTGCTGCAAGGGTTGCCCGGCGGTAGACTGATACATAGCCCTTCGTGTCTTTCTCCGGGCTTCAGGAGTACGGCTTCTCATGCATCGTTCACGCGTTTTGGTTTCGGGCCTCGGATTGTTTTTGCTGAGCGGATCGTTGTTCTTGTCTTCGGCGCAGGAGCCGACGGCGGCTCCGCAGCAGGCCCCGGCAGCAGCCGATCAGCAGAAAAAGAATGATGCCAGCGTAACCCGCGTGCAGCCAACCGAAGAGCGCCCCGACCCTACCAAGCGCCGCCTGAGCGACCGCGAAGAGTTCGCGCGCCGTAAGGCCACGAAGATCGAAATCAAGGGCGAGTACAAGAAGTGGCTCGACGAAGACGTTCGCTGGATCATCACGGACGAGGAAATGAAGGCGTTCAAGAGCCTTGCCAACGACGAAGAGCGCGATGCGTTCATCGAGGAGTTCTGGCAGCGCCGCAACCCGAACCCCGAATCCGTCGACAACATCTTCCGCGACGAGCACTATGCGCGTATCGCCTATGCGAACGAGCACTTCGCTGCCGGTAAGCCCGGCTGGATGACCGATCGCGGTCACATCTATATTTCGTTCGGCAAGCCGGACTCGATTGACTCCCACCCGTCCGGCGGACAGTACCAGCGTCCGATGGAAGAAGGCGGCGGTTCGACCTCGACCTTCCCGTTCGAGACCTGGCACTACCGTTGGCTGCAGGGCGTGGGCGACAACATCGACATCGAATTCGTGGACACCTGCATGTGCGGTGACTACCACGCCACGATCGATCGCTCTGAAAAGGACGCGCTGCTGCACACGCCGGGCGCAGGTCTGACGATGTATGAAGAAATGGGCCAGGCGAAGAAGGCCGACCGTTTCTCGGGTGGTGGTCTGGAACGCCTCGGTGCTGGTCCGGGTTCGCAGTCGCAGCAGTCCAAGCAGTTTGATCGCCTCGACACCTTCGCCAAGCTGATGGCTCCGCCGGAGATCAAGTTTGCCGACCTCGACAAGTTCCTTTCGTCGAGCAAGATTCTCACCGGCGCACCGTTCCTCTTTGATGTGCGTACGGATTATGTCAAGCTCACGAGCGACACCGTGATGGTTCCGTTGACGCTGCAGATCCGCAACGGCGATATCACCTATCAGACCAAGGACGGCATCTCGACCGGAACGGTGAACATCCTCGGTCGTGTTTCGAACATCAATCACCGCATCGTGCAGACCTTCGAAGATACGGTGAAGGTCGAGGTTCCTTCAGAGCTGCTGGGCCGCACGAAGAATAACCAGTCGGTGTACTGGAAGGCCATGCCGCTTCCCCCGGGCAAGTACAAGGTGGAGATCGCGATCAAGGACGTCAATAACCCTGATCACCTCGGCACCTGGCGCCGTTCGGTAGATGTTCCGCGCTTTGAGAGCGATCGTCTGGCCACCAGCTCGCTGATCCTGGCAGACCAGATGGAGCGCGTGCCGTCGAAGGACATCGGTACGGGCAACTTCGTGATCGGCAACACCAAGCTGCGTCCGCGTGTGCCGGCTGCGGTGGCTGCACCGGTGACCTTCCATCGTGCACAGAGCCTCAGCTTCTGGATGCAGGTCTACAACCTGGGCATCGGTGACAACAAGCGTAACGACGCGACGATCGAGTACCAGATCGTCGATCTGGCCAGCAACAAGCAGGTGCTGAATGCGCAGGAGTCGGCCGCAAAGCTGAACCCGAACGCAGACCAGCTGACGCTCGAGAAGACAATGCCGTTGGCGAGCCTGCAGCCGGGCCGCTACCAGGTGACGATCAAGGTCAGCGACGGCGTTTCCAAGCAGCAAATTGCCGAGAGTGCGCCGTTCAACGTTCAGGACTAAAGTTGTACAATTCTGGGACAGGCCGCGCAGGACAGTACCGCGACGGCCATCCGCCGAAATATCCGTTTCGGCACCGCTAGAGAGAGCCGTTGGCGCGTCACGCATTCGAGTTAAAAGAGGCGCGGTGAAGCGAGTAGCATCAGGTCTGTTCGTGGTCGTTATGCTCATGGCGTGGGCGATGCAGGCCCGTGCCACGCCTGCGCCCGCGATCGTCTCCGGCGTGGTGCGCGACGTGCACGGAACGCCGCAGATGGGAGCGCTCGTGGAGCTGCTTCGACCCGATGCGAGCGCAGTGGCCACGGCCTTTACGGATGATCATGGCCGCTACCTGATGCAGAGCCTGAATCCGGGTAAATATCAGCTACGCGCCAGTGCAGCTTTCTTCGTTCCGGTCACGCGCTCCAACCTCAGCCTCCATGCAGGTGCGCAGGCTGTGATCAATCTCACCATGAGCACGCTGTTCGAGGCTGGTAACTGGCTTCCGGCGGAGCGTCGTGGCCCCAATGATTTGAACGACGACTGGAAGTGGACGCTGCGTTCTTCCGCGAGCCGTCCGTTGCTCCGGTTGGTGGATCCTGAATCCGGCTCGGAGATGTCAACGTCGGCCACCGAGGTTCATCACGCAGACACGCAGGGGCGCGTGACGATTGTGAACGGCGACGGTGCGTTTGGCTTCGGCGGAACGCATCAGGTACTCACGATGGACCGCATCGTCGAGGATGGCGGTGGAGAGATTTTGCGCGCGGATATCGGCGATCCGCAGGTGCCGCTGACGGTCGCACCCAGCATCGATATGCTGGCGGGCTATCAGCACCAGACGAAGTTCGGCGGACGCACGCGCATGGTGATGAGCTTCGCCTCCCACCCGGAGCTGGTTGCGAACGCTATCCCCGGATTCCAGACGTTGCGCATGGCCACAGCCCAGGAGCTTTCGCTGGGGGATGCCGTGTTGATCGACGCGGGAACGCTTTTCGAGGCGGAAAAGCTCGCGAGTTCGCGCGTGATGAACGAGCCGTTCGTTCGCGTCTCGGTACACCCGAGTGGGACCACCGCGGTGACCTATCGCTATGCTTCAGGGCGTCAGTTGCAGAGTTCTACGGACCTCGACAATCTGAAGCCCGAAGCGAATGTGATGGCTGAACAGAACGGTCGGCCGCTGTCGAACAAGGGGAGCCATCACGAGATTTCCTTGAGCCAGAAGCTCACCGAGAACGATGTCATCATGCTGGCGCTCTACCGCGATGCGTTTGCGAACGCGGCGTTGATGGGGTCGGGGCAGTTGAGCGCGCTTTCGGTGGCGACTCTGCCAGTCGTTGCTGATCCAACCACTGGTACATTCCGCCTCGCGGTAGCGGGCTACACGGGCAAGGGGCTGAGTGTGAGCTATACGCACGAGCTCGCGCCGGGAGTAAAAGCTTTCGTCGGCTACGACCTGGGAACCTCGCTGCGCGCTACGTCGCTCGGTAGCCAGGCTCAGGGACTGTCGACGCGTGGACATACGTCGTCGGCGGCGACGGCGGGCGTCCATGGCAAGATTGCCCGCACGGGAACCTCGATCAACGTGGAGTATCGCTGGCAGCCAAACAGTACGTTGACGCAGGTGAATGCCTACAACGTGGCTCCCGACGAGGCGTTTCTTGGCTTCGCGCTGCGCCAGCGCATCTGGGGCGGACGGTTTCTGCCGCACGGCATGGACGCGGTGATTGCGGCGACGAACCTGCTGGAGCAGGGATACTTGCCGGTAGTCGCGCCGGATGGACACACGCTCTTTCTGGCGCAGGTTCCGCGAGCGATTCAGGGCGGACTGGCGTTCAACTTCTAACGCACTCGATTTGTCACGGGCTGAGGAAAACTTCAGGCAATCGGTGCTATACTAATCTTCGTGCGGTGAGGTTCTCCTGCACACTCCCAAGCAGGCTTCAGATGAAGTTTGCGCCTCGCGCCAGGCGAGGTCAAGGAATGGACGCGTAGCTCAACTGGCAGAGCATTCGACTCTTAATCGACAGGTTGTAGGTTCGATTCCTACCGCGTCCACCAAAAGATTCGCAAAACGGTTCGCTTCGGCGAACCGTTTTGCGTTGGTGCGTAGTGAAAGGGTTCCGCTCATCAATCGCTTGGGATTCTTCACTGAACGCTCGCGGCTTATCTGCCCGCTTCAACTCTGCGGTGAGGGGTTTGGTCCGGCGGATGGCTCGCGGTAGTAATCGCCGTAGGTTGACGGAAGCGTCAGGCGCGAGGGTGAACCTTGTCCCGTTTTGAAACGACTTCGAAAGAAAACTCACGATGTCGGTGCCGATGAGCGATATATCCGTCGTAGAGTCTGCAACATGCGAAAAATTCTGGCTCTCTGGGGCATCAGCCTCGCTGGGCTCATTTGTGGATGCGGCCTGGGGACCGCTGGTCAGGGGTACTACAAAGGAAACTCGGTTGCCGTTGATCCGCTAAGCAAGATTCCGAAGGCGGGGTGTTTGTATGGGGCGATGCTGCCGAACGTGTCGGGGAATTCCGTGCCCGATTTTTGCGGCAGCGCCGGTGTCGGGACGATCCTGAACGCTCCGCCTGTAAGCGACCGAGGTTTGGCGTTGAACGTCGGGGACTGCGGCAAGCAGCAGGCGCTGCAGCTCCCAGCGGTCGCGAGCGCGGCGCAGACCTTCGTCGTTTACGGCTTCTTTCCGCCGTTCGGTGCGAGCTACGGCTATGGCTTCGGGGACGCGTCGGGGCATTGCCTGAATCCTTCACTCTTCTTCGGGACCTCGCCGAACCTGCTGGGAATCGATGGGTACGAGGCGGAGTATCGGACGGGACCGCGCGCCTCTTCATGGTTGCTGGACCAGTTGCCTTCCAGCACGGGTTCCCAGCCGACGGAGGCGCTTCCGTTTGGCTGGCACGTCGTCACCTATGTCTGCTCCACGCAGCGGAGCAGCGGAAGCCAGGTTTACTACGATGGACGGCCGGTGACGATGTCAGGCGGCGGGGGCATCAGCTGTCCGACGAATACTGCGACCGGTGTCTATCAGGTTGGAGGCTCCCGGCTCGGCACGGACACGTTCGGCAACTACATCCTGACGGGGACGCTGGTTTACTCGAAGCAGCTCGATGCGGCGAGTGTGGCGACGATCTCCGACGCGCTGCACAGCTATGGCAGGTCCGTGGGGGCTGAGCAGGATAGGCCGCTCAGTACGCCGTCACATCACCCTGCGTTGCTGGTGGCGGACGGAGATTCGCGAACGGCAGGTGTGGCTTGCGCGGGATGCGATTGGCCGTCGTCGCTGCGTTTGGATGATGCGAATACGCAGGTGGTGAACCGGGGATTTGGCGGTGCTACGGCGCAGGACCTGTGCGCGGACCGCGAGAACTGGTGGAACGCGGGATATCAGGACGCTTCCAGCCCTGCGTTGATGGCGGCTGTGTGGATGGGCGTCAACGACTACGCGGTGTATGGCCCGAATCCGGCGACGGTGGCGACTTCGACGTTCGTTTTCGAGCAGCAGATGTGCAGCGTGGAAAGGCTGAAGAAGCTGGGGTATCACGTCTTTCTCGCCACCGAAATTGCGGGTAGCGGGAGCGCATACGATCTGGCGAAGAACACCATTACGCCGATGATGCGTCAACAGTACGCGACTGATGCTGCGGTGACCCTGGTGGACCTGGCGACGTTTCCGTGCCTGGGAGCGGACGGAGCGAGCAATCGCAGCAACCCGGGCGGATGCTTCGTGGAGCAGAGCAGTGGCGCCGCGGGGTTGCACCCGAATACCGTTGCAGAGCAGGGAGCGATCGCGGGGATGTTCGCCAATGCGATCAACGAGTGGCGAGGCGCTACCTGTGCCAAGCCGAATGAGACCGCTGCTGCGAGCTACGCCGAGCAAGCGCGTGATGGCTGCGTGAAGCTCACAGGGGCTGCTGCACAGGTGATCACATTGCCGGACTGTCAGGGATACTCGAAGACGCGCACGATTGTGAATGCGTCGAACAATAACGCCACGGTGCAGGCAGCGATTGCAGGCTGGGGTTCGTCATTCGTTGAGTTGATCGACGGCAGGCAGGCGGTCACGCTCGCGGCAAACACCACCGTGAAGCTGCAGCCCCTTCCTTCAGCGATGGCTACGGGCGGATGCAGTTGGAAGGTGCTGCCATAGCCCGGGCTTGAGACGTAGAAAGGGCAGCCGAGGTGGCTGCCCTTTCTACGTTCTGGAGTCTGCTTAGCCGATGAAGTCGATCTTGGCCTTGAAGGGGATGATGCCCTTTTCGTAGCCCATCTCGAGAAGCTTGCGGATGGCTTCGCGACCGTCGTCGCCGTAGTTGATGGTGCGCTCGTTGACGTACATGCCGACGAAGCGGTTCGCGAGGTTCGTGTCGAGGTCGCGTGCGAACTGCATCGCGTACTCGAGGGCCGCTTCGCGGTTGTCGAGTGCGTACTGGATGGAGTCGCGGACGGCGATCGTCGTCGTGCGCATGACTTCTTCGCCAAGCGAACGCTTGACGACGTTGCAGCCAAGCGGCAGCGGAAGGCCGCCGGTGAGCTCACGCCACCACACGCCGAGGTCGAGGATCTTCTTGAGGCCGTCGCGTGCGTAGGTCAGCTGGCCTTCGTGAATGATGAGGCCGGCGTCGAACTGGCCGGACTGCACAGAGGGGATGATCTGATCGAACGGGATCGTCTGGGTTTCCACCTCGGGGTGGGAGAGCTTCAGCGCAAGGTAGGCGGTGGTGAGTTCGCCGGGGACCGCGATCTTGAGCTTCTTCACTTCGTCGAGGGTGTACTGCTTGGTGGCGACGATCATGGGGCCGTAGTTGTCGCCCACGGATCCGCCGCAGTCCATCAAGGCGTAGTGGTCCTGCAGGTAGGGGTAAGCATGGAAGCTGACGGCGGTAACGTCGTAGAACTGCTCGTTGAGCGCCTTGCGGTTCAGGGTCTCGATGTCCGTGAGAGTGTGGTTGAAGCGATAGCCGGGCACGCGGATCTTGTTGGTCGCGAGGCCGTAGAACATGAAGGCGTCGTCGGAGTCCGGGCTGTGGGCGATGGAGATGTCACGAATATCTGCAGCTACGTTGCTCATGGGTTCCTTGTTTGTTGCTGCGCCGGAGCGCGTTGTTGCGGTTGAAGACGGGGCCTGGCTGCGTGATGCGCTGCGGCCGGGAAAGGCGTTAGCGGCGATAGCGGCCGGGTTCGGGGTCAGTAAGGTCGCCACCGGCACCGGGGTCGAACTGTTTCCAGTCGGTCGGGCTTACAACGGGGCGGCGAAGGTTAGGGAACTGGGTAGGCTGCGGGCGGAAGGGTTCTTCTTCAGCGGCAGTGACGGGCGCAACGGATGCAGCCTTAATGCGATGGGAGGAGAGCGGGAAGCGTACTGCAGGCTCTGCGGGAGCCGCTTCTACCGCGGGGGCAGGAGGAGGAGGCGCTGGTGCCTCTACAGGCGGCGCAGGTGGTGCTGCGTGGCGCTGTTGCATCTCGCTCGCAGCGCGGAAGGCCTCAGCGAAGTCATGTAGCGTCTTTTCCTGAGCGGGAGTGGGCTCAATGGCTGGCGGCGGAGGAGCTACCGGTTCGGTGGCGAGCATAGCGCGCTGGCGCGACAGTGCAGAGCGACCTTTCGCTTCGGCGGCCTGTGCGAGTTTCTGTCTGCGGCGCGTGCGGCGAATGTATTGCGCGGTCGAGATGGAGGCCCAGAGGAGGGCGACAAAGGCTACGACCGTGATGGCAAACAAGTAGGGCATAGGTGCCTATCTGAAGGATACCAGTTGGGCATGTGAGGCGTCGTTTGATGCCGCAGAGGAGTTTTGCGGTCGCATGGAAGAAAGCTCGAAAATAAGTGTGATTAGATTGGTTCCGATTGCGTCGCGTATAGAGAAAATCTTCTTGCGTAATGGAATACTGAAATCGCGATTTTCCTCCACTGAAAGGCACTGCGCGCATGAGCGTGAAGCAAGCATCCCGGACCAAGCTGCGTGTAGCGGCATGGATGGAGGCTGCCCGCGAACATGCGGAGTCCTGGCGTCGGCGTGGGGCTACGGTCGCCGTAGGAACGCTGGCGGTCTTCATGGCTTACGGTGTGATCTTCGGGCACAACGGAGTGACTGCATTCGCGCACAAGATGTCGGAAGAGCGCGACCTGCATGGACAGATGGACCGCTTGCAGAAGGAAAATGATCGCCTGCGTGAGCATGTGGATCGCTTGCAGAACGATCCAGGCGCGATTGAACATCAGGCGCGCGAAGAACTTCATTACACGCGTCAGGGAGAAGTGATCTACACGCTTCCTCCGAAGAGCGCGGACACGAAGCCGGTTCCGCTGCCCGAGCAAAAGTAAGAGATCTGCAGCAATCAACGGGGCGCCTGCGGGCGTCCTGTTTGCCTCTGCGCGCGAGTTGCGTACCATGAAGGTTTGGAGGCAGTTTGAGCAGGGTATTGGTTGAGGGCGTGGTAGCGATAGCGGCGGTGCAGGGTGTAG
Organism: Granulicella cerasi; assembly: GCF_025685575.1. Classification (NCBI taxonomy): domain Bacteria; kingdom Pseudomonadati; phylum Acidobacteriota; class Terriglobia; order Terriglobales; family Acidobacteriaceae; genus Granulicella; species Granulicella cerasi. The sequence goes on from NZ_JAGSYD010000004.1 coordinate 166,575, forward strand.
CTGCGCTCGCGGTGTTTTCTGCGCGCGCACAGGAGACGCGCCTGCGGCGCTGGTTGCCGCATGTTGTCGGCGTCGCCGTGGGAGTATTGCTGGCGACTGCGCTGGCGCATCTGTTGCCGGAGTCTCTGGAGCAACTGCATAACAGCCGTTGGGTGTGGGTGGTGCTGGTCGGCACTATGGCGCTGCTCTTTGGCTTTGAGCGCGTGTTCCATGCGGTGAGCGGTGTTCGCCCTGAACCTGCGCCCAGTCTCGCGGACCAGGAGTGCGAGGAGATTCATCACCATGCGCACGGCTCGTCGCGCCCCGTGACCTTGCTGCTCGGAGCGGTCACCCACAGCTTTGTGGATGGTGCGAGCGTAGCTGCGGCTTTTGTAGTGGACTTCCGACTCGGTTGGGTGACGGCGATCGCCGTCGGCCTGCATGAGGTTCCGCATCGACTCGGAGACTTTGCGCTGCTGCTGCATATGGATGTCCCGCGCCGCCGTGCTTCATGGCTGGCTGTGCTTGCAGGAATGTCGGGTCTGGTGGGCTGGGGACTTGCCGCATGGCTCGGCGCGGCGAACCCTGCCGTGATCGCGTGGCTGCTGCCCATCAGCGCCGGAAGCTTCCTCTACATCTCGCTGGTAGACCTGCTGCCGGAACTGATGAGTGAGCGGAGGCCGCGCGCGATGGCCTGGCAAATCTTCTGGATTTTCGTTGGAGTCGCTCTCGGGGTAGGATTGACGCGATTGCCAGGAGCGTAAGAAAGCGGATGCGAATTGGTGTAGATCTGGGCGGCACAAAGGTTGAAGCCCTTGCAATGGACAATAGTGGCGCGGAGTTGCAGCGCATTCGTATGTCAACGCCGAAGGGCGATTACCCCGGTACGGTCGCGGCCATCGCGGGTCTGGTCACGCAGCTCGAGAGCGCTACTGGCGAACGCGGAACCGTTGGCGTAGGCATTCCGGGAACGATTGTTCGCTCCACCGGGCTGGTGAAGAACGCAAACTCGACATGGCTGAACGGGCAGCCGTTGGAGCGCGACCTTAGCGTGGCGCTCGACCGCGAGGTGCGTTGTGCGAACGACGCGAACTGCTTTGCGATCTCTGAGGCTACTGATGGTGCCGCCGCCGGCTACGAAGTTGTATTCGGCGTGATCATCGGCACAGGCTGCGGCGGCGGTATCGCGATCAATGGCAAGATTGGCGCGGGGCCGAACGGCATTCGCGGCGAATGGGGCCATGTGCCGTTGCCGTGGATCACGAAGGACGAGTTCCCAGGACCAGCGTGCTACTGCGGCAACCATGGATGTCTGGAGACTTGGATCTCGGGCACCGGTTTTGAAGCGGATTTTCGTCGGGTAACGGGCAAGGATTGGCGTGGGCACGAGATCGTCGCTGCGGCACAACGCGGCGAGCATGACGCTCAAGCGGCGCTGGATCGGTTGGAAGATCGCATGGCCCGAGCGCTGGCGATGCTGGCGAATATTGTCGATCCGGATGCGATTGTGCTCGGCGGTGGTCTTTCCAAGCTGGATTTTCTGTACTCTGGCAATCTACAGCGCCGCATCGCGGAGCTTACGTTTGGCAGGGGTTGTGAAGCGCCCGTTCTGCGGAATCTGCATGGCGATTCGAGCGGCGTACGCGGCGCGGCATGGTTGTGGCCTCTGGAAAAGTGACCGACAGCGGTGCTGCTGCATCTGAGAGTGTGTGTTGCATAGGACGGAGCACGAATGGCGAAAGTGAAGGCGGCGGTGAAGAAGCCCGACGCGAAATCAGAGACGCAACGCGCGGCAGAGCCGAAGTCGCGCATGGGAGTCGAGCTGCGTAAGCAGCTTCTTGCGCTGTTGGATGGCGGACAGGCGCACGCGACATTCGACGATGCGGTGAAGGGCTTTCCGCCATCGCTGCAGGGCGAGCTTACGGAGAACCTGCCGTACTCTGGCTGGCAACTGCTGGAGCATCTGCGCATCGCTCAGCGCGACATTCTCGACTTCAGCCGGAACCAGGATGGCAGCTATAAGGCTCTGAACTGGCCGGACGACTACTGGCCGAAGGAAGCGGAACCACCTTCAGCGGCGGCCTGGAACAAGACCGTCGTGCAGATCCGCGAAGACCGCAAGGCGTTCGAGCAGTTGATCCGCGAGGCGAGCGACGACGAGTTGATCGCTCCGTTCCCTTGGGGAGATGGGCAGAATCTGCTGCGGCAGACTCTGCTGATCGCCGACCACACGGCCTATCATGTGGGCGAGATGGTGGTACTGCGACGACTCTTCGGACAGTGGAAGAAATAAGAAAAAGGCGAGCTTCGGCTCGCCTTTTCTGTTTGCCGGGTTGAGCAGCAGATCGTGAAGTGGTTACGCGTTAGATCGTGAAGACGATACGTTCGCGACCTCCAGCGTTCCACGTCGCTTCTACATCCGCGAGCGGGACAGGCTTGGCATCGATCTGCAGATTCGCTGGCGCTACCGCATCGAAGGTCCGTTGCACAGAGCGCAGCAGTGCGGGGAACGGAACGCTCTTCAAGCCGCTGCCCATGAGCACCAGCGATGAAGAACGCAAGCCTGCTGCCGGCAACAGGATGCTGTCTTCGCCTCCTGCTGAACCGACCTGAATGAAGCGAGCAGGACGTGCGTCGTCGACTCCCTTGACGACTGCGGTCATGATGCTGAGCGCACTTTGTCCCCAGAGATAATCCACGACGATATCGATGCCGGACGCGAAGGTGTCGATGAGTTGCTGCTCGAAGCGCCTGGCACCGAGTGGGTCTGAGCCGTCGAGCGTGAAGGGGATGACGACGTCGGCGCCAAGAGGCTTCAAGAGCTCCAGTTGAGCTGCGTTGCGACCGGTAGCGATGACGTTTCCTGCGCCGAAGTGCCTGGCGAGTTGCACGGCGAGCTTGCCCGAGACGCCGGTGGCGCCGTTGATCAATACGGTCTCGCCTGCGATGAGGTTGGCGCGCTCGAGCAGTGCGGCGGCGACGCTCATGCCGGGGTTGGCGATAGCCGCTGCTGTGATGTCGTCGAGACTGTCGGGGATGGCGATGCAATGTGCGAGGGGGACAACGCTCTGCTCGGCCATGGCTCCGAAGGGCGCACGCGGCAGAGCAAAGTAAACCCGCTGACCAGACGCGGTGATGCCGACGCCATCCGTTCCGGGCACCGCAGGGTAAGCGTTATCGGAGCTGTAGTGGGATCCGGCAGCGCGTCCGCGGGTGAGGTTGCTGAGGGCAGAAGCGCGCACAGTGATGAGCTGCTCGCCTGCATCCGCGGTGGGGACGGCGAATTCGCCGAAGATGGGTGTTGCTCCGGGGCCGGTAACGATGGCTGCTTTCATGTCTGCTCTCCTTCAATCTGTCGCGCCGTAAAATGAACGTCGTTCAAGTAAATATAACACTGTTCAATTCGAGACGCGTTCGTTATGCTCGGAACATGAAGGTGAACCGGGAAATTTTGACGCGAACTGCGCTGCGTCTGCTGAACGAAGTAGGACTCGAGCAGTTGACGCTGCGGCGGCTTGGGAAAGAGTGTCAGGTGCAGGCGGCGGCGATGTACTGGCATTTCCCGAACAAAGAGGCGTTGATTGACGAGATGGCGACGCTGCTGCTTGCGGAGGCTGGCCCGGAAATGCTGCCGAAACGCGCTTCGGCTTCATGGAACGTCTGGATGACGCACTTCGGCGAGGGCTTGCGTGGGGCGCTGTTGCGCTGCCGCGATGGAGGTCGCATGGTAGTCGGCACGCGCCTGCGAAACACCGACTTCATCCGGTTGTCGGAGTCGCTTGCGAAGACGCTGGTAGACGCCGGATTTACCTTGCGGCAAGCGATCGTGCTGATGAGCACGGTGTATCACTACACGCTGAGTCTGGTGATCGAGGAGCAAGCGGTGTTCCCGGTGCCGGGCGAGCTATCGGCGGCCTATGATCTTGAGGCTCGCAGCGCAGCGTTGGCGGAGGCTGGACTGCCGCTGATGAAGCAGGCGGGGAGCGTGTTGTTTGAACGCTTCGACCGCCGCTATCGCGAGGGGCTGGCCTTGATTCTGGCGGGTGCAGAGATGCAGCTGCAGAAGCGCAACGGTTAGAGGAGTCCTAGAGCTTCCGGCCATTCGCTGGCGTGCGCAACGATGTGATCAGGTTCTGCGGCTGCCATGGCGTGCGGGGCCAACCCATAGCTGCAGCCGAGCGATCGAACGCCTGCCCGCCTGGCGGTGAGCACGTCGACGTCCGAATCACCGATCATGACGACTTCGTCGAGAGTGAGTCCCGGGAAGATCGCTCGAGCCTCGGCGAAGATCATCTGCAAGCCCTCGGGATCTGGCTTCTTCGTGGCGAAGCTGTCGCCGCCGTAATTTTGAAAGAAGAACGGTGAGAGTCCGAGTGCGTCGCAGATGGCGCGCGAGGGGCCGACGGGCTTGTTCGTCAGGACAGCCATCAGTACGTCGGGATGCTGCTCGCGCATGAGTGCCAGAGCGTCGTGGACACCGGGATACACGTAGGTATTGTCGAGCTTGTGAGTGCGGTAGTAGGTGAGGAAGAAGCTGAACGCTGTGCGGAAGAGGGCATCGTTGCTCGGCTCAAGGGAGTCAGCGTCGCCGGGATCTCCGAGCGCGCGACGAACGAGCATGGCAGCGCCGTCGCCGATGTAGCTGGCGATGGTGGCATTGGGCAACGCGGGCTTGCCCACATGCTCGAGCGTGGCGTTGATGGAGTTGCAGAGGTCGAGCGAAGAGTCGATCAGTGTGCCGTCGAGGTCGAAAACGAGAAGACGCAGAGCAGAGGCAGCCATGCCTCTAGTCTATGGCTTCGGCGCGGGACAGGTTCCTGTGGTCCAGGTGGCGGAGCCGATGAGCCAGCCACCTTCGGGGTTCGGCGTGTAGACAAAGCGGTAGTGTCCGCACTCATGGTGGGACACGCTGGTCTTCAGGTCGAAAATCGTTTCGTCGTAGCTGCCGTCTTCGCGGATCGAGGTGGCCTGCTTGGGCGTGCCTTCGCTGTAGTTTGAGATAACCGTAAGACTCAGTTGCGGGCGGAGGTGGTCGAAGGTGGAGGTGAAGAGCGCTTGTAGCGATGACTTACCGGAGACCGTCTGGCCCTTCGCGTCAGTCCAGCTCGCGTCCTGGGTGAAGAGAGGAAGCAGCGCTTCGGTACTGCGCGCATTCGTACCAGCAACGAAGTGCTGTCGTAGCGAGCTCGGCACTTCAATCGAGTCTTTGGACTGCTGCGCCGGGGCGATGCCTGGCGTGATGGCGGCGGCGAGAGTAACGCAAAGAAGGCGCATACACGAGTAGTATGCGCCCTCCAGTACCTGATGCGGGTGTTAAGGCGTGACTTCGATGTCGCCCGAGCCGGTGCGGAGGGAAAGCGGGGCGCTGCCGCTGTTGACCGTCGCTGTGAGGTGATGACGGTTGCCGTCGTCGCCGTTCTGATCGACACCCGGCATGTGGGCACGGATGCTACCTGAGCCGGTTGCGGCCTCAAGGCGGAACTGCGCGTTGCCACCGACGTGAAGGCGGATATTGCCGGAGCCCGAAGACGCTGAGGACGCGCCTTCGAGGTGGCCGTCGGCTTCGATTTCGCCGGAACCAGCGCGAAGGTCAAGGCTGCCACTGTAGCCGTGAATGCGGATATTCCCGGAGCCGGAGCGCGCCTTCACATTGCCTGGAGCAGTCTCTTCGAGTTCGATGTCACCCGAGCCCGCTTCGAGCTGAGCCGCGCCATGAATCTGGTGGGCGCGAATGTTGCCCGAGCCGGAAGATGCGGCGATGAAGCGGCCGACGCCGCCGTTGGATTCGATGTCGCCGGAACCGGAGCGGAGATTCAGCGCTGAGTTGCGGGGGACGCGGAGCTCGTAGTCGATGCTGATGTTGTTGTAACGTTCGCGGTCTTCGGATTCGCCGATGTGAACGGCATTGCCACTCTGCGTGATAGGCGGATTCGCGACGATCTGCGCGATGCGCTGGCGGACGTCGCCATGCGCGCCCCAGCCGGCATGGACGTGACCCACGACTTCAACGGAGGCGTCATCGGTGGGGGTGATGCGGATGTTGCCAGAACCGGTGGAGACGTAAACGTCGGGCTGCGCCGAAGCGGAGAGCGTGCGGCGGAAGGTGTCGTCGGCGTGTGCGGCGGTGGCCGTGAGACCTAGGGAAAGAGCGGCGAGCAGCAGGTGCTGTTTCATGGCAGATCCTTGGAATGACTTTGCGAAATCAGGTTACTGCGACGGCCCCGGAAGCGGCAAAGCCCCCAGACGCGGCATGTGTCTGGAGGCTTATACGCAGGCAAAGTGTAATTGGTTCCGCGAAATCAGGCGTATTTGCGGAGAATGCCGAGGACCTTGCCCTGAATCGTAACGCTGTCGGCAGAAGCGTAGATCGGAGCCATCTCGGTGTTCGAGGGTTGCAGGCGAATGAGATTGCCTTCGCGGTAGTACCGCTTGAGCGTGGCGTCGGTGTTGTCGACGAGGGCGACGACGATCTCGCCTTCGCGAGCGACGCGGGTACGCTCTACGAGGACGAAGTCGCCCGAGACGATATGCTCGTCGCGCATCGAATCGCCGCGGACCTCGAGCGCGAAGACCTCACGATTGCCGATGATGTCACCGAGAGAGATGGTTTCTGCGCTCTCGATGGCTTCGACAGGCTTGCCTGCGGCAATGCGGCCGAGGAGCGGAAGTCGTTCCACGGTCTTCTTAGCAGGGCGCTGCGGAATGACATCGATGGAGCGCGAACGGTTGTGTGCGCGCTGCAGGAGGCCTTTGCTCTGCAGGTTGGTGACGTGTTTGTGGACGGTGGCGAGGCTATTGAGGCCAAGTCCCGCAGCAATTTCCTCGTACGACGGCGAGTAGCCGTGGTTGGTCGTGAAACCGGCGAGGAAGTCGAGAACCTCTTTTTGCCTGCGCGTGATCGCCATAGCAACAGATTGTAGGGAATAAAAAGCGAATTGCAAGCGAAAATTTAGCGGAACCATCCTGGTAAAGAGTCCGGGCGTTCGTGACGTGGAGCGACATTTCCTGAATTGGAGCAACAAGCCATTTTCGTGGCTTCGCTTCGTAGCGCACTCAGCGATCTCCGCGAGAAGGTGGAGATGCGCCCTGATGAGGAATCTCGTTTGAGTCCTTCTGCATTGGTGGGCACGAAATTGAATCACTGAATGAGGAGTGGCGGCGAATGCGAGTGTTGGTGGTTGAGGATGATCGTGCATTGGGGATGTTTCTTCAGAAGGGCCTGAAGATCGAGGGCCATGAAGTGGCCTGGGTGGGCGATGGCGACGCCGCGATCGAGTTGGCGTCGACGGATGTGCCGGACCTGATCGTGCTTGATCTGAGCTTGCCACGGCGCGATGGTATGGAGGTGCTGACGGAGGTGCATCGCCGGCATCCGGAGACCTCGGTGCTGGTGCTGACGGGGCGAAGCCAGATTGATGAGCGCGTGCGTTGTCTTGATGCGGGAGCGGATGACTGCCTGCTGAAACCGTTCAGCTTCCATGAGTTGACGGCACGCTGTCGTGCGATTCTTCGCCGCCGCGCGCGAGCGGGAGACTCGTTTGTGCGTTTCGGTGGCGTGGAGATGAATCGCCTGGACCGCGTGGTGACGCGCGAGGGTGAGGTGATCGAGCTGACGGGCAAGGAGTTTGCGCTGCTTGAGTTTCTGCTGTTGCGTAAAGGTAAGGCGTGTGCGCGCGGTGAGTTGCTGCGCGAGGTGTGGCAGATGCCGGAGGACTCGCCGACGAATGTCGTCGATGTGTACATCAACTACCTGCGTCGCAAGCTCGCTATGCCTGAAGGCTCGGACGTGCAGGCCGTTTCGGTGATTGAGACCGTGCGCGGTGTGGGATATCGCATGGGCCTGGGCGAAAGCGTGGCGACGAAGAAGGCACCTGTAGCGGCAAGGGCTGAACATCAAGCGGGATATGCATGGAGTGCGTGATGGCGGATGCGCGGCAAGTGGATATGGAGTTGTTGAAGGCGATTGAGCGTGAGCTGCATGACCTTTGCCAGCCGGTGACTTCGTTGCAGTGCCGTTTGGAGCTGGGCAAGATGTGCGGTGACGAGGTCGCGCTGATCGAAGCGACAGATGGTGCGCTCGAGGATGCGGCCCGCATTTTTGAGGCTGTGGCGCGGATGAGATCGCGCCTGCAGGACGAGATGGCGAAGCGGGGCGAGGAGTAGTCGGCATGGCGGTGTGGAGCGGATCACAAGGAAAGACGGTGGTGCTGGCGAGCGCGGATGCGGCGTTGCGTCAGCGTTTGGGGCGGAGCCTCGCCGCGATGCGCTGGACGGTGTGCGAGGCCGCTGGCGGTGCCGAGGCGCTGGCGCAGATGGATGCGTCTCATGCGGAGGCGTTGGTGGTGGACCACTGGCTGCCTGACCTTGAAGCTGCTGAGTTTGCCGGGCAGGTTTCAGCGATGTACCCCGAGCTGGATGTGCTGCGTGTAGATGGTGATCCGGTGGAGGGTGCGACTCGATCCCCTCGGCGGCACGAACTACTCCATGCGCTGCGAGAGGCGTGGGAAGATCTTCCGCTTGCGCCTGTGGTGGATGTTGTGAGTCAGAGCGATGGTGCGGCTTGGATGAGCGCGCCGGTCACTGTGCCTGCGGGGCTCAATGCTGTGCTGCTCGGTGAGCCGGCGATTCGTGCGATGGTGTCGTCGAGCGTTGTGACGTTGGAAGTGAATGCGCAGTCGGAGACGTTGAATCCGATTGAGCTGCCAGGCATGGTGGGGCGAAGTGCGCTGATGCATGAGTTGGCGCGTCAGGTGCGGCTTGTCGCTCCGACGAACGCTACCGTGCTGATCGAGGGCGAGACAGGCACAGGTAAAGAGTTGGTCGCGCAGGCGGTGCATACGCTGAGCAAGCGCGCGGGTAAGCCATTCGCGGTGTTGAATTGCGCAGCCATTCCCGAGTCGTTGCTGGAGGCAGAGTTGTTTGGGCACACGCGCGGCGCTTTCACGGGTGCGGTGACTTCGCGCACCGGACGCATCGAAGCGGCGCACGGCGGCACGCTGTTCCTGGACGAGATCGGCGAGATGCCTCTGGCGTTGCAGGCGAAGATGCTGCGCTTTCTGGAGTGCGGTGAGTTGCAGCGCGTGGGTGAGAACGATGTGGTGCGCGTGGATGTTCGAGTGATTGCTGCGACGCATCAGATGCTTGAGAAGCGCGCAGCTGAAGGCTCGTTTCGACTGGATCTTTATCACCGGCTCGCAGTGTTTCCGATTGATGTGCCCGCATTGCGAGACCGGATGGAAGAACTCGATGTGTTGAGCGAATTCATTCTCGCCAAGCTTGGGGAGAGTGCTCCGAAGAAGCGGCTTTCTGCGGACGCCTTCGCGGTGCTGCAGCAATACGCGTGGCCGGGAAATGTGCGTGAGTTGGGACATGCGCTGCAGCGAGCGACGATTCTTGCAGGGGATCGTCCGGAGATTCTGCCGGAGGACATTCGTTTGAGCCGCACTCGGAGATGAAGTGGTTTCTAAGAAAGCTATACGCGGGGCACGACCCGCTAAGAAGGCGCTCACATGAGCGCCTTTCGCTTTGGCCGTCGCGATGCATCAGGAGTGTAGCGAAGCGAGGCAGAAGTGATGCAGATCGGATCGATTCTCAGTGAGGCTGTGGGGCGTTATCTGGACCTGACGACAGACCAGATGAAGTTGACGGCGTCGAACCTGGCGAACATTGATACGCCGGGATATAAGACGCAGGGCATCGACTTTGCGTCAGCGTTTTCGGGCGCGATCAAAAGCCTGGGTGACGATGCTTCGACGGTTTCGACACCGCAGGTGAGTGACGTGCAGGGACTCGTCGCTCGTGGTGATGGCAACAACGTATCGATGGACCGCGAGAGTCTCGATCTGGCAAAGGAACAGCTGCAGTTCCGCACCGGCGTTGAGTTTTTGAAGCATGAGTATTCGCGCACGATGTCTGCGATCCATGCGGATGCGAAGTAGGTAGAGGCGAGTGATGAACCTTTTTGGCGTCATGGACATTAGCGGATCGGCGTTGAAGGCTGAACGCATGCGCGCCGAGGTGAGCGCGGCGAACATGGCGAACGCTGAGACGACTCGTACGGCAGATGGCACGCCCTATCGCCGCCAGCAGGTGGTTTTCGAGAGTAATGATTTGCCGAGCTTTCGCAACGTGATGCAGGGACCGGTGAACATGCCCACGATGCTGTCGCGAGCAGGGTTGGATGACTCGTCTGCTGTTCCGGGTGGGGTGGCGATCAGCGCGGTGAGCAGTGATGATGCTGCTCCGTTGATGCGGTATGAGCCTGGACATCCTGACGCGGATGCGAATGGTTATGTGGCGTATCCGGATATCAATCCGGTGACAGAGATGGTGGACCTGATGGGGGCCTCGCGCGCCTACGGTGCGAACGCTTCTGCGTTGCAGGCGGAGAAGAGCATGGTGAGCGCTTCGCTGGACATCTTGAAGTAGGTACGGAAGAGAGGCTTCGATGATCGATGGAACGATGTCGCATTTGCTGCAACATGCCATGCAGAGCGAGCAGGTGCAAACCGCGCAGAGCGCTGTTTCTCCGAGTGGGGCAACAGCATTTGCGGGGGTGATGCATTCCATGATGCAGGAGAGCGCGGTGCTGGAGCAGAAGGCGAAGGACGCGGTGATGGGCGTCATGCAGGGAAACGGCGTGGAGCTGCACGACGCGATGATCGCAACGCAGAAGGCGGACATGAGTTTTGAGTTGGCACTGCAGGTGCGCAACAAAGCGGTCGCGGCGTACCAGACGATGATGGGCATGCAGTTTTAGCTGCAGGAAGATAGAAGACTTTGGCTGAGCAAACGACAACACCGGGTAGTGAGATCGCTCCGAAGCCCGCAGCATTGCAGGCGCTTGAGCGTGCGCGTGGAACGTGGGAGGGCCTCGCGCCGAAGACGCGTTCGCGACTGCTGCTCGGCGTCGTTGTGCTTGCGGCTGCATGTGCATTGGTGGGCTGGTGGAGCACGCGGACGGACTGGAAGACGCTGTACTCGGGCCTTGAAGGACGGGATCTTCAACAGGTGGAGCAGGAGTTGGCCGCTGCCGGCATCACGTATCAAACGACGAGTGATGGGAGTGGCGTGGAAGTTCCGGCACAGACGCTCGATAAGGCCCGTATGGAGGTCGCAGCGAAAGGAGCACCGCAGTCAGGGCGTCTCGGTTTCGAGCTGTTCGATAAGCCGAACTGGGTGGGTTCAGAGTTCGACGAGAAGGTGAATTATCAGCGCGCGCTTGAGGGTGAGCTTGAGCATACGATCGCAACGATTGGAGCTGTGCGATCTGCGCGCGTGCATCTGGTATTGCCGAAGGAGTCGTTGTTTGCGGACCAGCAGCAACCAGCGAAGGCCTCGGTGGTGTTGAAGTTGAAGCGTCCTGCGTTGAGCAAAGATGAGGTGGAGTCGATTCGTAACTTTGTGTCCAGTGCGGTGGAAGGGCTCTCTCCGCAACAGGTGACGCTGGTGGATGCGGATGGCCGCGTGAACCTCAGCGCACAGGGTGAAGGCATACAGGCCAGTACGGAAGAGCAGGCGCTCGCAGACAAGCTGGTCGCGATGCTGGAGCCGTTAGCGGGACGCGAGAACGTACGCGCGACGGTGAACATCAGCTATGACCAAAGCTCGCAGGAGCGGACGGATGAGGTGGTTGATCCTACGCAAGTAGTCGCGCTGCAGACGCAGAAGAGCCAGCAGGAGAGCGGTCCTGGTGGCGCAGCGAAAGCAAGTGGCGTTCCTGGCACGGCAAGCAATGCAGCGGTTTCTACGGGCGTGGAGGGGAAGCCACAGTTGCCGGTCTATCCGACTACGGCCCCGAATGCGCAGATGAGTCATCAGGAGTCCACGACCTATGCCGTGACGAAGCACACGCTGCATGAATCGACCGGACCGGGGCGCGTGGCACGCGTGACGGCCGCTGTGCTGATCAATGATCGCTCGCAACGTGAGGGCAGCGGAGCGTCGACGCATACGGTCTGGCATGCGCGCACCGCGGAGGAAATGCGACGACTGGAGCAACTGGCGCAAGCCGCGGTGGGCTTCGATGTGAAGCGAGGGGACTCGGTGGTGCTGCAGAACATAGCGTTCTCGGCGAATGCACCGGAGCCTGCGTTGGGCGCATGGGACAGAACGAGCGGTGAAGTGAAGGAGTTGATGCGTGCACAGCCCGAGATGCTTCGCGACTTTGGTGCGGCGTTGATGGGAGTGTTGCTACTGGCGTTTGTGGTGCGGCCTGTAGCGACGCAGGTTGTTCGCTTGCTCGAGGAGGCGCGAGTCGATCGCCACGCGTTGCCGTCAGTGAAGTTGCAGGAGGCTCCGGCGATAGCAGCGGGTGATACGGAGCCGATGGGATTGGAATCTCCCGCAAACTCGCGTCGATCGGCGATCGATGCGAATGGCGTGCTGGAGTACATCACCGCGCATGTGAAGAAAGAACCGCAGCAGACGACGCGGCTGATCGAGGCGTGGATCGCAGAAGGCAAAGGAGCAAAAGGATGACGCAGGCGATGGTGCCGAACATGATGGTGGAGCCGCTGTTATTGCCGGTTGAAGGCTTTGAGCCAGCAGAGATGCCGGGATTGCGTAAAGCGGCGATCCTGATGCTGGCACTCGGCGATGAGCTGGTGAAGGACATTCTTCCTAGGCTCGCCCCGCGCGATGTGCAGCGGCTGACAGACGAGATCACGATGCTGGCTGACGTTCCCGCGCCCGTCTTGACGCAGGTGGCGACGGAGTTCTACGGACTGCTGGAGACGCAACAGTTTATGGTGCGCGGCGGTCGTGAGTACGCGGAGCGTGTGTTGACGGACGCTTTCGGCGCCGCGCGCGCGAAGGACATGATGAACGAAGTGCGCGAGATGCAGGAGCGCACAACAGGCGACATCGCGGTGCTGCGCGAGATGGACCCCCAGCAGTTGAGCAAGTTTCTGGAGAATGAGCATCCGCAGACGATTGCCCTCGTTCTGGCGCATCTGGAGCCGGAGCGAGGATCGACGCTGCTCATGTCTTTGCAGCCTCAGCTAAGAGTCGAGGCTGTTCGGCGCTTGGCCGAGATGCGACATTTCTCGCCGGAGATGGCTTCGAAGGTTGCGCTTGTCCTGGCTCGCAGGATGGATTCGCTGGGCTCCAGCGGTCGGCGTTCTTACTCAGGATTCAAGTCGGTAGCGGACCTGCTCAATCGCATGGACCAGAATGTGAGCCGCACGATCCTGGAGGGCATCGAGCAGCAGGAACCGAAACTCGCGATCGGGATTCGCGACTTGATGTTCACTTTTGACGATTTGATCACGGTGCAGCAGTCGGGCATTCGCGAAATCCTGACGGCGGTAGACAAGCGCGTCCTTGCGATGGCGCTGAAGGGTTCGCGCGACAGCATTCGGCATCATCTATTTTCGGCGATGAGCTCTCGCGCGGTAGAGATGCTGCAGGACGACATGGAAACTCTGGGGCCGGTACGGTCGAAGGATGTGGCAGCAGCGCAGCAGCAACTGCTCGCTGTGGCGCGCAAGCTTGAGGCCGAAGGTCGCGTCATTCTGAGCATGGAGAGCGACAATGACTTCGCTGTTTGAACAAGAGCCTGAGAGCACGGTTGTGCCGTTGATGTTTGCTGAGGTCGAAGAGACCGCTTCGTCTGAAGCGTCGATGGATAGCGAGGAAGAGGAGCTTCGCCCGAGTGCGGAGGAGCGCCATCGCGAGGAGCTGATCCACGCTGTGGCGGCGGCGAAGGTGCAGGCAAGACTGGATCTTCGCGAAGAGCTTGACCAGCGATTGCGCGATGCTGTGGAGACCGAACGCAGCGCGATCACACTGTTGTGCACAAGCTTTGGGAAAGAGCGCAGTCGCTACTTTGCCGAGGTGGAGACGGAAGTGGTGAAGCTCGCATTGGCAATTGCTGAACGTGTGTTACAGCGTGAAGTGGCCATCGATCAAACGATGTTGCGTGGAGTCGTGCATGCGGCACTGTCAAAGCTGAGCAGCTCAGAAGGTGTGCGTCTCCTCGTGCCAGCGGCTGATGTCACTCTTTGGACGCGTGCAATGAAGAGCAGCGAAGTCTCCGTGCAAGGTGCGAGTGATTTACATGCAGGAGATCTGCGTCTGGAGATGAAGGCAGGCGCTGTAGAACTCGGCGTGCGGGCTCAGCTGGTGGAGCTGGAGCGTGGCTTCTTTGACTTGATGGCGAAGAGGCCCGCATAGCGATGGAACGACTCGCGAATCTCGATCACTATCTGCAGGCCGCAAGCGTCGCTACGATGTGGCGTTGGTGCGGTCGCGTGGTGGAAGCCAATGCACAGATGCTGGAATGCCTGGGGCCGCCGTCGTCAGTAGGTGAGGGCTGTGAAATTCGGGATGCACATGGCGTGCGGCACGCAGGCGAGGTGATTGGTTTTCGCGCGGATCGCGTGCTCGTGATGCCGCTTGATTCAACGCAGGGCTTCCGCATGGGAGATGGTGTGCTCGCGATGGGCCGGCCAGCCGAGCTGCGAGTGGGCCAGACGATGTTGGGGCGCGTGTTTGATGGAGTCGGGCAGCCGATCGATCATCAAGGTGCGTTCCTCGGAGAACGCAGCGTCAGCTTTGACGGCAAAGTGCCAGCACCGATGGAGCGAGAGCCTATCTGCAAGCCACTGCGCACAGGGGTGCGCGCGATTGATGGAATGCTCACGGTCGGACGTGGTCAGCGTGTGGGAATCTTCGGCGGCTCTGGTGTTGGCAAGAGCACATTGATCGGCATGATGGTGCGCAACACGTCTGCGGATGTGACGGTCGTTGGGTTGGTCGGCGAACGTGGTCGCGAGGTGAGAGAGTTTCTCGAAGATGCGCTCGGAGAGGAGGGACGGGCGAAGTCTGTCGTATTTGTCTCTACCTCTGACCAGTCGCCGCTGCTGCGCATGCGAGCAGCGCAGGCAGCAACGGCTACGGCGGAGTTCTACGCACGGCAAGGCAAGCACGTGTTGTTGGTGTTGGACTCACTGACGCGGTACGCGATGGCCGCGCGTGAGATCGGCCTGGCTGCGGGTGAGCCGCCGGCAAGCAAAGGGTACACGCCAAGCGTGTTTGCCCATCTGGCGAAGCTGGTAGAGCGCGCGGGGAATTTTACTTACGGAAGCATTACGGCGTTCTACACCGTGCTGATGGAGGGCGACGATCAGCAGGACCCCATCGTTGATAGTGTTCGCTCGTATGTGGACGGCCATGTTGTGTTGTCGCGAGAGCTGGCTGCTGAGGGGTGGTATCCACCGGTGCACGTGCTGGATTCTCTAAGCCGTTTGATGCCCGCGGTGACGAGTCGCGAACATCGCGCGAAGGCAATGAAAGTGCGAAGCGTGATGTCGACGTATGCGCGGTCCGCCGATCTCATCCGCATGGGTGCATACAGCGCGGGGAGCGACGTGGAGTTGGATCACGCGATGGCTGCGATGCCGATCTTGCGAAACTTCCTGCGGCAAGAGCGGGATGAAGCGCCGTCGCTGGAGCAAACCATTGCTGCGTTGCAGACGATGGAAGTGTGATGCA
This sequence comes from Granulicella cerasi, assembly GCF_025685575.1. Taxonomy (NCBI): domain Bacteria; kingdom Pseudomonadati; phylum Acidobacteriota; class Terriglobia; order Terriglobales; family Acidobacteriaceae; genus Granulicella; species Granulicella cerasi. The sequence continues at coordinate 182,049 of NZ_JAGSYD010000004.1, forward strand.
GGCGGTGAAGCAGTTACAGCGCATGCGTCGGCTACGCGAGGCGAAGGTTCGAATGCAGGAGGCACGACTGGCGCAGGCGTCGTCTGCTGTGAATCGTCTTAGCTCCCGAATAACCGACACGGAGAACGAATTGCTGGGAGTCGCATCTGTGGGGAGAACTGCTTTGCGGCATGGAGACGCGCTCGCTTGGAGGTGGGCTGCGTTTGAGCACGATATGCGGAGCGCGGAGTTGACGCAGCTCGATCAATATAAGAGTCGCGCTGAGGTGAAGGCTGCTGAGGTGCGCTCCGATCTCATGCGGGATCGTTGCGATGCGAAGCGAGTGCAACAGTTGGAGCGCGACGCACGCGCAATAGTCACGCAGCACCTGGAGAAGGCAGCGCAGGCGGAGTCGGATGATCGCTACGCCGCACGCCAGCACTGGGCTCAGGCGCAGGCCTCGAAGCGCAAAGGAGCTCGCGAAGAATGATGGCATCCACGTTGAGTATTGATTCATTGGGGAAGTTGGTCGATGTTGCGGTGTCGTCTGCTGGGACCACCGCGGCAGCGACGGGATCTTTACAGAGACAATCCTTTGCGCAGGTCGCGATGCTCGTCGGGCTGGCTGCGCCCGCTAGCGCGAGAGTTCAGACTCCTGACGTCGCTTCGGCGAATCAACTGAAACAGGCTGGAGATGTTGTGAAGATCGCGCCTTGCGTGCCTTCAGACTCGATTACCATCACGCCGGTCCCAACGGATGTAGTGACAGAACAAGCCACTGGCGATCTCGATTCGCAGGTGGCGGTTAGCGCGCAGAGCAAAGCGATCGTCCGCACTACGAAGGCGGCACCAAGGTTGATGGATACTGCTCAAACCGTTGAGGCGCAAACATCGCGGCCCCAAGACCATGAGAAGGTTGTCGCGGAAAAACAGCGGGGCACCAACGTGAAGCACATAGCGGTAGAAACAGCGAAGGAGGGGGCGCAGATAACGCCATCCGAAGCCGTCCCGGTGGATACTGTCGCGGCCCAGCCGATTCAGGTTCCTCAAGTGCCGAGTGCCATGGCGAGTGATGACGCTGGAAGCAAGAACGTCTCATGTCCTGGCGATAGTGTGAAAGCACGCGCTGTTGGTGCTCGGTCTGCTCGCATCGCAACTCCGAGACGTGAAGACGATCCTGAACAGGATACGTCCACGCCAGGTGAGACCAATGTCGGTGTAGTCGAGAGTTCTCATGCGGTGATGAAGCTCTCGGAGTCGAAGAACAGAGAGGACGTGCTCCCTCACGATGTTTCTGTGGAAACTACCGACTCGAAGCGAGTCACTCCATCGTTCCAGCAAACGCTCACGCACGAGCGAGAGCCGTCGGCAGTTGGGGGCGTCGCCACAGTGTCGGGAGAGGTCACTGCAAGATCCACTGCACACGCCGTTGCGGAGCCTACCGTGCACGCGCTCTCGGCTCCAGCGAAGAATCGGCTCGAAGTCGGGATGAGTGGCGGTGAACTCGGCACGATGCATCTGCGGGCCGAGATGAGGAGCGATGGAAGTATCCACGCGACGCTGCAAGCTGCGCCTCATGCGGCCGAACGCCTTCTTGGGATGACGGAAGGCATGCAAAGCTTCATGCGCGAGACGCAGTCTGTGATGCCCGTGGTGTCTATCGAGGCACGGACCGCGAGTGAAGCGAATCCTTCGAGCGTTTCGACGGACGCAATGAGTAGCGACGCAGGCAGCAGCAGTCCCGATGCTCAGCAGCAGCAACGTGCGCGGCAGCATTGGACGCAGAAGACGTTCGCCGATACGTCGATGGTTAGCGATTCGTTAGACGGTGCGAGCGAGGTTGGCACGGCGATTGCGACTACAGGGACGTGGGTCAATGAGCGAGTTTGAGGAGAGGGTATGAACATTGCAGCGAGTGCGGTGGCAAATGCATTATCGACCGCAAAGACGTCGGCATTAGCAAGCGCAAGTGGGACGTCGAGTGGAGGCACGTCGACGGGTTCTGCAAGCAATCAGATCACGAGTTCTGATTTTCTGTCGCTGCTGGTGAGCGAGTTGAAGAATCAGGATCCGACATCGCCGACGGATCCGACGACTTATGTGCAGCAGCTTGTCGGCGTGAACAGCCTTGAGCAGTTGATTCAAATCAATCAAGATCTCGGCGGTTAACCGAGGCTATTGACCTCTTGAGCAGTGAGCCCGTGCGGGCGTGAAAAGGAGAAAAGAGATGGGTGCATTTTCAGTAGCGTTGACAGGCCTGCGCGCGCAGAACGCCGCGCTTTCTACGATCGGCAATAACCTGGCCAACATGAACACGACCGCTTACAAGTTGCAGAACACAACGTTTGCCGACTTGTTCTATCAGCAGACAGGAAGTTCCGGATCAGGCGACGCGATTCAGCAAGGGCTGGGCGTGCGAGTTTCAGGAACGGCCACAGACTTCAGCCAAGGTGCAATCACGACGACGAGTGATAGCAGTGACCTCGCGCTGGAAGGCAACGGGTTCTTCGTCGTCAACAACAATGGCACGCAGTTGTTGACGCGTGCGGGTGACTTTCAACTGAGCTCGAATGGCACGCTGGAGTCAACAGATGGCTACCAGGTGATGGGCTATGCGATGTCGAATGGCACGGTGAACTCTGGTGGGACATTGTCGGCGATTCAGCTTCCTACCGGTGTTACGGAACCGGCAAGCGCTACGAAGAACGTCACCATGACGATGAATCTCAACGCATCGTCCTCGACGGGTACGACGTTTACGTCGACGGTGAGTCTCTATGATTCGCTCGGAAATTCGCACACCGCGACGGCGACATTCACGAAGACGGGTACGAACCAGTGGAGCTATGACGTTGCGTTGCCCGCTGGCGACGCAACGGGTTCGTCGAACACAAGCGGAACGTTGACGTTTGATTCGAATGGCAATCTCACATCTCCAACGAATGGTGTGGCGGGTATCGCGTTTACGGGTATGACGGACGGAGCCTCGGACCTCAGCTTCGATTGGAAGATGACGGACTCCGCCGGGAATTCTCTGGTATCGCAGTCGGCCACAACCTCAGCCGTGTCAGCGACCACGCAGGACGGCTATACGAGCGGGAGCTACACGGGTTTCACGATCGATGCTCAGGGCACGGTTGCTGCAACGTTCTCGAACGGCCAGACGAAGGCGATTGCTTCCGTCGCGGTGGCGATGGTGAGCGATGAACAGGCGCTCACGCGCAGCGGCAACAATTGCTACCAGTCCACGTTGGCTTCAGGCCAGGCGGTCATTGGGCTGGCGAGCTCCGGCGGTCGCGGTGCCATCGAAGATGAAGCGTTAGAGAGCTCTAACGTGGATATTTCGACGGAGTTCTCAGACTTGATCGTGGCGCAGCGAGCGTTTGAAGCGAATTCCAAGACGGTGACGACGCTCGACACCGTGATGCAGGACACGATCGGACTGATCCGCTAAGAGCGGTGCCATGAAGGCGGGCGGGCAGCAATGCCTGCTCGCCTTTTGTGTTTAGCGACGACTTAGATTTGATGCGGGCTCTTGGCCGACAACGTGCAGGTAAGCACCGCATGGGAAGCTCAGCGGTTGTACCGGGAAACTCGTCAGCAACATCGGCATCGGTGAAGGTGCCGATCGGATCCATGCTCATCGTGGGCGTCATCACTGCGCTGTTAGCGATCGGTGGATGCGCCGGAGTGCTGTTGTATCTGGCGAAGAAGGGAAAGCTTGGAGCAGCTTCAGCGACTCCAGCTCCCGTCGTGGTGAACGAGCTTCATGACGACGCGACCCCGCTACAAAACGTAATGCTCGAAACGATGCTCGTGAATCTCGCCGACGCAGACGGTCATTCGTATTTGCGGATCGGTGTGGTGCTGGGTGAAGAGGCCGATCTGAAGGCGAAGAAGGAAGAGAAGCCGGTGCCTGGGGCTGACGCGGCTCTCCGCGACGCAGTCCTCGGTGTGCTCGGCAAGAAGCAGAGCGCGCAGTTGCTGGCTGACGCGGGGAAAGAAGACCTCAAGAAAGAGCTCAAGATTGCGGTGAATGAAGCTGTGCCGAGTGCGCATGTGCGTGCCGTGTACTTCACGGATTACCTGGTGCAGCGATGACACCTGCGCAGAAGTTGTTGTCCGAATCGCTAGATGCGAAGGCTCCGGAGCTGAGTACAGAGAGCTTCGAAGCGAACGAGCAATGGCCGGTACTGCAGAACCTGCATGTGCCGCTCAGCGTTCGCGTGCCATTGCGAACGTTGAGCTTGAAGGAGCTGCGCGCGTTGCAGCCTGGCGACATCTTGAGCAGTGAGTGGATGGCTTCGGAGGAAGTGCCGATGTTCGCGGGCACCGTGCCCCTGAGCTGGTGCGAGTTTGCAGTGGTTGAGGGCTTGATGGCTGCGCGATTGACGCGTATTGGCTAAGGAGCGAAATGCGATGAGTGGAGATACGTGGCGAGCCACTGGTGTGCCTGGTTGGATCGCACGCGGAGTTGAACATCTTCGTGACGGTGCACGACGGCGGCGCGATGAGCGCGAGATGAAGCTGCTCGAGACGCTGCCGCTGGCGGGGAAGAAGCAGTTGGTCCTTGTTGCGGTGGGTGGGCAGCGATATCTGGTAGGGGTGAGTGATCGCGTAGATGCGATTGTGCCGGTGGAAACGATGCAAGAGGGGATGGTCGAGGTTTAGTGGGATGCGTGCGCGTAGTGTTGATGATTCTCTGTGGCTTGGCGGTGCGCTCCGCCATCGCGGAGGTTCCGCTGCATCCATTGCAGGATGCGCAATGGGTGCATCGATCGACTGCGCACAAGGTGAGTGAAAAGCATCCAGCGCCGAAGGTTCAATCACAGAAGGAAGTAGTACCCGCGAGCCATCCGGGGAACGCGTTGAATCTACTCGCGGCGACCAAAGATAATTCGACGCCATGGTCGATCGTGGTTGGGCTAACGCTATTGACCTTGCTCCCAGCAATGCTGCTTGCGATGACGCCGATGGTGCGTCTACTCGTGGTCTTTCACTTCCTGCGTCAGGCCTTAGGGACGCAGACAGCTCCATCGAACCAGGTGTTGATGGGGCTTGCTCTGATGATGACCTGGTTTCTGATGCAGCCGGTGCTCACTCAGGTTGATCAACAGGCGCTTCAGCCTTTTCAACAGAACAAGATCTCGTTGAGCGAAGCGATGGACCGCGGCTCGCAGCCCGTGAAGCAGTACATGCTGCACTATGCGCGCGAGAAGGACTTGGAAGTATTCGTAGCGGCCTCGCATACTGCGCGGCCATCGACGCCCTCGGAACTCGGCATGCAGATCGTTGTTCCTGCCTACATCCTCAGCGAGTTGAAGTCGGGTTTTCAGATCGGCGCTGTGTTGTTCCTGCCGTTCCTCCTCATCGACTTCTTAGTTGCCAGCATCACGACATCGATCGGGATGTTGCAGCTTTCGCCCACCGTCATATCGACACCCGTGAAGATTCTTCTTTTCGTGATGGTGGATGGGTGGACGCTACTCGCCGACCAGCTCGTGAAGAGTTTCTAGGAGCAAGTATGGGAACGGATATGGCGGTGGCGTTGACGCGGCAGGTGTTGATGGAGGCTCTGCTGCTGTGTGCGCCGATGTTGATCACGGCCTGCGTCGTCAGCCTCGTCATGAGCCTGCTGCAGACGATCACGGGTATCCAGGAGCAAACGCTGAGCACCGTGCCGCGATTGGTGATTGTCTTCGCAATGACCTTCGTGCTGCTACCGTGGACCGCACATCGCACAGTGATCTACACGCGAACTCTGTGGACGGACTTGCACCGGTATCTGGGATGAAAGAGTGGCAGGATTTTCTCTCCGCTGGCGTGCTGGTACTCCTGCGAGTCAGCGGGCTCTTTGTGTTTGCACCCGTGTTCTCATCGCCGGCGATCGCCGCGAGGATCAAAGCAGGTTTTGCGTTCGCCATCTCGTTGTTAATGACTCCAGCGATGCTCGACAGGCGTGGCGGACATCTTGAACTTGGTGTCACGACGGTCTTGAGCGAGTTAGCGGTGGGGCTGCTCTTTGGAGTGAGTCTTACTTTGCTCACCGAGATGGTACTGTTCGCATCGACTGTGCTGGGAATGCAATTCTCGTTCTCACTTGTGAATTTGATCGATCCTGTGAGTAAGGTCGAGACGCCTGTGATGGGGCAGTTGTTCGGATGGATGACCACACTCGTTCTGCTTGGGGCGGGCTTGCATCGAACGATTCTCGCCGCATTGCTGAAGAGCTTTGACGCTATACCTGTCGGCGCATTCGTCATGTCGCAGATGAGTGGGCTTCGTCTGCTGCATATGGCGAGTGGAATCTTTCTAGCGGGCGTTCAGCTTGCCTCGCCCGTGATGGCTGCAGCGCTTTTGGTAGAGGTGACAGCGGCACTCATGGGACGCATTTCTCCGAGTCTGCCGACGACCATCTTGAGTGTGCCCGCGAAGACGCTGATTTGTTACGGCGTTCTTATCGGATCGCTTGGCTTGTGGCCCATATTCTTAGAGCGCCATTTTGATTCACTTCTGAATGCGGCGGCACAGTTGCTCACTCGTTAGTCGCCAAGACAACGGCGTCTATGAGCAGCGAACGCACAGAGAAAGCAACTCCTCAACGGAAGAAGAAGGCGCGCGACCAAGGCGATGTGGTCCGCAGCCGGGAGTTGCTGTCCGCAGGAGGAACGCTGGCCGGACTCATCGCGCTCAGCAGCATGGTGCCGAGATTTGTCGAGACATGGCATCGATGCTTCCGCGATACATTGCGGATCGCCATGAGCGGTACGAGCTTTGGCATACGCGAGTTGGTCACGCTCGTTCGAGTGGCAGTACTGCCGGCTGTTGCGCCGATCCTGGTGGTGGTTTGCGCCGCCTCCGTAATGATCGTCGGAGTCGGATTTGCGCAAAACGGTGGTGCGGCATTCAACGCGCAGGCATTGATGCCGAAGCTGGATCGGCTGAATCCCGGAAGCCAACTCAAGCAGATTTTCAGCGCGAAGTCGCTCATGCGTTTGGCGAAGTCTCTTGTGCCTGCGCTCGCTGTGGCCGGGATGGGCGCGAACGCGCTACGCGCGTTGATGCAGACGATGCCGGTGATGAGCATGATGCGGCTCCCTGAAACGTTTGGTGCCGCTTATGGGGTGGGTGTCAAGTCTGCCTGGGTGATGGTGGTGTGGGCGGGCTTCGACTACGCCATGGAGTGGCGGGCATGGAATGCGCGGCTGAAGATGTCGAAGCAGGAGATGCGCGAAGAAGTGAAGGAAGCGATGGGGAACCCACAGGTGAAGGGGAAAATCCGTTCACTGCAGCGTGCGATGGCGCGGCGCAAAGCAAAGGTGGACATGCGTCGAGCGAGCGTCGTTGTCACGAATCCTACGCACTATGCGGTCGCACTGGAGTTTTCGTTCGAAGAGATGGGTGCACCGACGGTGCTGACCAAAGGGCGCGATCTTTGGGCCTTTGATATTCGCGACGAAGCAAAGGCCGCAGGTGTGCCGATCGTCGAAAACCCTCCTCTAGCGCGGTCTCTGTATCGAGCCTGTGAGCCGGGGCAGCAGATTCCGTTCGAGCTCTACTCGGCGGTGGCAGGCTTGCTGGCATTTCTTTTCCGGGAGCAGCAGGAACAAGCCGCACGGGAGCAGCGGCAGGCACAGCAGGCTCGCGAGGAGCGGCAAATGATGGCGAGCATGCAACCGCAGCCAAGATATGAAGGAGGCGTCTGATGAGTACGCCCAAGAAGGAAGCGAAGAACTGGAACGCGTTGATGCTTCCGGTGACCGCGATCAGCATCGTGTTCGTGATGCTGATCCCCATACCCGCGATGCTGCTTGACCTGCTGCTTGCTGTGTCGATCTCCGTGTCTGTTCTGGTATTTCTCACTGCGATTCGCATACGCAAAGCCGTCGATCTCAGTGTGTTTCCCACATTGCTATTACTGCTTACACTCTTTCGTCTCGCGTTGAACCTTGCATCAAGTCGGAGGATCCTTCTACACGGGCATGAGGGCACGGCCGCTGCGGGATCGGTCATCGAGGCTTTCGGTCAGTTCGTCGTCGGCGGCAACTATGTCGTCGGCTTCGTGCTGTTTCTGGCGCTGACGGCGATTCAGTTTCTGGTGATCAGCCACGGCGCAGTGCGCACTGCTGAGGTCACTGCGCGCTTCACGCTGGATGCGCTACCGGGCAAGCAGATGGCGATCGACGCCGATATGAACGCGGGATTGATCGATGAGCGTGGCGCGAAGAAGCGGCGTGAAGCGATCGCGCGCGAGGCTGAGTTCTACGGCGCGATGGACGGTGCCGCACGATTTTCGCAGCGTGATGCTATGGCCACCATCCTGATCACGGCGATCAACATCATTGCAGGGCTGCTGATTGGTGTCTTGCAGCAGGGCGCAGATCTTGCGACCGCAGTGAAGACGTACACCATCCTGACCGTGGGTGACGGCCTCGTCACGATGATCCCGAGCTTGCTTGTGTCGATTGCCGGCGGCCTGATCTTGACGCGTGCGTCCTCGGCGGGCCAGCTGGATAGCGACATCGGTGCGCAGATCCTGCGGAAACGCACGACGATTTGGATCGCCTGCGGAGTCTTGTGCGCATTGGCGCTCGTGCCAGGGTTGCCGAAGCTCGCGTTCCTGGTCATGGCTGGGGGGCTCGGCCTCTTCGCGCGCACTCTGCCCGCGGAGCAAGCGGTCACGGCGGAGAACGATGATGTACTCGCCGCAGCCAAGGGGAAAGGCACTGCAGCTGATACGGCAAAGAGTACTGGAGATGAGCAACTCGGGTCACTGCTCCGCATGGACGAGCTCACGTTGGAGATTGGTTTCCAGTTGATCCCGCTCGTAGACGAAAAGATGGGCGGCCAAATGCTGAACCGCGTGCGTGCTCTGCGTAGGCATCTTGCCACCGAGTTGGGGTTCATCGTGCCGGCGGTGCACATCACGGATAATCTGCGCCTGAAGCCACGCGAGTATGTCATCTCCCTGCGCGGTGTAGAGATTGCGCGGTGGCAGACGGAAGGCAACTGCGTGCTCGCTGTGAACGCGAGCCCCAAGGCGAAGGCCCTGCCCGGGGTTGAGACGAAGGAGCCTGCGTTCGGTGTGACAGCGCGCTGGATTCAGCCAGGCCTGGAAGATCAGGCGCTTGCTGCGGGCTACTCGGTAGTGGACCAGACGAGTGTGATCGCCACGCACCTCGGAGAGCTGATTCGCCGTCACGCGCATGAGCTGCTCGGGCGCAATGAGACAAAGCGACTGCTGGATAGCCTCAACGACTCGCACCCGAAGTTGGTGGAAGAGCTGGTGCCGAAGTTGATGACGCTCGGCGAGGTACAGAAGGTTTTGCAGCAGCTCTTGCGGGAAGGCGTTTCTATTCGCGATCTCGGCGTGATCCTCGAAACGCTGGTGGAGGCTGCGCATGTCTCTAAGAGTCTGGTGCATCTGGTGGAGAACTCTCGGCAGGCGCTGGGGCGTGGGTTGGTGCGGCGGTACGTCGGAGCTGACGGTGAACTTCGCGTGATGGTGATGCAGCCTCAACTCGAGCAAGATGTCGTGGGCACGCTTGATCCCGCGTCAGCGCAACGGATGCTGTCACAGCAGAATGGCGCGCCGGGCGAAGGATTAAAGCGGCTTGTGGAGTCTGTGAAATCCCTAACGGCGAAGGGTGGCGCTTCGGCCACGCCCGTGCTCCTTTGTCCATCGCCAGCGCGCTATCACTTGTGGCGCTGGATGGAGCCGATTTTGCCGAAGATGACGGTGCTTTCGGCGCAAGAAATTCCGCCCGATGTGAAAGTGCGGAGCATCGGCGCATTGGGCTAGGCAGTAGCGGCGCAGGGAGAGGTACATAGATGGCAATGCATAACAGTGTGATGAACGAACTCGCGGAGCCGCAAACCAGCTATTGGAGCGGGGGCTTGGAGCTCGCTGTCGATCAGGAGAGCGCTGGAGATCAACGCGAGCATGGATATCGCTCGCAGGCGGAGCGGGACGCGCTTCTGATGGAACATCTTCCGTCGGTTCGCTATATCGCGCGGCGAATCCATGAGCGTCTGCCACAACACGTGGAACTGGAGGATCTGGTTTCTGCGGGCGTCGTAGGACTGATTGACGCTATGAGTAAGTTTGATCATTCGAAGCGCGTGCAGTTCAAGAGCTATGCGCAGTTTCGTATCCGTGGTGCCATCCTGGATTCGCTGCGAATGCTTGACTGGAGCCCGCGAGAGTTACGTCGCAAGGGCCGCGCGGTAGAGGAAGCGATTCGCTCTGCGACGCTGAAGCTCGGTCGCGCCCCGCAGGATCAGGAGATCGCTGCGGAACTCGGCATGAAGCTGGAGGAGTATCAGCGATTGCTAGGCGACCTGAAGGGGCTTGAGATTGGAAGTCTGCACGCCGAGCGCGGTGAGGACTCCGGTGATGAAGAGCTTGCTTATGTTCCTGGCTCGCCAGAGGAGGACCCTCTCTTCATCTGCTTGAAGGGCGAGATGCGGGAGCGTCTTGCTGCGGGAATCGAGGCACTGCCGGAGAAGGAGCGTTTGGTATTGACGCTCTACTACTTTGAGGAACTCACGATGAAAGAGATTGGGCGCACGCTCGGCGTCGTGGAATCGCGCGTGTCGCAGATACATTCATCGGCGGTGGTGCGCCTGCGGGTTGCACTGGGAGCCAGTGTGCCGAAGCGTAGCCGATAGGAGTTGGCATGAACGAAGAAGAGGCAGTTGTCATGGGCCCTGAAGAGGCCAGGCCGTATAACTTCTCGCGCTCGGGGCAGATCTCGACCGAGCAGATGCAGGCAATTGCAATGGTGAACGATGGCATCGCACGCAACCTGACGCACACGCTGGGAGCATGGTTGCGCTCGCAAGTGCAGATTGCGCTGGCTGAGACGACACAGCAGACCTATGGCGAGTATCTCGCGGGGATCGCTGATCCTGCGTATGTCTGCATGTTGCGTCTGGAGCCTTTGAGCAGCATGGGGATGATTGAACTGGATCTCTCTTTGGTGTTCTCGATCGTGGATGTCTTGCTCGGCGGCAAGGGCCATTGCGACCAGGCGCGAGAGGTCACAGAGATTGAAGAGGCTGTACTGAGCTCGGTGCTCGCAATCGTCATGCGTGAGTTGAACACTGCGTGGCAAACGGTAGGGTTGGAGTTTCATCTCGAGAAACGCGAAGCTCGCGCGCGCATGCAGCGATTAAGACCGGCCAGCAAGCGGATGCTCGTTGTGAGCTTCGATGTGCAGTTAGAAGAGACGCAGGCAAAGCTGAGACTCTGCCTGCCGATCGTGACGTTGAACACCATTCACCGTCGGCTGATTGCGGTGCGTGAGCAGCCACGTCGGGACTTCGGCGCCGGCAGCGCGAGGCTTGCGAGCCTGATGGGGCAGAGTCAATTCCGCATGGCGTTGAGAACGCCGTCCACCAAGATCAGTTCGCAAGTGCTACGCGAATTGGCTCCCGGGCATGTGTTGGAGCTTGGTATTCCGCGCAGCGCATCGTCAGAGCTTGTGGTCGGCAACCTTCGTCTTTTGCAGGCCGTTCCGGTGGCGAAAGCGGAGCTTCGTGCTGGCCAGGTCTATGCGGAGCCTTCGACCGCGAAGATCGAAGAACGAGCGGTGCTCGATGGATTCATGACGACGCCGCAGCTTCCATCGCAAACAAGTTCAGGGGTTACCGCATGACCGTCAATGAGTCCGAGATCGACAAGTTATTCGACGTGGAGGTAGAGGCGGCTCTGCAGTTTGGCACTGCAGAGATGAGCCTTCGTGAAGTGCTCGCACTGGGGCCTGGTGATGTCTTTGAGCTGGATCGACATGTTGCGGCTCCGGTTGATCTTGTGGTCAGCCAGCGCATCGTTGCCCGTGGTGAGGTCGTTGTCGTCAAGGGAAATTTTGCGCTTCGCATCACTGAAGTGCTTGGTCCGCAGATGCGATTGGAGCGTGCGCTGTGAAGGTCTTCACTACAGGGCGAGAGGATTTGGTGGCATCACCAACGGCAATTCTGAGCGAGCAGGATTGGGCAGATGATGTGTGGTCTCCCAGCTCGAAAATTACCGTTCGGGATGAGCCTCAGTCTTCTCTCCGCGAGAAGACTCGCTGTTCGTCGCTGGGGTGTGATGCAAGGCCTGCATTCTGGAAGAAGACTGCTCGGCCTGTATTCGAAGATGGTTGGGTATGCAGTAAGAAGTGCGCGCTGCAGCGTGTGACAGCACTCGTCCGCAAGCTGAATTCGCCAATCTGCGAGCGTGTTGGACATCAGCACAGGATCCCGCTGGGGCTCATGATGCTGGAGCGGGGCATGGTGAGCCAGGAGCAGTTGCAGCATGCACTCATACGTCAGCGGAGCGCGGCCGAAGGCCGCATTGGAGACTGGCTGCAGAGGATTGCTGGCGTCTCAACGGAGAATGTTACGCGCGCCTTGGCGGCGCAATGGAGTCGACCGGTGCTACAGGGGGCCGCCGCAATAAAACCAGAGATGGCGCTGGCCATGCCCGCGTCTATTCGCAGGCTGACGGGTGTCTTGCCTTTGCGCGTCCATGCCTCCCAGCGAATGTATGCCGCGTTCACGGATCAGATCGATCATGTAGCGGTCGCCGCGCTTGAGCGCATGACGGGCCTGCATGTTGAGAGCGGCATCGCTGTTTATCGTGATCATTTGCAGGGCTCTGAGGTGCTTGATCGTGCACACGGTGCGATGGAGAAAGAGTATATGTTTCACGATATGGATGAGTTGAGCCGCAGCATCGTGAGCACGCTCTTTCGACAGCAGCCGATTGCATCCCGACTCTGCATGGTGCACGGCGTTTGGTGGTTGCGCATGTGGCTCGAGCCTGCAGCGATTGGCCACATCGGAATGTTGCCCGCGAGTGGTGAAGACGTGTTGGATGTGTTGTTTCGTCGCCCCTCGTAGAGATGTGCCGCTTCTCATCAAACAGAGCCAGGTGAGTAATTTTTGAGAACGCTGAGATTCGTTTGGTCGTAGAGATGCAACTGTAAGCCGCATGGATAGCGGACTCTACGCAGCGTACACGGCACTACGATCACGCACGGAAGCGCTGGATATGGCGGCGCATAATCTCGCGAATGCGAGTACGGCGGGTTTTCATGCGGGGCGCACCTCGTTCCGCGGAATGCTGGCGGATGCTCAGGGCACGCTAGAGTCACAGCTTGGCAACGCGGTCAACAGCCAATCCTTGTTGATGTCTCACCATGTGAGCGATCTGCAAGGGACGATCGCGCCTACGGGCAACACGTTGGATGTGGCGATCCGCGGCAAGGGATATCTTGCCGTACAAACGGCTCAGGGCACGAGGTACACGCGCGATGGTGAGCTGCAGCTCGACAAGAGCGGAACGCTGACCACCAAAAATGGTGACCCTGTTCTGGATAAGCAGGGCGCGAAGATTCAGCTCCCTGCCGGGACGATCACGATCGGTACAGACGGCAGCATTTCAGTGAGCAACGCTGAAGGAAGTGCGGTCGTCTCTCAACTCGGATTGATGGATTTGGGAGTCGGTGGCGCGCAAGAGAGTGCGACGGCGGGCCTTTATGAGCTGGGTGCGAACGCAACCGCGACGATCTCGCAAGAGACGACGGTGCAACAAGGCGCGCTCGAGGGCGCCAACCAGGACACCGTCTCCGGCACAGTGCAACTCGTCGAGATCCAGCGACAGGCCGAGATGATGCAGCGCATGTTGAGCGTCTTCAACAACGACTTTGACAAGACCGCCAGCGAGCAGCTGGCGAAGGTATAGACGAAAGGACGAGCGATGATTCGGGCACTTTACACGGCCGCAAGCGGGATGAGCGCGCAGCAGCAGAACCTCGACACCGTAGCGAACAATCTGGCGAACTCGGCGACGACGGGATTCCGCAAGCGTCGCATGGAGTTTCAGGACATGATCTACCAGAACATGGTGACGCCTGGAGCGGCGGCGAGCACATCCACTGCCTCTGCCGGTCTGCAAATTGGCCTCGGCGTACGCACCGTTGCGTCCGAAGTGATCCAGACCCAAGGAAGCCTGACGCAGACCGGGAACACACTTGATGTGGCAATTCAAGGCAATGGCTTCTTTCAAGTGACGATGCCGAATGGAACCACCGCTTACACGCGTGATGGCAACTTCCACCTCAGCAATCAGGGGCAGGTCGTGACAGCAGACGGTAACGCGCTCCTGCCGTCGATCACTGTGCCTTCGAATGCAACAAGCGTGACGGTATCGCAGTACGGTGTGGTCTCGGCGACGCTGCCCGGACAGACGGCGTCGACACAGCTGGGGCAGATTACCCTTGCGACCTTCCCGAACGCCGGCGGCTTGAGCGCACTTGGAAGCAACTTGTTTGAGCAGACGTCCGCATCAGGAAACGCGATCACCGACAACCCAGGAGGATCGACAGGCATGGGAACGCTGCAGCAGGGCTATGTCGAGAACTCCAACGTGGACGTCACGGAGGAGTTTGTGCAGATGATCGTCGCGCAGCGTGCGTACGAGTCGAACAGCAAGGTGATGCATGTGGCCGACGATATGTATCAGGACATCAACGGGCTGGTGCGCTGATGCTCCGCCTGGCGTTGTTGTGTGCGCTTGTATCCACAGCAGGCTATGCGTTCCCGCTTCATGGTCCGTGCGCGCCGACCGCTGAGGCCGCCGTAGCGAAGATGCTGGAGGCTGCAGTGGATGCAGGAATTGTGACGGGGTTTCGCGTCGAGCATGTGCATGTGGACGCGGTACGTGGTGAAGGATATGCCTTGGTGGGGCGGTGTGGCGGGTCGTCGGAGCCGCTGACCGCGGTGAAGTTGCCGACGATGAGAGTGAAGCTGATGACGAACGAGAAGACAACATTGATTCATCCCGGGGATGCACTGTTGGTGCTGAAGGTCACAAACGATACGCATCTGCAATTGGAGGGACGCGCGGAGGGAGCAGGTGCAGTTGGTCAGGAGATTATGGTGCGACTCACGGACGCACTTGTGCGCGATGGTGTGCTCGGTGCAAAGCTGCGCTGCCGCGTAAAGAGCGCGGGTGTTGTGGAGGTGCTTCCGTGAAGACTTTTTGTCTTTGTCTCTTGATGGGCGCGAGTGTCTTGAGCGCGCAGACGAAGTCCGCGAAGTCTGATCCTGCGTCGAGTTCGTTGAGCGCTTATCTATCCAGAGTGCGTGCAGAGAATGCATCGGATCTTCCGTCTACAGGCTCTATCTGGACGGAGAACGGGCGCTTCGCGCGGCTGAGCGCAGACCCGCGAGCAAGTCGACCGCATGATCTGATCTCAGTCGTGGTGAACGAGAGTCTTTCTGCGACGACAGATGGAACGGTGAAGAACTCTCGCTCCAGCAGCGCAAGCTCCGGCATCAGCGGCTTGATCGGCAAACTACATGCGGGCAATGCGATGCAGAATTTGCTGACGCAGAACTCCGCCTCAGCGCTCAACGCAGCGGGGGACAGCGAAACCAGCTCCAGCTTGAACACCACGCTTGGCGGACAGGTTGTCGAGGTCCTGCCCAACGGCATGTTGGTGATCGAAGCAGCACGGCAGGTGGAGTTCAACCAACAGACGCAGACGATCGTGCTGCGTGGACTGGTGCGTCCTGAAGATATTTCGCAGAGCAATCAAGTGCTCTCGACGGCGATCTCGAGTCTGGAGCTTGAGGTGAAGGGCAAGGGGATCATCAACGACTACACGCATCGACAGAACCCATTGGTGCGGTTCATCGAAAAGCTGCTGGTGTTCTAAGGGGATGACGATGCGACGTTGGATATGTCTTGTGTTGTTGGCTTGTGCTGCGCGCGCGAATGCCAGGGATGTGGCGAAGCCGATGCTGGCGCGTGTGAAGGACATCGCGTCCATCGAAGGTGTACGTGAGAACCAGCTGGTCGGCTACGGCATCGTCGTGGGCTTGCAGGGGACTGGTGACTCGCAGCAGACAAGCTTTCCGGTGCAAACGCTAGCGGCGACACTGCTGCGCATGGGCGTTAGCGTCTCGCCAAGTGCGATTCGTGTACAGAATATGGCGGCGGTGTTTGTTTCGGCGCAGCTGCCGGAGTTTGCGGACTCCGGCGCGAAGATCGACGTCACTGTTTCCTCGGCTGGCGATGCGAAGAGCATCGAAGGCGGAGTGCTCTTGATGACTCCGCTTTACGGCGCTGATGGTCGCATCTATGCGCAGTCGCAGGGGCCTGTAGTGCTCGGTGGATACTCCGTGAGCGCTAACGGATCGAGTAAAACGGTGAATCACGCGACGACAGGACGCATCCCGCTGGGAGCTATGGTGGAGCGCGCCGCCCCGACCGCGCTTGGATCACGTCGTGAGTTTGTATTAGCGCTGCACGAGGCTGACTTCCGCTCGGCGGGCGCGATGGCCGATGCGATCAACTCACAGGTGCAAGGAGTGGGGGCGCGCGCGATCGATAGCCGTCGCATTGAGCTGCATGTGAATCCGTCGCTCGATGTGCCTGGCGCACTTGCACGTGTGGAGGCGGTGGAGGTGCCGTTCTATCCGAAGGCGCGCGTGGTGGTGAATGAACGGACAGGCACTGTGGTGATCGGTGGGTTGGTCGTGTTGCAGCCGGTGTCGATTCTGCATGGCGGTCTTTCCGTAAATGTGGTGACGCAGTACAGCGTGTCGCAGCCTGGACCGCTTAATCAGGGGCAAACTGAGGTCGTGCCGGTGACCAGACTGGAAGCGAAAGATAAACCGGTGAATCGGATCGAGTTGAAACAGGGTGCAACCGTGGACGAGCTGGTGCGCGATCTGCAGATGATCGGAGCGACCGCACGCGATGTGATCTCGATTCTGCAGGCGATGCACTCTGCTGGTGCTCTGGAAGCGGAGATTGAGGTGCTATGACGAGTGTTGCGGGTGTGCACACGAGTGGGCCGGTGCCCGCCAACGAAGATGCGGTGAAACATCACAAGCTGGTGGACGCGGCGCAGCAGTTTGAGGCGATCTTCCTGCAGGAGATGTTGAAGAGCAGCTTCGGTAGCGATGAGTCGCAGACAGAGAGCGATGGCGCGAACGGCACGATGAAGAGCCTGGGCGTGGAGTCGATGTCGAAGGCCGTCGCAACCGCTGGCGGGTTTGGAGTCGCACGGCAGATTGTCGCGAAGGTCGAAGCCGAGAACCAGAAACTTGAGACCGGGAAATAATTTCGGACGGCGCTAAAGTCTCCCTCGCATCGGCCGATGAAGTAAGTAAGGAGAAAGCCATGACTCAGATCAATAGCTTGCAGATGTCGACGATGGGGTTGTCGACAATGAACGTAGGGGAGTCCGACTCGCTGGATAAGGCAGCACCGGCTGCTGCGATGGAGAGCACGAGCACCGGTTCGGTGAATGCATCGGCGCCGTCGACGGTTGTCGTAAGCAACACGGGGAATTTGCTCTCGCAGAATGTGGGAGATGACGACATCCGCGCGGACAAGGTGTCGGCGCTGCAGGCTGCGATTACATCCGGCAGCTACAACGTGAGCGCATCGCAGGTGGCCGACAAGCTGATGGGCTTCATGATGGAAGGGAAGTAACGACGATGTTGAAGCCTTTGTTGCAGCAGAGCATTACGGCACTCGGGCAGATGGACGCAGAACGCCTGGAAGCGTTGTGTGAGCAGGCGGAAGATCTTCGATCGCAGACTTCAGGCGCTGGTGATTTGCCCGTCGCAGAGGTTTCTGCGCTCAAGCAGACGCTCTTCGAGCTGCTGCGCACGACCGACGAAAATCTGCGGGTACTGCGTGAGCTGCGTGGATTGCGTGCGAGCGGTCTGTCGGGGGATGCATCGCAAGATGGGGAGCTGCGATGGGTTCGCTGACCGCATTAATGTCGCTGGCGAAGAACGCGCTGGATGCTGACCAGACCGCGCTGAATACGACCGCGAATAATGTGGCCAACCAGAACACGGCAGGCTACACGCGACAGATCGTGAGCTTTACGACGAGCGATCGCGTCACCATTTCCGGCGAGAGCACAGGCGTGGATGCGACGGTGAGTTCGCAGCGTTCGCGAGTGCTGGAGCAGCGGTTACAGCAGGCGACATCGACCTCAAGCGCTGCGGCCGCGCGTTTGACGGCTTTGCAGAGTGTGGAATCGGGGTTTGGACTGTCCTCCACAAGTAGCAACGCGAGTTCGACAGAACTAGGATCTGCACTGGACGGATTCTTTTCCGCGTTGTCTTCGTTGGAATCGGCCCCCACGGATGCAGCGACGCGCCAGTCTGTTCTGAGCGCGGCGCAGACTCTGGCTACGGCGTTCAACGATGCATCGAATACCATCTCGCAGGAGACGAGTTCGCTAAATAGCGGCATCGCAAGCTCGGCGAAGCAGATTGATAGCTTGACGAGCACCATCGCTTCATTGAACTCACAGATCACGTCGATGGGATCCGACGAGGATGCCGGCACGCTCGAGGACCAGCGACAGGAAGCCGTGAAACAGCTATCGGCTTTGATCGGCGTCAACTCCATCACGACCGAGAACAACGGGCTGACGCTGACGACCTCCACGGGCGCAGTATTGGTGAGCGGAGCGAACGCCTATAGCGTTTCCACGACCACGGTGAACGGCAACATGCAGCTCGTTGCCGGAGATCCTGCAACGTTGCAGAGTGGTATCTCCGGCGGATCAATCGGCGGAATGCTGCAGACGCGTGATCAGGATCTTCCGTCGATGATGAGTTCGCTGGATCAGCTTGCGAATGCCTTGGGCAACGCAATGAACACGCAGAACGAGGCGGGGCTCACCCCGAGCGGAGGGGCGGGAGGAGCTATCTTCTCCTTGCCATCGAGCGTTGCCGGATCGGCCGCGCAGATCACTGTCGCGATGAGCTCTACGGATGGCCTCGCGACAGCGGCTAGTGGTGAAGGCGCCGCCGGAACTTCGAACGCGATCGCCCTGGCGAAGATTGCGTCGAGTGCATTGGTCAGCGGACAGACGGCCGACTCGTTCTTCGCAAGCTTCCTGGGCGCGCTGGGAACGACGGTGTCTGCAGCCACGACGGACGAGAGCACCGCGAGCGCGGCGACGACCCAGGCGCAAACGGCACGCGACAGCTTGTCGGCGGTATCGCTCGACGAAGAAGCTTCGGCGCTGTCGCAGTTTCAGCGCTCGTACCAGGCGGCGGCAAAATTGTTCTCTGTCATCGACGCGATCATGGCGGATGCGATCAACCTCGGCCAGACAACGACAGTGAGCTAGGAGGAGACGATGTTGCGAGTAGATCCGCTGTTCAATCTCAATGCGGCGAGCAACCTGAATCGGCTGGCGGGACAGGAAAGCACGCTGACCTCGGAGTTGTCGAGTGGGCTGCGCGTGTCGAGCGCTTCGGACGATCCCGCGGCGGCGGCGGCAAGCGTGCGCATGGGCAGTAAGATCGCGCAGGACGATACATTCGTCCAGACCGCATCGAGTCTGGAGAGCCGCCTGCAGACCGCAGACTCCGCGTTGAGTTCCGTGGTGACCCAGGTGACCTCTGCGATCACGTTGGGCGTAGAAGGGACGAACGGCACACTGACTGCGAGCAACCTGCAGGCGATCGCGCAGCAGTTGACCTCGATTCGCGACCAGGTAGTCTCGCTGGCGAATACGTCTTACAACGGCACGTATGTTTTCGGCGGCACGAGCGACACACAGCCATATGCCAGCGCCACCTCAGGCTACGCGGGCGATGCCGATACGCAGTTCGCGTCGACACCTACGGGGCAGAAGATTGCGACGACGATGGATGGCTCGAGCATCTTCTCGTCAAGCAACGCCGATTTGCTGGGAAGCCTCAACAATCTGATTGCGGACTTTTCTGCAGGCACTGCATCGTCGAGCTCGACAACGGATTTGAATACGCTGCGAAGTGCGCTGGATGTCGTGACGACACAGCGCGGTGTGCTGGCGGCCTCCACAAACGCGCTAAGCGCTGCAAGCACATATGCTTCCACAGAGATCACGAACCTGACCGCCGGCCAGAGTTCGCTCGTGTCGGCGGATACGACGAAGGTTGCCACGGACCTGAGCACAACCGAAACGCAGGAGAAAGCCCTGCTGAGCGCCGCCACTGCGGTGAACAAGTACTCGCTGTTCGATTACATGTAGAAGGCGTTCATCTTCTTGCAGCTTTCCGCAGAGTATCTTCGTCTTATTGCGATAAGGAGCATTTGACGAATGGGTGATTGGGTAAAGCTGACGGCTGCCGATGGCAACGAACTGAGCGCGTATGTGGCAAAGCCTTCGGGCGAAGTGCGCGGAGGCGTGGTCGTGGTGCAGGAGATCTTCGGTGTGAATCCGTCGATCCAGGGCGCGGCCGACTGGCTGGCAAGCGAAGGCTATGTGGCGATTGCTCCGGCGATCTTCGACCGTTATGAGAAGGACGTTCAGCTTGGCTATGACGAAGCGAGCATGAAGAAGGCTTACGAGCTGTATGCGAAGCTCAACCCGGATAACACATTGAACGATGTGGCTGCGGCGTTTGAGTTCGTAAAGAACGAAGGCAAGGGCACTGCAGTCCTGGGATTCTGCTATGGCGGCCTGACGGCGTGGCTTTCGGCGGCACGCGGACCTGCTTTCGGCTTCACACCGACTTGCACGGTGGGCTACTACGCAGGTGGCGTCGGCAAGGTGGCGGCTGAGGCGATCCATTGCCCGGTGATGCTGCATTTCGGTGCGGACGACGACCACATCGGCGCGGATCAGCGCGAAGCGGTAGCGGCGGCTCATCCTGAGGTCGAAATTCACGTCTACGACGGCGCAGGACACGCGTTCGCGAATCCAGCTCGCCCGAGCTTCGTGGCAGCCGCGGCCAAGGTCGCGGACGAGCGCTCGATCAGCTTCCTGCGCAAGCATCTCGGTTAGTTCTCTGCAGCGTTTCGTAGAACGCAAGTCAGGCGGATACGGGAAGCTCCCGTATCCGCTTTATTTTCTGCGGGAAAGCCAGATTCTTACGAATAGATTGAGGTGGCATCAAGAACGGTGCATTTGCGGCTTGCAAACGGCCAAATATCGCGGGTTTAGTGGTATTCTGATACGAGTCACTAAGAGTAGTGGACTAGACAAAAGATTTAGGAGCATCACCGCCGTGTTGGCAACTGCTAAGAAGAACGACATCATCACGAAATTCCGCACGCACGATTCGGACACCGGCAGCCCGGAAGTCCAGATTGCGATCCTTTCGGAGCGCATCGGCGAGCTTAACGAGCACTTCAAGGCGCACAAGAAGGACCACGGCTCGCGCCGCGGCATGCTTATGCTGGTCTCGAAGCGCCGTCGCCTGCTGGACTACCTGAAGACGACTGACTCGGATCGTTACCGTGAAGTCATCGGCAAGCTCGGTATCCGTAAGTAAATTCGCTGGTCGGACGCGAGGATATCGCGTCTGCTGGAGTGCAGGAATCCTTGAATTTCGTTGCGATGACCGAGCAGCAGGGCTGGTTTCGACTGGGCCTGTTTGCCTCGCGCACGGTGAGCAGCCTACGCGCTCATCGCAGCGGTTCTGCATCTTCAAACCAGCCCTAACCTCAAAGACCCCGACCGAATTTTCGGCGGGGTTTTCGTTTTAGCTGCGAACGTAGCGCTTAAACGCAAAAGCTTAAAGCAAACAAAGAAGACGAAAAGGAAGAACCTGAATGAAGCAGGAAGTAACCGTACAGCTTGCCGGTGGCAAGAGCATCACGTTTGAGACAGGTCGCATTGCCAAGCAGGCAAGCGGCGCTGTTTACACGACCAGCGGCGACAACGCTGTGCTCGCTACGGCAGTGGCCTCGGCCGACCCCAAGGAAGGCATCGACTTTTTCCCGCTCACCGTGGAATACCGCGAGTTCACCTACGCCGGTGGCCGCATTCCGGGTGGCTTCATCAAGCGTGAAGGCCGTCCGAGCGAGAAGGAAATCCTGACCTCGCGTCAGATCGATCGCCCGATCCGCCCCCTCTTCCCGGAGACCTTCCGCAATGAGACCCAGGTGGTCGCGTTCGTGTACTCCGCGGACAAGGAAAACGACCCGGACGTTCTCGGCATCAACGGCGCGAGCTGCGCGCTGACGCTTTCGGACATCCCGTTCCAGGGCCCGATCGGCGCTGTGCGTATCGGCATCGTGAACGACGAGTTCATCGTGAACCCGACGTACACCGAGCGCCTCTCCTCGACGCTGAACATCATGGTTGCTGGAACGAAGGCCGGCATCACGATGATCGAGTCGGGTGCGAAGGAAATCGGCGAAGATCGCGTGGTGGACGCGATTGAGTTTGCGCACGAGCAGATCAAGAAGATCGTGGCAGGCATCGAGGAGCTGGCCGCGAAGGCTGGCAAGACGAAGCGAACGGTTGCCGTCGTTGAAAAGGACGAAGCTTACGCGAAGGAGCTCGAAGCGAAGATCGGCGAGAGCCTGAAGGACGCTCTGAACACGAAGAAGTATCCGAAGTTCGAGAGCTACGCGAAGGTTAAGGAAGTTAAGGATTCGGTCAAGAAGGACCTTCCCGCAGACGACAAGGATGCCGCAAAGAAGCTGAACGCTTACTTCGAAGGCATGCGCGAGAAGATCTTCCGCGACCAGGTGCTGGACGAGCGTATCCGTCCGGATCACCGCCAGTTTGACGAGATCCGCGCGATCTCGATCGAGCTCGGCGTGCTGCCGCGCGTCCACGGATCGGCGATCTTCACCCGCGGCGAAACTCAGGCACTCGTGTCGGCAACGCTGGGCACGAGCGACGACGCGCAGCGCATGGAGTCGTACGAAGGCGAGCAGAAGCGCGCGTTCATGCTGCACTACAACTTCCCACCGTTCTCGGTGGGCGAAGTGGGCCGCATGACCGGCGTAGGTCGCCGCGAGATCGGTCATGGCGCGCTGGCATGGCGCGCGATCGAAGCAGTTCTGCCCGAGGAGTCGCCGTACGTTCTGCGTGTGGTTTCCGACATTCTCGAGTCGAACGGATCGTCGTCGATGGCGACGGTTTGCGGTGCGTCGCTCTCGCTCATGCAGGCTGGTATCAAGCTGAAGGGTGCAGTGGCCGGCGTGGCGATGGGTCTCGTGATGGAAGGCGACAAGTACGCCATCCTGACCGACATCGCAGGCGCAGAAGATCACTACGGCGACATGGACTTCAAGGTGGCCGGTACGCGCAATGGCATCACGGCGCTGCAGATGGACATCAAGATCATGGGCATCACGCCGCAGATCATGCGTGAGGCACTGGCGCAGGCGAAGGCTGGCCGTCTCCACATCCTGGACAAGATGGAAGCTGCGATCGCTGCACCGAGCGAAGAGACTTCGAAGTACGCTCCGCGCATCCACACGCTGCAGATCCCGACCGACAAGATCCGCGACCTCATCGGCCCTGGCGGCAAGGTGATCAAGGGCATCGTGGAAGCGACCGGCGTGAAGATCGACGTTGAGGACTCGGGCAAGGTGAACATCGCTTCGTCGGATCCGGACAACCTCGCGAAGGCGATCCAGATGGTTTCGGACATCACGGCTGTGCCGGAAGTGGGCAAGACCTACCTCGGCAAGGTGGTTCGTCTGGCGGAGTTCGGCGCATTCGTCGAAATCTTCCAGGGCACCGATGGCCTGCTGCACGTTTCCGAAATCGCAGAGCACCGTGTGAAGGAAGTGAAGGACGAGCTTCGCGAAGGTGATCAGATCCTAGTGAAGGTGCTGGCAATCGAAGGCAACCGCATCAAGCTCAGCCGTAAGGCTGTGCTGAAGGAACAGCGCGCCAAGCTCGGCCTGCCGGAAACGCAGGAAGGCGGAGCAGCTCCGGCACGTCCGCAGCATGAGAACACCGTAGTGGTTGAAGGCGGAGACGACTTTGATGACGACGATGATTTCGAAGACGGTGAGGATGAGGGCGAAGAGACGGAGTCGACCGGTGAAGAGCCGGCAGCGACTGACGGCTCGAAGCCTGCTGGTGATCGTCAGCGTCGTCGCCGCCGTCGTCCGGGCCGTCGCCCGGGTGGCAACGGTGGTGGAAACGCCGGAGCAGCCAGCTAAGTGGGTTCGCTACAAAAATAGACGAAAGGCCGCGCTACCTTGCGCGGCCTTTCGTGTTTTTGACGTCTAAGTACTCAAGCATGAGTGAAACTGCTGCAAGTTCGACGTTTCGGCGCTGGTGGCCCTTTGTCTGCCTCTGCGTGTTTACGGCTGTTCGCTGGTCCGTAGGCGAAAGTGTGCCTGCGAGTCTGCCGTCGCTATGGTCGACAGCTTTAGGCTGCCTGACGGCTTGCCTGATCGCGTTGACGGTGGCGACGCTGCGGCATGAGCCGAAGTTGCTGCTGCGCGACGGGCTCGCCTCTTTCGCGGCGGGAAGTCTGATGCTCGGCGGCCCGTTGCTGGGAGTCCTGCTGGGAACGCGGTTCATCGATGCAAGTGCGTTGACGCTGGCGTTGGCGCTGGTACCTGTGGTCGTGGCCGTAGCGCGGCCCGCGTTTCATCGTGGCGATCGTCAAGAACTGGCCGGGCGACTCTGGCCGGGGATTGCCGCGGTGGCGGGAATGCTGCTGTTGCTGCCCCAGCCCGCGTTGAGTGGCGCACTTCCATGGATCGCGCTAGGAGCTGCTCCGATCATGGCAGGCGTTGGCGCCATGTGGCTGCGGACGCGTGCGGGCTCGGCGTCCTGGCGCGCTGCGCTTGCGTTAGCTGCGGGCATGCTGGTCGCTGTGGCTGTCGCTTTTGTGCGGCACCTTCCTGTGAGCCACGCGACGTTGCTGGCTTCAGCGTTTGACGCCGCGACCGCTGGGCTGACGGTGCTTACACTCTTCCGCGTGGGCGGCACACGGTGGTCCGCGCAATTTGTGCTGGTGCCGCTCGTCGTGATCGCAGAAGGAGTGTTGCTGTTGCGACCGCATCTTGATCCGCGGACGATTGCCGGGCTTGCGCTGATGCTCTTTGCCGCGGTGTTTCTGCTGCTCCCGCCAAAGATGGATGACGCAGAGTTTGGTGTGCCGGTGAGTGACGAGTAATCGCTGACGATAGGGCTTGCGCTTGCTCGGGGAGATGGCGTTACACTCTGGGCAATGGCGGCTTCGATGTACATCGTGGTGGAAGGCGAAGATCCGGGCTACGACATCTTCGTGAACGGCCGGGCCCTGGCGCGACATGAGTCCGCGGTAGAGCGGTTGGCGCTGGAGCTTGGTGTGAAGCCGCTGCTGGAGTTCTTCTCGGCCGACGAGCACTCGATGGCGTTGCTGATCGAAGAAGGCGCAGGGAATCCGGACTTATTGAAGCGTCTGCCTCCGCCGCAGTGGTATCGCGGAGAGGATGGCCTGCGCACGATTGATGCGCTGGTGGTGACGCTCGAGGAGGATCCGTATCAGCTCGGCAGCGAAGGGGCCATGGTGCTGGCGGAGTTGCGCGAGTACCAGTCGGTGCTGCGAAAGACCGCCGAGCGTGATCTGCGCTGGCATCTTGCGGTGAGCTGGCGGTAGTTACTTCACGGAAAGTTCGCTATCGAAATCCACGACGAGATTGCCGTTTGAGACCTGCATCGAGTGGATTTTCAGACCGTCAAGGTGCATTTCGTAACCGGTCTGCTGCAGCGAATTCTTGAGCAGCTGGCGGATGAGATCGGCGGCGTTGATCTTCATCTGCTGGGGAAGCTTCTTCGTCAGAAACGGGACGAGCAGGAAGTTCAACTCGCGACTGGCAGCGAGGTTATCGACGCGTGCGTCGCGGAACCCGATGGACTCGCCCTCAGCTTCCGGGATTACGGAGACATCGGCATCGGTGGTGAGTCCGACGCCGATGCAGTTGCCGAAGACGCTGCTGCCCAAGCGGCTCTTTGTGCTGACGTGGATGACGATGCGGTCGTCTTTGAAAGAGACTTTCGGGTCTCGCGCGTAAACGAAGCACGGCTGGCCATCTTTGCCCTTGATGAAATACTTGCCGTCCGGTCCGGTGAAGAGCTGCTGGTGCAGCGTGCGTTCGAGCGCCTGAGCGGAGATCTTAATTTCCGTGGCGTGGGCTTGCATGGCCAGGAGGAACGCGGCGAAGACGAGGGCGAAGCGCAGCTTCATGGGTCAAGAATAACGCAATAAAATGCCGGAATCCTGAGGATTCCGGCATTTTGCGGGAGCGGTTGCTATTGCTGCGAGCTCGCGTCGGAGACGCCGCCGCCGGCAGGAGAGGATGGCGCGGAAGCGACAGCCGTCGTGTCATTGTGCGCGAGCCCGAGCTTGATCAGAGCGCGCGAGTCGGGCGTGTACTTGGTCTGCCAGCCGTTGTCGGATTGCATCTTCTGCATGGCCGAGACGGAGGACGAGTCCCAGTTACCCGAAGGCTCGCCGGTGAGGTAGCCCTGCTTGATGAGCGCTGCTTGAATGGCCGTAGCGCGCTCCGGAGCCATCGCCGGGGTGTGCGATACGGCGGCAGCGGTCTTCTTGTGTGCGCTGGAATGTGAAGTGGTGGCAGCGTGCTTGGCATGGTGCGGGCGCGCGGCTGCGGCGGGAAGTGCGATGGAGAAGAGCAGAGCGAAAGCGGTAGCAGAACGCATCGTGAAATCTGACCTCATACGATCGTTGTCGGCAGCCTGAGGGCGTGCGCTGGAATTCTTATCGTAGCCCGATTTGGCGGCCACGAGGCACACCTGACAGGTAGCTATCAGGGTACCTTTGTGTGGACGCGCGTCGTCGTGGAATGTTGTGGAAAAGAGTTCCATGAAGTGGAAAGCCCGACCAAAATTGGCCGGGCTTTTCCGTGTGCTCAAAGCAACCTTATGGCTGCTTCTGTTTACGGGAGAGTACCGCCGATGAAGTTGGATCCACCGCCGGTCTGGGCGCGAACGACGAAAACCACGTCGTCTCCGGACTTCAGATTGCTGACGATCGAGCGGTAGCTCGAGACGTCCGTGACGGCATGGCGGTTGATCTCGGTGATGACCGCAGTGCGGGTCAGACCGACTTCGTCCGCGAACGAACCCGGGCGGACCGCCGTAACGACCACGCCACCGTTCTTCAGGCCGAGCTTCGAGGCCATCGGGGCGGGGACGGCCGAGACCGTGATGCCCAGCTTGGCCTGACCGGCCTGGCCAGCGTCGCTGTCATCGGGTGCGTTGTTGGAGGAGTCGCTCTTGTCGAGATCGTCGAAGAGCTTGGCGCGGTCAGCAATGCCAACCTCTGCCGACTCCTGCTTGCCGTTGCGGAGATAGCCGATCTTCACGGTCGAACCGGGCGTCTTCGCGGAGATGATGCTGACGAGTTCGTCGCCATCCTTCACCGGCTTGCCGTCTATGGTGACGATGATGTCGTTCGGCTGCAGGCCAGCCTTCGCTGCGGGCATGTTCGGCGTAACTGCGCTGACCATGACGCCACCGTTGGCGAAGCCGTACATGCGACCGACCGCCGAGGACTGATTGGCCTGGAACTGGATGCCGATAGAGCCGCGCGTGACCTTGTGGCTCGGGCCGATCAGCATGTTGTAGACGTTGATGAGGATGTTCGACGGCATCGCGAAGCCGACACCTTCAGAGCCGGCCGACTGTGTGTAGATCGCCGTGTTCATGCCGATCACCGAGCCGGACATATCGACGAGCGGGCCGCCGGAGTTGCCGGGGTTGATCGCCGCGTCGGTCTGGATGAAGCGCTGGAACTGGTTCTTCGAGACGCCGTTTGCGTCAGGACCTTCGTCGATCGAGCGGTTCTTGGCAGAGATGATGCCCGCCGAAACCGTGTGCGACAAACCGAAGGGGCTGCCGATGGCAAGAACCCAGTCGCCGACCTGCGGACCGTCGGAGTTGCCGAGCTTTACGGTCGGCAACGTCATGCCCTTGGGGTCGATCTTGATGACGGCGATGTCGGTGTCCTTGTCGGTGCCGACAACGGTAGCGGGACGGCCCGGATCGAGAGGATTTTCGGGGTCGGACGAGAGCTTCACGTAGATGTGGTCAGCCTTGTCGACGACGTGGTTGTTCGTGATGATGTAGCCGCGCTGGTCGACGATGAAGCCCGAACCGAGAGCGCGACGCGTTCCACCGGTAGCATCGCCATCCCCGTTGGGGTTCTGGCCGCCGAAGAACTTGTTGAAGAAGTCCTGCATGTCGTTCTGCTGGTCGTCGTCATCGCCGCCGTTGGGGACGGGCATGTTACGACCGCCGCGACGCTTGCTCGCAGGCTTGGGCGTGGACTCGGTATTGATGTTCACCACCGCGGGCTCAACCTGCTTGACGATGGTCGAGAAGCCGTTGGAAAGCGTAACCGGAGAGGGAATGGTCAGCGGCTTCGCATCGGAGGCCTTCTGCTCGGCGCCGTGAACGCGGCCGGTGAGCAGAGAGCCAGCAAGGACGCCGACGGAAAGAGCGCCGAGCACCGTGAAGGTGGTGGTCAGACGACCGGAACGGATGTTGGTCCAAAAGGATGTAAACGGGTGCTTGGGAGATGACATCTTTGTGTATTTTCCTCGTTCTCGATTGGAGATCGAATTCACCGGGGAGGATGTCCGCCGCGGCGAAGGTTAGGTACGCCACTTATGTACGCCACAAGGATAGACGTGACGCTGGCGAAAAGGTCGCTAAGCCCGGCTGTGGAACATGATAGCGGCGACCGACGCTACGTGCCCGTCGTGGGTAGGATATCGCTGTTTTCGCCCGAGGTCGCGGCGGCGAGCTCGGCAAAGAGGATTCCGGCGAGGATGAGCGCAGCTCCTGTCAGCGAGCGCGTGCTGAGATGCTCGCCAAGGAAGAGCAGCGAAAAGAGCCACGCGAAGATGGGTTCCAGCGTGAAGATGAGTGCTGTGTGCGTGGCAGGCAAGTGCTGCTGCGCCCAGCTCTGGATGGTGAACGCCGCTGCGGTGGCGAGCAGAGCGGTGACGAGGAGAGCGACGATGACGATCGGCGTGAGATGCAGCATCGGCTTGCCGCCGAGTGGAAGCGTGATTGCCATGACGAGAGCGGCGAAACCGATTTGCAGCGTGCCGAGTTTGCGCGCGGAGCTGCGATGAGCGAAACGGGCGATGGTGAGCAGATGCAGGCCGTAAGCGAACGAGCAGCAGAGACTGAGCCACTCCCCGCGATGCAGCCCGGAAAAGACCGCCGCGCCAGAGCCGGGAGGCGTGGTGAGCAGTACTAGGCCCGCGAATGCGATGATCGCGCCGAGGAGGGCGGCGAACCCGGGCTTGCGGTGGTTCGGCGGAGCGAGCGCAGGGATGGTCGCCAGCAGCGGCACGATGACGACGACGAGGCCGGTGATGAAAGCTGACTTGGCGGCGGTCGTGTGGGCGAGCCCGGCGGTCTGGAACTGGTAGCCGAGGGCGAGGAAGAGTCCGGCGGAGGCGCCGCCGACCAGGTCGAAGCGGGTGAGCGTGCGGAGACTGTCGAAGTTGATGACCGCGAGCGCGAGGAATGCGAGTGTCATGCGCGCGAGGTTGAACGCCAGCGGCGTGGCGTCGTGGAGGGCGACTTTGACGAGCGCAAAGGTCGTTCCCCAGACGAGGGTGACGAGCGCAAGCAGGATGTGTGCGGTAAGGCTCGTGCGGCGCGGTGTCACTCGGCGGCTCCGACGAGGGCGCAGGTATCGAGCAGGAGCAACAGGATGCGGCGTAGCGCGAGCGTGCGGTTCGCAGGGGTGAACCATTCGCCGGTGGTGTGGATGCCTCCGCCTTGGCCGCCTGCGCCGATAGCCAATGCAGGGATGCCGACCGAGAGCGGGAGGTTCGCGTCGGTGGAGCCGAGGCGTGAGTCTGGCTGGAGCGAGAGGTGACGATCGACGGCGCGGAGGCTGGTAGCCAGCGCGGAGTTTGCGGCGAGCTCACCTGCGGGACGATCGCCGATGCGTTCGGCGGAGATGCTGAGGTCGGGCCAGCGGGCGATCACGCCGCTGAGATGCTTGAGGACCGACATCTCGAGGCGGTTCAACTCATGCGCGGAGGCGGAGCGCAGGTCGAGGTCGGCTGAGGCTTCCGCGGGGATGGAGTTCACCGTGCTGCCGCCGAGGATCGTGCCGATGTTGAGCGTGGTGCGCGGCGTGGCCGGAAGGCTCAGGCGTTGCAGTTCAACGATCAACTCCGCGAGCGCGACGATGGGGTTGGGCCGATGCGAGTCCGCCCAGGAATGGCCGCCGGGACCGGTGAGCGAAATGCGCAGACGTCGACTGCCGAGCGCGCGATCGATGACGGTCGACGTGCCTGCGCCTTCGAGTGCAATGGCCGAACGGATCCGCGGAGCGTAGGGCGACGGGCCAAAGAGATGGCGCATGCCGCGCAGATCGCCGTGGCCTTCTTCGCCGACGTTCGCGGCAAAGAGAATGGTGGCGGCAGGCTGGATCTGCGAGTGCTTCAGCGCAGCGGCGAGCGCGAGTAACGCCGCGAGACCGGCTGCGTTGTCAGTGGCACCGGGCGCGTGGAGCGTACCGTCCTCCTCCTCGGTCGGCACAATGGGGGTGTCGGCGTCGAAGACGGTGTCGAGATGCGCGGAGAGCAGCACGCACTGCTCGCTGGCGCCGGGAAGCTCGGCGAGGGCATTGCCGGCTTCGTCGACGTGGACGTCGGCGAGGCCGAGATCGCGAAAGCGGTCGGCGAACCAGGCGGCGCGGGCTTGCTCGTGGAAGGTCGGGGCGGGAATCGCCACGAGTTCGCGCTGCCAACGGCGCACCTGCGGTTCATGCAAATGCAGCCAGCCAAAGGCAGCGTGCACGGCACGCTGTCCGGCGAGCGTGGTGATGCGGCGGTTCGCGGCGGAGTTCGTCACCAGCTGAATTTCTCCGCAGCGTTCGGCCGGACGTAAAAGGTCAGCTGTCCGGGATGGGTAGGCGTCCAGAGAGGCAGAGGGTTGCAGGTGTTTGCGTCCGTCACGCCTGTGCTGAGGATTGTCGCGACCGGAAAGATCTGGATTTGAGAGCCGCAGGAGACCTGCCCACTGACCCGGATTTGCAGCGCCGTCATGTTTGCGGCGAGGGTGAGTTTGGCGTTCCCACTCTCATCCGTGGTCAGGATCACGTCGAGGTCCTGGGCCCGCGAAGTCTCTGCGGTGTCAAGGCTGGAGATTGCTGAGGCACTTGAAGCTTCAGTAACGGTGAGCCGGGTCTTGGGCAGGGACTTTCCGCTGCGGCCATCGCGAAGCTGGATCTCAATCTGCGCTGCGGGCTGCGGCGTTTGAGCTGTGATCGCGGCGACGGTCGGAGCGAGGATCAGGCCAAGCAGCGAGATTTGGAAGCGCGTGGGCATGGATGCGAGACTCAGCTTTCACCTTCCAGTTTGCCAGCCTGCGGAGCTTGCGCTTCGTAATCCACCTGCTTGAGGAAGAGGCCACGTGCGGGCGCGGTCGGTCCTGCGGCGGTCCGGTTGCGAGCTGCGAGGATCGTCGGTATCTCGTCGGGCAGGATCGCACCGCGGCCGACGTCTACGAAGGTGCCGACGAGGTTGCGCACCATGTGGTGCAAAAAGCCCGTGCCGTGGACGCGGTAGATGAGCAGGCCGTCTTCGCGTGTCCACTCAGAGCGATCGATCGTCTTCACGGGATTAGGGCCGGAGCGCTGGCCGTCTTCGCGGAGAGATTTGTCAGGGTCACTGGCGGCAAAGGAGGTGAAGTCATGCGTGCCGAGGACCTGGCGCGATGCCTGCTGCATCAGCTCGAAATCGAGCGGCCAACGACAATCCCAGACGAAGGGTGCAAGGAAGGGCGAGCAGACGAGTTCGGCAGCGGGCTGGCCGGGTTGCTGGCGCACTCGCCGCTCAAAGACGCGGTATTCGTAGGTCTTGCCGCGCGCGGAGTGGCGCGCGTGGAAGCTTTCCGGGACGAGCTCCGCTTGCAGCACGCGAATGCTCTGCGGCAGCACGCGATTGAGCGCGCGGAGGAAGTTCGTGGGCGGCAGCGCACCGTTCAACGGAAAGGATATGACCTGGGCGAGGGCGTGAACACCGGCGTCGGTGCGCCCCGAGCCCTGCGGCTGTACGGATTCGCCGGTGAGGTGATGGATGGCTTCGCTGAATGCTGCCTGTACGGTGGGCAGACCGTTGGGCTGGATCTGCCAGCCGTGGAAACTGCTGCCGTCATAGCTGATTGTGAGCTTCCAGTGCGCCATCTTGGGGTTGCCTTGCGTCCTCTGTCGAAATGGTACAGAGTTTGGTGCGGTGGAATACACGACGTCGTCGCGCGACGAAGTTATACTCGTGAGGATTCCCGCGCGTGGCTTTTCAGGTTGTTGGAACTTCGCGCTGGTGTCGTCCGTATGTAGTTGCAGAGGATCGTTGTGCGCGATCCCCGGAGACCAGGAAACGATGTTGAAGCATTTGCAGGCGGCGGCGTGTGTCGCCCTGACGTTGGCCAGCGCATCTGCGCAGATGGCTGCGCAACCTTTTCAGGCCGCACCCCAGCAACAGCAGGGGACGCCGAACGCTGCGCAGACAGGCGGTCAGGTAAGCCCGACGACGCCCGCTACGGCCGTGCCGGTGCAGAACGACACGACCGGCGATCCGAACCTGCCGCAGGCCCCCGCGCCGAAGCTGACTGAGCCGCTGTATCTGCGTCCGACGACGCGTGATTACACCGAGGGCTATCGCTTCCTTCCGAATCCGCTGCTCGATTACAAGGCGATCTCGTATCCCGGACAACGCCTGACGAACACCTCCGACCTTCGTGATCTGCTGCACGACGGCAAGATTTACATGAGCCTGTCGGACGCTGTGGCGCTGGCGCTCGAGAACAACTACGACATTGCGGTCGCCCGCATCAACCTCGACATCGCGGATACGGACATTCTGCGCGCGAAGGCAGGCTCGACGCTGCGCGGCGTTTCGACCTCGATCGTGGACAACACGCTGGGCGGCACGACCACCACGATCACCACCGGTGGCGGCCCTGCGGGAACGACTTCAAGCACGGCCGGCACGGGTGCTTCAGGACTCGTCCTGAGCACCAATGGCGGCGGTCCCGCGCCCGAGGTCTTCGACCCGGTTCTGACCGGCACAGTGAGCTACGAAAGCTCGACAACGCCCCAGAGCACGACGGTTCTGACCGGAACCAATACGCTGAACCAGAAGCTGTTCACCTGGAACGCGGGCTATCAACAGGGGTTCAAGACGGGCACCTTGCTGAACGTGACCTTCGATAACTCTCGCACGGGCACCAACAGCGAGCGCTCGACCTACAGCCCGCTCTACCAGAACAATTTCAAGGCCCAGCTCACGCAGCATCTGCTGCAGGGCTTCGGGCTCTGGCTGAACACGCGCTTCATCGTGCAGGCAAAGAACAACCGTCGCATCGAAGACTCGGTTTTCCGTCAGCAGGTGCTTTACACCGTCAACCAGGTAGAGAACATCTACTGGGCGGTGGTAAGCGCGTATGAGGACGAGCAGGCCAAGGAACGCGCGCTGCAGCAGTCGACGCAGCTGGCGAATGACAATCGTAAGCAGTTGCAGATCGGCACGCTGGCTCCGCTGGACGTGGTGAACTCCGACTCGACGGTAGCCACCGACAAGCAGTCCCTGATCACCTCGCAGACGAATCTTGAGTATCAGCAATTGCTGCTGAAGCAGGCCGTCGCCCGCAACCTGAATGATCCCGAATTGACCCACGCGCCGGTAGTACCGACCGACCGCGCCGGGTTGGGTCGCTTGCCCGAAGAGGACATGCAGGTGGAGGACCTTGTGCGCGAAGCGTACGAGAACAACCCTCAGATTGAGCAGGCCATGCTCAACATGAAGAACAACAAGATCACGATCCGTGCAGAGAAGAACGGTCTGCTGCCTGTCGTGGATGCGTATGGTTTCTACGCGGGATCGGGACTTACGGGATCGCAGAACCCTTCGCTGAACTGCAACACGAGCACGACCACGAACACATTTGTACCGTGCGCGTCGAACTACTATCAGCAGCAGAATATTCCGACCGGCGGCTACGGCTCTTCGCTGAGCAACTCCTTCAGCGGCAAGGCCCCGGACTGGTCGGTGGGCGTGAATATCTCGGTGCCGCTGCGCAACCGTGCGGCGCAGGCTGACCAGGTTCGTTCGCAGATGGAGCTTCGCCAAAGCGAGATGCGCCTGCAGCAGCTGTACACGCAGATCCGCATCCAGGTTGTGAACGCGATGTATGCGATCACGAACGATCGCGCTTCGGTGGTGTCGGCGCAGTCGGCGCGGGACTATCAAGCGCAGGCGTTGGAAGCGGAGCAGAAGAAGTATCGTTTGGGAGCTTCGACGACCGCGAACGTGTTGCAGCAGGAACGCAATCTGGCAACAGCAGAGAACACGCTGATCTCGGCGAACTCGGCGTTTGCGCGCGATCGCTCCTCGCTGAACCAGCTGCTGGCGAACACGCTGGATCGTTACGGCATTACCCTTCAGGATGCGACGACGGGCAACCTCGCGCAGAGGCCCGTGATTCCGGGGCTGACGCCGCCGGTGCCGCCCGCTCCGCCAAAGCCGCTGACGGCCGATCCCGGACCACTGCAGCAGTAACGCCGTAAACTAAGAGATGACAGGACGCGAAGGGCCGCAGCGATGATGCTGCGGCCTTCGCTTGCAAGGGAGCAGGACGGAAAAGCATGAGCGAGCAGATGACCCACGATCACGGGACAGAAAATGCATTGGCGAAGTCAGCAAGCGGATACCTGCGCTCGGCGCGGCATCAACCGGTGCTGTGGATGGAGTGGGGTACTGAGGCTTTCGCGAAGGCGCAGGCTGAGGACAAGCCGGTGCTGCTCGACATCGGCGCGGTGTGGTGCCACTGGTGCCATGTGATGGACCGCGAAAGCTACGAGGATGCGGCGACGGCGGAGATGATCAACGAGCACTTCATCGCCGTGAAGGTGGACCGCGACGAGCGTCCCGATGTGGACGCGCGTTATCAGGCTGCGGTGTCGGCGATCAGCGGACAAGGCGGCTGGCCGCTCACGGCGTTCCTCACGCCGGATGGCCGCCCCTACTTCGGTGGGACGTACTTTCCGCCGGACGATCGCTATCAGCGTCCGAGCTTTCGACGTGTGCTTGGCCTGATGGCCGACGCTTATGAAGATAAGCGCGACGAAGTGCTGGAGACCGCTGGCAGCGTGATGGCTGCGCTTGAGCACAATGAAAATTTCTCCGGTCGTGCTGCCGGAGTGGATGGCGAGTTGGGCCGCGAGATTCTTGCGAAGCTGATCAACGCGCCGCTACGCCAGTTCGATGGGCGCAATGGCGGCTTTGGCTCGCAGCCGAAGTTCCCGCACAGTGGCGCGATCGATCTGTTGATCGATGCTGCGGGCCGCGGTGGTGTGGAGTCGGACAACGCCCGTATGGTTGCGGAAACGACGCTGCGCAAGATGGCTTCAGGCGGCATTCACGATCAGCTTGCCGGCGGCTTCCATCGCTACTCGGTGGATGAGCGTTGGATCGTGCCGCACTTTGAAAAGATGGCTTACGACAACGCCGACCTGCTGAAGAATTATGCGCATGCGTTCGCTTCCTTCGCGCAGCCAGACTTCGCACAGGTGGCGAACGGCATCGTGAAGTGGATGGATGAGTGGCTGTCGGACCGCAAGCTGGGCGGCTTCTACGGTTCTCAGGATGCGGATGATTCGCTGGAAGATGACGGCGATTATTTCACCTGGACGCGCGATGAAGCCAAGGCTGTGCTGTCTCCCGAAGAGTTCGCGGCTGCATCCGCGTTCTACAACCTGCGTCCTGTGGGCGACATGCACCACAATCCGCTGAAGAACGTGCTGCACGTCGCGCCTGCAAAGGTGGATGAGGCCGCGCTGGAACGTGCTCACGCGAAGATGTACGCCGCGCGCCTGCTTCGCAAGACGCCTTACGTGGATAAGACGATTTATGTGGGATGGAATGGTATGTGCATCTCGGCGTACTTTACCGCTGCTGCCGCGTTGAACCTGCCCGAGGCACGTACGTTTGCGTTGAAGTCGATGGACCGCGTACTGGCTACGGCGTGGGATGGAACGACGCTGCAGCGCGTAGTCGCCTACGGAGAGCAGGGAGGCACGGCAACTCCGATTCCTGCGGTGCTCGAGGACTACGCGTTTGTGACACAAGCAGCGCTCGATGCCTTTGAAGCAAGCGGAGAGCTTCGTTACTACGAGGCTGCGAAGGGACTCACCGACGCGATGCTCTTGAAGTTCTACGACGCTGAAGGTGGCGCGTTCTTCGACGCCGAGCTGCAGGTGGAAGCCATCGGCGCCCTCGCTGCACGCCGTAAGCCGTTACAAGATTCGCCGACGCCTTCGGGGAATTCCGTAGCCGCAAATGTGCTGCTGCGTGTGGGCGATCTGAGCGGCGATGACACCTATGTCGAGCGTGGACGCGAGACGCTTGAGACATTCGCAGGGGTTGTAGAACACTTCGGGCTGTATGCGGCGAGCTACGCGCTTTCGCTACGTCGCTTGCTCGAAGGCGGCTTGCAGATTGCGATCGTGGGCGAAGGGCAGAAGGCTGAGGAGCTTGCCCTCGCAGCGACGATGCGCTACGCGGCGAACAAGAGCATCATTCGCCTGAGCCGTGAGCAGATGGGGGCGTTGCCGCCTGCGCTGGCTGAGACGCTGCCGCATCTGCCGGAGGCTGAGGCCGTCGCGCTCGTATGCCGAGGCAAAACATGTGCGCCCCCGGTGTTTGAACCGGAGGCGCTGTTGGACCTGCTCGACGAATAGGCTACGAAGCCGTGGAGGGCGCAGCCGCTGTTGGATCATGCTGCAGCAGAATGGTGCTGCTAGTAGCTCCAAAAGCGATGCGCTCGCGGGCAAAGGCAAGCAGAATGCGGCGGCGAAGCTCACGAAGCACGCCGTCGCGCTGATTGGCTCGTACGCGCACGCTGATGGGGTAGATCGCTTCGTTGCCGGAGATCTTGTCCACGCCTACGATGGTCGGGTCGGAGATGACGATGTCGTTGAAGATCGCGTCCTGCCGGACTTCCTGCGCGAGCTTGGTGAGCACTTCGACGACGCGATCGGGGTTCTCCTTCGGATCGACGGAGACGTTGAGCGTCGCGATCGAGAAGTCACGCGATAGGTTCGACACTGTCGTGATCTGCGAGTTTGGCACGATGTAAAGAGTGCCGTCGCCGTCGCGGAGCTGTGTGATGCGCAGCGTGAAATCTTCGACGGTGCCGGTGAGGCCAGCGAGCTTCACGACATCGCCGACACTGTACTGGTCTTCGACAAGTACAAAGATGCCGGTGAGCATGTCCTTGAAGATGGACTGCGCGCCGAAGGAAATGCCGAGGCCGATGACTCCGGCGGAAGCGATGAAGGTGCCGAGTGGCACACCGACCGCACCGAGAATCTGCATGACCAAATACGCGCCGATGAGGCCGAAGGCCGTGGCACGGATGATGCCTGAGAGCGTCCGTAGCTGCGCCGCACGGTGCGAGTTACCCACGTGCGCATCGGCGCGCTTGCGCAGGCGGCTGACAAAGAAGCGCACGATGACGCCTGCGATGAACGCGAGGATCAATGCGACGACAATCTTTGGTAAACCCGTCTGCACGAAGTCCACAAAGGCGGCGTGCCAGCCGACTTCGACTGAGTGAAGCGTCTTCTCATTCTGCGGGAGCGACGGGGGGAGGAGCGAGGGCTGCAGCATGATCTTGTCCCTGGCCGCTAGGAGCGGCGTCGCCTAAGGATAACGAATACGCGGGCTAAGGCGTGGCATACAGAGCCGCGGGCAAGTTGAGCTGACGCTCGCTCATGTAGATCGATGGTGTCGCAGAAGTTTGAAGAACGGTAATGATCTGCGCGGCACTCCATGCGGGATGCGCCGCTTTGAGCAGCGCAGCGGCACCCGCGAGAAGCGGCGCGGACGCGCTCGTTCCCATCGCCTGCACGTACGCTACATGGCCGAGACCGAAGCAGCCGAAGCTCTTGCCGGAGGCGGGAAGGCCGTCGGTGGTGTTTGCGATGCCACTGGAACACGCGCCGAAGATCCAGCCGCTCGTCGCGTCGTCTGCACCTTCTGGCAATGCGCCTCCGGGGGCTGCGATCGAATTTGGCGCGTTGAAGTTCGCGTAAGAAGCTCGCGCTACCGGCCCTGCAGCGCAGATCGCATTGGGCTTAGGGTTTTCGACGCAATCAGCGTTCGTGGTAGCGGTGACTGCGAGAACGCCGCGAGCTTGTGATGGAAGCTCGATATATCGACCGGTGGAGAGATCGATGCCGTCGTTGCCGGTCGCCGCGATGATCACCGTTCCGGCTTGCTGCGCGGCATAGGTGACGCGGTCGAAGCTCGTCTTCCAGCCTGCGCCGTCGCCGGTGGTGAGGTCGACGAGCGTGCCAAGCGAAAGCGAGATGACGTCAGCGTGCTGCGCGAGCGCGTCGTTGATGCCCGTCAGCACCCAGCTCAACAGGCCGCCGGTGTCGCCCGCCTCGCAGGCGGCGAGTGTGCTGCTCTGGCCTATGGCGGGCATTCGCTGCAGAACCTTGATGTTGAGTAACGTTGCTTCTGGCGCAACGCCGACGGTTTCTCCGCCGCCGAGAGCGCCAGCGGCGAGGGACGCGACCCAGGTTCCGTGTCCTTGTTGATCCTGGGGAGATCCGTCATCGCAGGGGCTCGGCAGCGCAGTCTGATCGACCTCACTGAGATTGATAGCAACATTGTTGATGAGGTCTGGGTGATTGCTGTCGATGCCTGAGTCCAGTACAGCGATCCGTACACCAGCACCTCGCGTGGAGTTCCACGGGCCCACGCTCGGGCCGCCTGCGATGCTGTTGCCGTAACCCCCTGAAGCTCGCACGGCCCAGCCTGCCGGAGAGTTGTAGGCAGCGTCGACAGTCGTCGGGTTACTCGAGGACGCGAGGCTACGCCGCGGAGCTCCGATGCTTTCGATGAAGGGATGAAGCTCGCGCACACCGCGCACACGAAGTGCGTGACCGCTGACGTAGCGATCGCGGACCACGGCGAGCACTCCGGGCTGCATCCGCATCGCGGTTGCGGTGATCT
This sequence comes from Granulicella cerasi, assembly GCF_025685575.1. NCBI lineage: Bacteria > Pseudomonadati > Acidobacteriota > Terriglobia > Terriglobales > Acidobacteriaceae > Granulicella > Granulicella cerasi. The sequence goes on from NZ_JAGSYD010000004.1 coordinate 220,816, forward strand.
GCTCGACGTTGTTGTCGACGGTGAGAATGCTGGCATTCAGGTGCGGCATGTTGCGCAGGCCGCGCGCTCCGAACCATCGCGCATTCTGCTGCACGAGCGGTAGAGAGGCTGGCTTGTCGTAGAAGACAACGAGCCGTGTCGTCTGTGCGCAGAGCGAGGCAGGCAGCAAAGCAGCGAACAGGAGAACGAGACGTTGCAACATGCGGAGTGGAACCTCGCGCGATGGTTTCGCGGACGCAGGCTTCATCGGCGATTGCGGTGTGAGGCAGCGGTTGCGCCGAAGCTTCGGACACAGCTCAAGTTTCCACCGCAGACGCCGAGCCGAAGAGGCCGCGGGACAGGTAAAATCTTTAGTTGCAGCAGGAGGGCTTATCTACGTGGCGCAGAAGACGATGAAGACAGTAAAAGAGACCGCGAAGAAATCTGCGTCCTATGGTGGGCTGACTCCTGAAGAGCTGATTCGGTTCTATCGGACGATGTACACCTCACGAAAGGTGGATGATCGCGAGATTCTGCTGAAGCGCCAGCAAAAGATCTTCTTCCAGATTTCGTGCGCGGGACATGAGGCGATTCTCGTGGCCGCGGGTATGGCGATGAAGCCGGGCTACGACTGGTTCGTGCCGTACTATCGCGATCGCGCGATCTGCCTGGCGCTGGGCAATACGCCGGAAGACCAGTTGCTGCAGGCGGTGGGAGCGGCGACAGACCCCGCAAGCGGCGGACGCCAGATGCCCTCGCACTGGACGTCGAAGGAACTGCATATTGTTTCGCCGAGCTCGTCGACCGCGACGCAGTGCTTGCACGCGATTGGTTGCGCGGAAGCCGGACGCTATTACAAGAACCATCCCGACGCGGCGAAGAAGGCCACGGGCGACTATCGCGAGTTCAAGGATGTGGTGTGGCACGGCGACGAGGTAACGTATGTCTCGATCGGCGAAGGCTCGACCTCGCAGGGTGAGTTCTGGGAGTCGCTGAACACGGCCTCGAATGCGAAGCTGCCTGTGGTGTATGTGGTCGAGGACAACGGTTATGCGATCTCGACGCCGGTGGAAGCGAATACGCCAGGCGGGAATATCTCCAAGCTGATTGCGAACTTCCCGAACTTCCACTTTGCTGAGGTGGATGGCACGGATGCGATCGCGAGCTATGAGGCGATGGTCGAGGCTGTGGCGTATGCTCGCGCAGGCAAGGGGCCAGCGCTGGTTCATGCACACGTGATTCGCCCTTACTCTCACTCGCTTTCGGATGATGAGCGCAACTACCGCTCTGCCGAAGAGCTCGAGGCAGATGCTCTGCGTGATCCGATTGCGAAGATGCAGGTGTGGCTGATTCGCGAGGGAATTCTTGATGCGGATGGCGTCAAAGCGCTGGAGCATGAGGTGGATGTTGAGGTGCAGGACGCAGCGGACCGCGCGCTTGCAGCTCAGCCTGCGCAGCCTGAGTCGATCTTCGTGCATCAGTACTCGGAAGACTTGAAGCCGACGGATGCGATCTTTGCGACCGAGCCGAAGTTTGAAGGCGAAGACCGTACGATGGCGGATCTCATCAACGCCACGCTGCATGACGAGATGCGTCGCGATGAGCGCATCGTGGTCTTTGGTGAAGATGTTGCCGACGCAACGCGCGATGAGCCGCTGCGCGCGGGCAAACTGAAGGGCAAGGGCGGCGTGTTCAAGCTGACGAGCGGCTTGCAGAAGGAGTTTGGCAACGATCGTTGCTTTAACTCTCCGCTGGCCGAGGCGAACATTACGGGTCGTGCGATTGGCATGGCTGTACGCGGCCTGAAGCCGGTGGTGGAGATCCAATTCTTCGACTACATCTGGCCGGCGGTACACCAGATTCGCAATGAACTGAGCGTGATGCGCTGGCGCTCGAACGGAACGTACTCTTCGCCGATGGTGATGCGTGTGCCAATTGGCGGCTATCTGACGGGCGGCTCGATCTATCACTCGCAGTCGGGCGAAAGCATCTTCACGCATATCCCGGGCTTGCGGATTGCGATGCCATCGAATGCGCTGGATGCAGCGGGCTTGTTGCGCACGGCGATTCGTTGCGACGATCCGGTGCTGTTCCTCGAGCACAAGCGTTTGTACCGCGAGACCTTTGGCCGCGCGCCGTATCCGGGGCCGGAGTATGCAATCCCGTTTGGCAAGGCGAAGATCGTGAAGCCAGGCAGGGACCTCACGGTGATCACCTACGGCGCGGTGGTGCCGCGTGCGCTGCAGGCTGCGCAGAAGCTCGAGCGCGAAAAGGGCATCAGCGTTGAGGTGATCGATCTGCGCACGCTCGCGCCGTATGACTGGGAAGCGATTGCGGAGTCAGTGAAGAAGACGAGCAAGGTGCTGGTCGCGTACGAGGACATGAAGAGCTGGGGCTATGGTGCGGAGATCGCCGCGCGCATTGGCGATGAGCTCTTCCATGATCTGGATGCGCCGGTGCGTCGCGTCGCAGGTCTTGATACATTTGTGGCGTATCAGCCGATTCTTGAGGACATCATCCTGCCGCAGCCGGAGCGGATTTATGACGCGATGGCGGAGCTGGCAGCGTTCTAGTTGGAGATCGCGCCTGTGTTCAGGTCGCGATGATCCTAACAAGATGTCAGAAGTGCAAAGGCCGCTGAGTGATCAGCGGCCTTTCTGTTTATGCGGTGTAGATCTCGTTATCCAGCACTCGCGCATAGGCGGGAGTGGTGAGGAAGTCCTGGAACTTAGGCGTCTTGATGAGTTCGCGCATCAGGAAGGCGGCATGCTCGTAGGCCTCGTAGCGGGCTTGCGGATAGGCTGTTTTGGCCTGCGCGAGTTCGGCGTCGATGTACTCGTCGCAAAGCTCTGCGGTGACCGCACGGCCATCTTCGAGCTTTGCATGATGATGCACCCACTGCCAGAGCTGTGCGCGTGAGATCTCCGCTGTGGCGGCGTCTTCCATGAGGTTGAAGAGCGGGACGCAGCCGATGCCGCGCAGCCATGCTTCTACATAGCCGAGACCGACAGCCACGTTCTGCTTCAGGCCTGCTTCCGTGATCGTGCCGGCCGGAACCTCAAGCAGTTCAGCAGCGGTGACGGCGAACTCCGGCGTCTGCTTGGTGATCTGGTTCGGCGTGGGCATGATGCGGTCGAAGACTTCCATCGCCACGGGCACGAGCGCCGGATGCGCGACCCACGTGCCGTCATGGCCGTTGGTGGCTTCGCGCTCCTTGTCAGCACGCACGCCCGCGATGGCCTTTTCGTTCGCCTCCGCGTCCGATTTGATCGGGATGAGCGCGCTCATGCCGCCCATAGCGTGGACATTGCGACGGTGGCAGGTCTTGATGCAGAGCTTGGAGTACTTGCTCATGAAGGGCGTCGCCATCGTAACCTGCGAGCGGTCGGGGAGAAGTATTGTCTCGTCAGCGGCGAGCTTCTTGATGAAGCTGAAGATGTAATCCCAGCGGCCGCAGTTGAGACCGGCAGAGTGCTCGCGTAGCTCGTAGAGGAACTCGTCCATCTCGAAGGTAGCGAGGATGGTTTCGATCAGGCACGTGGCCTTGATGGAGCCTTGCGGCACGCCGAGCATCTCTTGCGCGCGCACAAAGATCGAGTTCCAAAGGCGTGCTTCGAGGTGTGACTCCATCTTCGGCAGATAGAAGTAGGGACCGGTGCCGCGCGAGAGCGCTTCCTTGGCGTTATGGAAGAAGTAGAGCGCGAAGTCGAAGATGGAACCGCTCATGTATTCGCCGTCGACGAGGACGTGGCGCTCTTCCATGTGCCATCCGCGGCAACGGACGAAGAGTACAGCCGTCTCCGGCTTGAGCGCGTAGTCCTTGCCGTTGTTGGCGTCGTGGAAGGTGATGGTGCGGCGCACGGCGTCGCGGAGGTTGAGTTGGCCGTCGAGCAGGTTCTCCCACGTGGGTGTGGAAGAGTCTTCGAAGTCAGCCATGAAGACCTTCGCGCCGGAGTTCAGCGCGTTGATGATCATCTTGCGATCGACGGGGCCGGTGATCTCGACGCGCCGGTCGAGGATGTCGGCAGGCAGAGGGGCGACGGTCCACTCGGATTCGCGGATGTGCGCGGTCTCGGGAAGGAAGTCCGGGAGTTCGCCAGCGTCGATGCGCGCCTGGCGCGCCACGCGGTTCTCGAGAAGCTGCTTGCGCGTTGCGTTGAACTCACGCTGAAGAGCAACCGCAAACTCAAGGGCTTCGGGCGTGAGGATCTCAGCGTATTTGTCGGCAGTGGTGGCGTGAAGTTCGACGCCTGCGGGGAGAGACATAGCGACCTCGTTTTGGGGAGTTAGGCGAACTTCAGATCGACAGAGTCAGCGTGCGTGAACTTCGCTTCGACGGTGGAGCCAGCGCTGGCAGGTTCATTGCCGGTCCACGAACCTGTCGTGATCCACTGGCCCTTCTTCAGGCCGCCGGTGCGCTTGGCGCCTTCATTCGCAAGCCAAGGCAGGAGCTTGAGCAAATCACCGGATGTGTTGGAGCCGGTGCGCTCGACGCGTACAGCGCTATCGACAACGAGCGTTACGACCTCGGTATTCCAGTCGATGGATTGCCAGTCCGCGATGGCCGGGCCGTAGACGAAGCCGCCGTGCATCTGGATGTCTGCGAAGGCTGCGAGGCGTGTGGCCTTCGTCGGATCTTCAAACGCTGCTTCGAGCACTTCGATGGCGGGGTGGCATGAGGCCATAGCCGCAAGAGCTTCTTCGCGCGAATAAGGCTGCTCGCGCGGCGGAAGATCCTCGCCGACGAGGAAAGCGATCTCAGCCTCAAGACCTCGATAGCGCCAGCGCGCACCGGTGAGAGTCGATCCTGAGGCGGAGATCCACGCGAGGGGCATCGGTGCGAACACGGGAGTGGCTTCGGGAGTCGGCGCGCCTACTTTCCATCCGCCGATCTCGCCAAAGGCTTCGGCGATTTTGTCCTGCACGAAGTAGGCCTCGTCCATGTCCGCGGGGATAAGGTCTGCGGGCAAGTCGGTGAGCGTCTTGCCGGTGCGGCGTGCGTCGAGCAACACGTCGGCGGTCTTGGTGAGAATAGCTTCGCGATCTCCGGTCATCGGTGTAACTCCTTCTGTCAGTCTTTCAGTTTGCATGAGGGATGCTATGCGCGTCGACCTGCGAGCAACTCTTCTCGTGAGATGCCGCGCAGAGCGGCGTCGAGAATTTCTACGGTGTGGAAAGTGGGCAACTCGGCGTGGCCATTACGACGCAGCGATGCTGCGAGTTGCAACAGGCAGCCGGGATTTGCGCTGACGAGGGCTTCCGCTTCTGTGGCGAGGACGTTTGCCGCCTTGCGGTCGCCGAGTTCTGCAGCGGTCTCGGGATAGAGCAGGTTATAGACGCCGGCGGAGCCGCAGCAGAGATTGCCATCGGCGATCTCGCGAAGGTCGAGCGACGGGATGGACTGCAGCAGCGCGCGCGGAGGAGTGAAGATCCCCTGCGCGTGACGAAGGTGGCATGCATCGTGGTACGCGATGCGGATCGGCAGCGCATGGAACTCGGGCTTATCGTTCAGCGGCGAGAGCAACTCGGAGATGTCGCGGCAGCTTGCGGAGAACTTCGCCGCGCGTGCGGCCCATGTGGCGTCGTCGCGCAGCAGATGGCCGTACTCCTTCATCGTCGAGCCGCATCCCGCAGCGTTGATCACAATGAACTCAGCACCGGTGGATTCGAACTTTTCGATGAGGCGCTTGGCGTAGGCATGAGCTTCTTCCTCCAGTCCGGAGTGGACGAGGAGCGCGCCGCAGCAGCCTTGCGATTCGGGGATGACGACCTCGTAGCCGAAGGCGGTGAGGACGCGAATGGTGGCGCGATTGACGTGGTCGAAGTAGGCGTCTTGCACGCAGCCGGTGAGCATCGCGACGCGAGTGCGCATGGCTGCTGTGGTGGCGGCATTCTTCGTGGGCAGCGAATGAATGGGGTTCAGCGGAACGGTCGGGAGCAGCGCGTCCATCGCGGCAAGGCGTGCGGGCAGAAGCTTGAGCAAACCGCTCTTGCGCATGAGCGATTGCAGACCGGTACGTTGATAGATCGCGAGCGGCACGCCGAGCGAACGCAGGCGCTTCGGATGCGAGAAGGTTGCAAACAGCATCTTGCGGAAGAGGCGATCTGCAAAGGTGCGGGGGATATTTCGTTCAACCTGGCCGCGCGTGTCTTCGATCAGCTTGTTGTACTCAACGCCCGAGGGGCAGGCCGTCATGCAGCTCATGCAGCCGAGACAGTGGTCCATGTGTTGCTGGAAGGTTTCATCCAGCGGCGCCTCGCCTTGCGCGGCCTTGCGCATCATCCAGATGCGTCCGCGCGGGGAGTCCATCTCGTCCTGCCAGAGCGTGTAAGTGGGGCACGCAGGCAGGCAGAAGCCGCAATGGACGCAGGTGTCCATGACGGATTTTTCCGGCGGATGGATCGCGTCGAAGGCCGAAGGCTTGATGCTGACGAGCGTCTGCGGAGCTGTACCTGTGGAGTCCATCAGATGCCTCCTACGAAGGAGCCGGGGTTCAGTAACCGGTCGGCGTCAAACTCTTTTTTGACGGCACGCATGACGTCGATGGCTTGCGGCGCGATGCCCCAGGTGTCGATGAGTTCTGGCAGCCAGCCGCGACGCACGACGACTACATTGCCGCCCGAAGAGCGTAGCCGCGCGCGAAGGTCTTCGACGATAGCGACTGTGGTTTCGGGAGGCGCTTCGCAGACGAGCGTGATGATGCCGACGGGATCGACGACCGCGCGGATGCTGTGGTCGGGCTGCTGTGCGAGTTGCGCAAGTCCTGCGAGGATGGCAGCGAGCTTCGCCGGAAGCGCCGTGATCTTCAGGATCGAGGCTTCGCCGCGTGTGGCGAGGATCTCATCGCGGATTTGCCATACCTGTGGCGCGGCCGGCTCCATCGCGATGTCTCCCGCGAGGGCCAGCAGACGCTGCGTATGTTCGGCGAGGACTGAGTCGTTTGAGGCGAGCTCGATATCGAGCGCGAACGCGGTGCTCTCGTTGCGCATCTGCATGCGCTCCACGGCGAGCTGTTGAGCCAGAGCGGCCTTCATCACATCGGCCAGCGCTAAAGCATCATGCGAGCGCAGCGTGAAACTGGCAGCATTGATCGGCTGCGGATGCAGGCGGAAGCTGGCTTCGGTGATGATGCCGAGCGTGCCGAAAGAACCGATGAGGAGCTTCGGCAGATCGTACCCTGCGACATTCTTCACGACCTTGCCACCGGAGCGCGCAATGGTGCCGTCTGCAAGCACGATGGTGACGCCGAGGACAAGATCGCGGAGCGAGCCGTACTTGAGGCGCAGGAGACCGCTGTCATTTGTCGCGAGGATGCCGCCGACGGTTGCACTTTGTGGCGCAAAGGCATCGAGCGCGACGCGCTGATGATGCTCAGCGAGATGTTCTTCGAGCACCGCCCATGTGGTGCCCGCGCCGACGGTGCAGGTGAGGTCCTGCCAGATGTGCTCACGAATGCCCGCGAGGTTCGCGGTACTGATCGTGATGTCGGCATCGACAGGATTGCTCCAGCCGAGCTTAGTCGCGCCACCTTGCGTGCGCACAATCAGCTGTTCGCGCGCAGCGATTTTCATCACGGCGGAGACGTGATCGGTACTGAGTGGCGCGATCGTGTCGGGTCCTGCAAAGGGTGCGCCTGCAGCCTGTTCGAGTTCGTTGCGAAGAGTGTCGGTGAGTGCGCGCATTAGAAAATCTCCGCGATGCCCGCAGTGACAAGCGGGTGTTCGCGATGGGGTCCGTTGTGTCGCTCGCCGCAGAGGCGAGGCGTGGGAAAGAGCTTCTCGGGGTTCGCGAGCTCGTGCGGATCGAAGGCGTGGCGGACGCGTTGCATGACGGCAAGGTCAGGCTGCGCGTACATGTAGCTCATCTCGCATTGCTTCTCGCGTCCAACGCCGTGCTCCCCGGTGATGGATCCGCCTGCGTCGACGCAGAGGCGGAGGAGTTGATAAGAGACGTCGAGAGCGCGGGCTTCTTCGCCAGCGATCGAGCCATCGTAGAGCACCATCGGATGCAGGTTGCCGTCGCCGGCATGGAAGACGTTGGCGATGCGGAGACCAGTGGCCTTGCTGAGTGCATCGAACTGCGCGAGTACGCGCGGCAGAGCGGTGCGGGGGATCACGCCGTCCTGCACGATGTAGTTCGGCGAGACGCGACCCATGGCGGCGAAGGCGGCCTTGCGGCCCTTCCACACGACAGCGCGCTCAGCATCACTCTGCGCGAGTCGTTGCTCGGCAGCGCTGTTCTTTGCGGCGAGTTCGCGGACGCTTTGCATTTGCGCATTCACTTCGGCGGTGGGGCCATCGAGCTCGACGAGCAACAGGGCCTCGCAGTCTGGATAGCCAGCGTGCACAGCAGCCTCGCTCGCCACAATGCTGGTGTGGTCCATGATCTCCATCGCGGAGGCGAGGATGCCGCTGGCGATGACATCGGAGACGGTTTGTGCGGCGGCGCCGATGTTGTCGAAGGCTGCGAGCAGCGTCTGCACGGTCTCGGGCTTGCGCACGATGCGTAGCACCACGCTGGTAACGACGCCGAGTGTACCTTCGCTGCCGACAAAGGTGCCGAGCAGGTCGTAGCCGGGTTCGTTGACAACGCCATGCTCGCTGCCGAGCCAGGTGAGTTCGCCGGTGGGCAGGACGACCTCGCAGCCGAGGACGTGCGTGGAGGTGAAGCCGTACTTGAGGCAGTGCGCGCCGCCGGCGTTTTCGGCGACGTTGCCGCCGAGTGTACAGACCGTTTGGGATGACGGATCGGGGGCGAAGAAGTAGCCGCGATGCTTCACCGCTTCGGTGACCTGTGAGTTCGTCACGCCAGGCTCGGCGAAGACGCGTTCGTTATCGAAGTCCACGGAAAGGATGCGGTTCATGCGGGCGAGTCCGATGACGACGCAGCCTTCGGTGGGCAGCGCTCCACCGCTCAAGCCCGTGCCCGCGCCGCGCGAGACGAAGGGGATGCGGTGTTGGTGGCAGAGGCGCACGATCGCTTGCACCTCGGCGGTGGTGCGTGGGAGCGTGACGGCTCCGGGCACGGCGCGGAAGTTGGTGAGGCCGTCGCACTCGTAGGTCTGACGCTGCGCTTCATCGAGGATGAGGCCGGTGCCGAGCACGCGCGAAAGCTCCGCGAGCATGGCTGCGGGGATCGTGATCGTCGGAGCCGGTGCGGTGGGTGTGAGCATGGCTTACTCGCCGAGCATGATGCGCTGAATGCGGTGCGCTTTGCCGGTGCTGGGGTCGCACTCGATAAGCACGGCGCACATCTTCGGGTTGCCCTTGGCGGCTTCGAACTTGCCGGGCATGCCGGTGAGGAAGCGCTTGAGGACGAGTTCAGTTTCGACCCCGATGACCGAATCATACGGGCCGCTCATGCCAACGTCAGTCTGGTAGGCGGTGCCGCCGGGGAGGACGCGCGTGTCAGCCGAAGGAATGTGCGTGTGCGTGCCGAGCACGGCGGTGACGCGGCCGTCGAGGTACCAGCCCATCGCGACTTTTTCGCTGGTGGCTTCGGCGTGGAAGTCGAGGAGGATGACCTTCGCGGTGAGCTTCGACAGGATCTCGTCGGCTTTGCGGAATGGGTCATCGCAGGAACTCATGAAGACGCGACCCTGCATGTTGAAGACGGCGAAGGTGGTGCCATCGGGCAGCGTGCCTTCGTAGACGCCGTAGCCTGGGGCCTTGTCGTTGTAGTTCGCAGGGCGGATGAGGCGGCGCGGACGATCGTGCGAGTCGACCGGCACGTTCATGTACTCGAAGATTTCCTTCTTGTCCCAGATGTGGTTGCCGGTGGTGATGACGTGCGCGCCCATGTCGTAGAACTCTTCGGCGATGGAGGGCGTGATGCCGAAGCCGCCAGCAGCGTTTTCGCCGTTGATGATGAGCAGATCGACCGCATTGGATTCGAGGACGTGGGGCAGATGTTCGCGCACGATATGGCGACCCGCAGAACCAAAGACGTCGCCGACAAAGAGAATATTCACGTTGGCTAGTTTACGCGGATGCGATGTGGTTTGGAGAGGCGAGGGCTATGCTGTGGAACATGATCGAAATGCAGTACAACTTTCCTCTTTTGCCGGGCTTGGCTGAGGTCTGGGCTACGCGGTTCCAACAGGTTGTGTCCGAGCGGCTGGACATGAACTCGCTACGGCCTTCGTTTCGCCAGGATGTGCGTGAGTTGGTGAAGGTTGGCGCGGGTTGGCTGCGTGTGCCGATGGAGCGGACGTGGCTGACGGAGGGGACGCATCATGCGGCATTGATCGCGATGCTTTCGGCGGGGCTTGCGGGCAAGGCTATTGCGGTGGATGGGCTGTCATACTCAGGCGCGCTGGACCAGATGCGGATGCTTGGCTGCGAGATTGTGGGCTGCGCGATGGACACGGCCGGGATGATGCCGGAGTCGCTGCTGGAGGCTTGTGAGCTGCGCGGCGTGAAGGCGATTTACCTGATGCCGACGGTGCAGAACCCGCTGGGAGCGACGATGCCGGCGGCGCGGCGGCAGGAATTGCTGGCGGTAGCGCGGGAGTTCGATCTGGTGGTGCTGGAGGATGACGCTTACGGCTTCATGGATGCGTCTGCGCCGACGCGGTTGGTGGAGATGGCTCCAGAGCGTGTTTTTCTGCTGACGGCGCTGAGCAAGTCGTTCGTGCCTGCGGCGCGGAGCGGATGGTTGGTGGCTCCGGAGCGTTGGGGCGCGCGTGTGGAGTCTGCGGTGAAGGCCACAGCGACGGGTGTGTCGCTGCCGCATGCGCGCGCGGCGGCGAGTTTGATCGCGGATGGCACGGTGGATCGCGTGATTGCGGAGAAGAACGCTGAGGGCGCTATACGGAACGCGGCAGCGCGTGCTGTATTGGGCGAATGGTGCGCTGAGGGCGTCGGGACGGCGTGGCATCTGTGGGTGGATGTGCCGACGGGGACGAGTGAGGCGTTCGAGGCGAAGATGCGCGAGCTTGAGGTGCTGGTGTCGGGCGGAAACTGGTTTGCGACCCGCGAAGATGCGCCACAGGGGGTGCGCGTGGCGTTGGGTGGTGAGGTGGAGCGCGAGCGGATGATGGTGGGTGTGGAAAGAATTGCTGAGGCGTTGCGGTTGCGGTAAAGTGCGGGCATGCGCAAGTCGAGTCGGTGGGCGTTGCGGGGATTGGTGGCGGTTGGGGCGGTCGTGCTGTCTGTGACGATTTGCTTGTACGCGTATGTGGTGCACGTGCGTCATCAGGCGGAGAGACTCCTCTCGGTAGGGCAGGAGGTGCTTCTCGGGCAGACGACTGAGCGTGACTTTCTAGCGCGGATGAAGCCGTTCGAGAAGTACAAAGACACGGAAATCATCAACTTGATCGGAGCTACCCGCAACGGCATCCCTCCGAGGGTATTGATTTATCGGATTACGCTAGGACGTAAGGGGCTAGCGATCGAGGACTTTTACTTAGGCGTGACTCTCGTTGGGGGCATGGTCGAGGAGATTCGTCTGGGTTCTAGTGGTCGTGGCAAGGATCCGATTCATCCAACATATGTAGAGGCGGAACAGTGGACAGCGACATGTGTCTGTTCGCCTTTTGCTCCAGTCGATCCATTTAGCGGCTATCTCCTGGAACAGAATGGATATCAGAAGTCTGGTGCGTCGTTACAGGAAGTGGGTTCATGACGAAGCAAGAGGTACGCATGGATGAAAGAGCCACGGATGAGGAACGTAGAAGAGCGTTTGCCATCAATCTCGGCTCATTTTCTCTGCGCGGATTGCCGGACGCATCAGTTCGTATGAATCCCTCACCAAACCGTTGATTGAGTCGTAGTCAGGATGAAGAGAGCAACAAACGCGAAGCCACCAGTTTTACTGGTGGCTTCGCGTTTGTTGCTACTGAAATTACTCGGCGGATTCGCCGTGGGGTTCGTTTTCGTCCTTGGGCTGGCCGCCCTGGTGGCGCATCAGCGGGAAGAGGATGACGTCGCGGATCGACTTGCTGCCGGTGAGCAGCATCGTGAGGCGGTCGATGCCGATGCCTTCGCCAGCCGTGGGCGGAAGGCCGTAGCCGAGGGCGCGGACGTAGTCGGAGTCCATCTCCATGGCCTCGTCGTCGCCGCGGGCCTTTTCGTTGACCTGAGCCTCGAAGCGGCGCTCCTGATCGGCGGCGTCGTTCAGCTCGGAGAAGGCGTTGCCGACTTCGAAGCCGCCGATGTAGAACTCGAAGCGTTCGGTCCACTCGGGGTCGAGCGGGTTGATCTTCGAGAGTGGGGAAACGGCTAGTGGGAAGTCGTAGATGATGTGCGGTTGGATGAGGTGTGGCTCGGCGAGGAACTCGAAAACCTCTGCGATCATCTTTCCGAGCGTATCGCCGTTCGTCAGCTTCGCCGAGATAAGAGCGAAGAAAAGAGAGGCGTCCCTCAACCGATCAAGATGGTCAGCTTCTGGAGTCCACGGTTGTGGATCGGAGTTCCATTCCGCATTCTGGGGGAGCGACTTGAGATGTGACGTCAAGTTCTGACTTGCGGTAAGCAGTTTCTCAGCGAAAACCCCACGGGAATTTAGATCTGCCTTGGATATCTCGACCCCTGCTTCGGAGGGAAGGTATCTAGCAATCGCCTCACGCATCGATAACTTCGTCCACTTGCTGAGGTCTATTTCGTTGCCGTTGAAGTGGGTAATGTAGCTGCCGTTCACTTCCATCGCGACGAACTTGATGAGTTCTTCGGTGAGCGCGATCAGGTCTTCGTAGTTCGCGTACGCCTGGTAGAATTCGAGCATCGTGAACTCGGGGTTGTGGCGCGTGCTGACGCCTTCGTTGCGGAAGTTGCGGTTGATTTCGTAGACGCGGTCGAAGCCGCCGACCACGAGGCGCTTGAGGAAGAGCTCTGGCGCAATGCGCAGGTAGAGCGGCATGTCCAGCGCGTTGTGGTGCGTGGTGAACGGGCGTGCGGTGGCGCCTCCGGCGACCGAGTGGAGCATCGGGGTTTCGACCTCGATGTACTCGCGCTCGTCGAAGAACTTGCGGATGGCGCGGAGGACGGCGGCGCGCTTGATGAAGACTTCGCGGACGTTGCGGTGTTCTTCGGTGGCTGGCCCACCCGTCTCGCCAGAAGACGGCGATACGGATGGGGCACCCGGTTCGGTCGCTGCTACAGGCTCGGGCTTCGTCGAGTTCATGATGAGGTCGACGTAGCGCTGGCGGTAGCGGAGTTCGACGTCTTCGAGGCCGTGGTACTTGTCGGGGAGCGTGAGTGTGGCCTTGGAGAGAAAGACGAGCGGCTGCCGGCCATCGACCGGGGTGGCCTTCAGTGTGAGCTCGCCGGTGCGGGTCCGCATCAGGTGGCCGCGCACGCCGATGTGGTCACCGAGGTGGAGGTTCTTGTAGAGCTCGAAGGCATCTTCGCCGACGTCGTCCTTGCGGACGTAAAGCTGGATGCGCTCGCCGCCCTGCTGGAGTTGGGCGAAGCCGGCCTTGCCCTGAGCGCGGATGGCCATAAGGCGGCCTGCGACGGCGAAGGTGGGCTGGTCGCGCTCGAGGTCTTCACCGCTGACTTCGGCGAATGCAGCGCGGATCTTGGGCACGGAGGTGCCTTCGGGCGAGAAGCGGAAGCTGTTCGGGTAGGTGGCCTCACCCGCGTTCAGACCGAACTTGCTGGTGCCGAGCTCTTCAATCTTCTTGAGGCTGGCAAGGCGGTCGTCGTAAAGCTTCTTCTCGTATTCGGAATCAAACTGGGGCAACGGCGTCACTCTCTTTGCTACGAAATCTCAGGGCTTAGTATAGTTGGGCACTGGAGCTGTCGCGATGGCGGATGAGCAACAACCGAAGAAAGCTGGCGCGTTGGGCGACCTGGTGAAGGCCGAGTCGATGATTCAGCTCGCGCTCGTGCTGCCGATCGGCTGCGTGCTCGGCTGGCTGATCGGCCATGCGCTCGACGAGCATTTCCACCTTGGCGACGTGTGCGGGATCATCGGCATCGTGATGGGCGCGATTGGCGGCTTCATCCAGATCTTCCGTACCGCGCAGAAGTACCTGAAAGGGAAGTAAGGCTTGTTTGACCTGACGAATTTTTCGGACGCCGAGGCTTCGGCGATCATCAAGCGCGCGCTGCGCCTGGTGGCGATCATGGCGGTCATCGTTGCGCCGATCGTGTGGTGGAAGATGGGGTGGCAGTCGGCAACGCTACTGCTGGTCGGCGCCGCGATTTCGGCGCTCGGGCTGTGGAAGTGGCTCCGCCTGATGACGACGGTGATCGCGCTCATGGACGCCGCCGGTTCCGGTGATGGAACCGCAAAAACGCCGACGCCTCTAGGGAGAGTCCTCGCTGGATTCTTCCTTATGCTGGCCCTGATGCTGGCTGCGCTCTATGGTAGTCTTAAGCTACTGGATGGTTCTGTTTACGCGCTCTTTGCGGGGCTCGGAATGGGGATCGTCGCGCTGACCATTGAGGCTGTACGCACGGTCAAGGCGTGGACGACCTAGACGCACAGCGCACCTCCACCAAAGATTGCTATGCCGACACAACTGCTTTTTACCAAGTTTCTGAATCATCTTTTCGCGGGCCCAGTGGACAAGCTGCTGGCCGCGGTGCACGTCGCGCCGAAGTATCCCGAGGCGCCCATCACGAACTCGTTCGCGATGGAGATTCTCGTTTTCGCGATCCTGCTGCTGTTCTTCGTAGCGGTGCGGGCTTCGCTGAGCGTGGAAAAGCCCGGTGCGGTGCAGCACCTCGCAGAGATGAGCGACGGTTTCGTGGACGATCTGGCTCACCAGATCATCGGCCACGGCCACGAGCGCTTCGTCGGCTACCTGACGGCGCTGGCGTTCTTCATCCTGCTTTCGAACCTGATGGGCCTGGTTCCGGGGCTGGCTTCGCCGACCGCTGACGTGGTTGTGCCGCTGGGCCTGGCTCTCGTCACGTTTGTGTACTACCACTACCACGGCGTGCGCGCGAACGGCTTTGGCTACATCAAGCAGTTCCTCGGACCGGTCTGGGCGATTTCGTGGCTGATGCTGCCGATCGAAATCATCTCGCACTTTGCGCGTGTGCTTTCGCTCACGGTTCGTCTCTACGCGAACATGTTCGCGGGCGACCTGCTGACGCTGGCGTTCTTCTCGCTGCTGCCGGTCGGTATTCCGCTGGTGTTCATGGGCCTCCACCTTGGTGTGGCACTGGTTCAGACGTACGTGTTCATCCTGTTGGCGTCGATCTATCTGTCGCTCGCGGTATCGCACGACCACTAGAATTTTGCGGGGTGGGCTTCGGCCCATCTCGCACAAAAGAATCCTACGATTGGGCGCTCCCTGTTCGTATGGAGGTTTCTGCTGCACAGCGTGAGGGGACCAGCACGGTGAGTCTCAACCACCCACTGGCAGCGACATTCGACGGGAGCATGGAGTAATCAATGAAGACTCTTCAATACGTTTTCGCAGCGCTGGCAGCGATGTTCCTCGCTGCTCCGGCATTCGCTCAGGAAGCAGCAGCTACCAACCAGTGGGTTCCCCTGGCAGCAGGCCTCTCGATGGCTCTCGCCGCTGGTATCTGCGGTTTGGCTCAGGGCAAGGCAACCGCTTCGGCTTCGGAAGCTCTCGCACGTAACCCGGGCGCACGTCCTGGCATCTTCATCTTCCTGATCCTCGGCCTCGCGTTCATCGAGTCCCTGGCTCTGTTCACCTTCGTGATCATCTTCCTCAAGGTGAAGTAAGCTGGCTTGCCTCCGTCGAGGCAGTTCGCTTTGGCAAAGGCCCTCGCTCCGGCGGGGGCTTTGCTGTTTCTGCATGAGCGGTTGCGCGTGGGTCGGGTCCTTCGTCTAAGCTGTTCAGGATGATTTTGGAAACGATTTCCCGCCGCCGATTCCTCGCCTCTTCTACCGCCGCCTGCGCTGCAGCTACTCTACCCGCCTCGATCTGGGCGCAGGGTGAACAGCACGACGATCCGCTGCGTTGGGTGGATCTGAGGATCGGTACTGGCGGCCATGGACACACGTTCCCAGGGGCGACGCTGCCGTTCGGCATGGTGCAGCTTTCGCCGGACACGGGCACGCGGGGCTGGGACTGGTGCTCCGGCTATCACCGCTCGGACTCGTCGATCATCGGGTTCAGCCACACGCATTTGAGCGGAACCGGCGCCGCCGATCTGCTTGATTTCCTCGTCATGCCGGGGACGGGACGAGTTGTGCTCTCTCCAGGCAAGCGGGAGCATCCGGAGGAGGGCTATCGCTCGAAGTTTGACCGTAGCACCGAGCAGATGGAACCGGGCTATTACTCGGTGGTGTTGAGCAAGCCCAATGTGCGAGCCGAGATGACGGCGACAGAGCGCGTTGGTCTCCATCGCTATACCTTTCCCGCGAGCCAAGAAGCTTGGCTGATCGTCGATCTATCGCACGTAAACGGGGACAGTGTGCGTTCGGCGACCATGGTTCGTAAGGGCGAGAAGGGTTTGCGAGGCGGACATCAGTCATTCAGCTGGGCCGATGCTCGGCACTCGTATTTCGCCTTGGAGCTCTCGAAAACGCCAACGAATGTGGAGTTCTTCAGCGAAGGGAAACTCGTTGATAGCTCGCAGCGCACAAGCGGTAAAGATCTGAAGGCGGTGCTGCACTTTCATACGGAAGAGAGTGAACAGATCGTCGTGAGGGTCGCGATTTCTGCGGTCGACGAAGAAGGGGCCGAGAAGAACCTTCGCGGCGAGGTCGGGGCGTGGGATGCAGGAGAGTTGCCGGGATGGGATTTTGACGGCGTTCGCGCCAAGGCTCGCGCGGCTTGGGCAAAGCAGCTCAGCAAGATCCGCGTCGATACGACGAACGATGATCATAAGCGCGTCTTTTATACCGCGATGTATCACATGGCGATGGGGCCGACGCTCTTCGACGACGTAGACGGGCGGTACCGCGGCATGGACAACAAGGTTCATTCGCTGCATCACGGCCAGCACAACTACACGTGCTTCTCCCTCTGGGACACCTTCCGCGCAGCACATCCGATGTACGTGTTCCTCGAGCCTGAGCGCGTGCCAGAGTTCTGCAACACGCTCGTCCGTATGGCCCACGAGAGCCCTGCAGGAATGCCCGTGTGGCCGCTCTGGGGTCGTGAGACCGACTGCATGACGGGCTATCACTCGGCGAGCGTAATCTCGGAGGCGATCGTGAAGGGCGTGCCCGGTATCGACGTAAAGCGTGCCTACGCGGCGATGCTGAAACATGCCCAGACCTCGAATCTGCACGGCCTCGAGTACTACCGCTCGAAGGGTTACATCCCGGCAGACAAGGTGGATGAGTCAGTCTCGCGCACCTTCGAATACTGCTATAACGATGCGGCGATCGCGCAGGTAGCGGAAAGGCTGGGGCACACGGAAGACGCCGCCATGCTGCGCAATCGCGCTACGAATTACCGGCGCTACTTCAACAAACAAAGCCAGTTCATGCAGCCGGTGATGGCCGATGGATCGTGGGCCACACCGTTTGATCCGAAAGGCATGGGGCACTTCAAGCAGTACCGCGACTTCACGGAGTCGAACTCCTGGCAGACGACCTTCGGCGCGCAGCATGATCCCGCAGGTCTTATCAAACTCTTCGGCTCGCGACAGGCCTTCCTCGCAAAACTCGACGAGTTGTTCAATCAGTCCTCGGAGCTTCCGCCGGATGCGCCGCCAGACATCGCCGGTATGGTCGGGCAGTACGCACATGGCAACGAGCCATCGCATCACATCGCGTACCTTTACGTTTATGGAGGCGAAGCGCACAAGACACAGGAGCGCGTGCGCAGCCTGATGGAGACGATGTACTCGCCAAACCCCGATGGTATGGCGGGCAACGAAGATGTCGGGCAAATGTCCGCGTGGTTCGTGATGAGCTCCATGGGCTTCTATTCGGTCGATCCTGCGAGCGGTAACTTCGTCGTAGGCAGCCCGCTGTTTGATCGGGCGGTGATGCAACTCGCTGGCGGCAAAGAGCTTGTTGTAGAAGCTCGCCGCAATGGTCCGAAGGATGTCTACGTGCAGTCGTTTGCTTTGAACGACGTACCGCAGAAGAAGCTCTGGTTCAGCTATGAAGACATCAAGCACGGCGGCAAACTCAGCTTTGTGATGGGATCACAGCCGAATCTTCAGCTTGGCGCTGCGCCGGAGTTCGCTCCGCCGTCGCTAAAGGCGTGAAGGGTGACGGGCATCACGGAAATTCTTCGAAGTAGTCCATAAGGTTGATGTTGTCACTGCCGATATTCGGTAGTCTGTGCGAACGAGACAGAGGCGCGGTGCATCCAACGATGGAGAAGCCGCGCAAACCTCTTGCCGCCGCACATTCACCGGGACCCCGAACTTTTGCCTTGGAGCCTGAAGATGCCTCTTGATTCGCTTGCGCCGTTGAGCTCAGAAGAGCTTGAAAAGATCAACGCTTACTGGAGTGCCTGCAACTATCTGAGTGCAGGCATGATTTATTTGCGGGCGAATCCGCTGCTGCGCGAGCCGCTAAAGCCGGAGCACATCAAGCACCGCCTGCTCGGCCACTGGGGATCGGATCCGGGACAATCTTTCACCTGGGTGCATCTGAATCGCCTGATCAAGAAGCTCGATCTGAACGTGATGTACATCGCCGGCCCGGGCCACGGTGCGCCGGCAACGTTGTCGAACGGCTACCTCGAAGGCCACTACTCGGAGATATATCCGCAGTGCAGCCAGGACGAGCGCGGCATGCTGGAACTCTTCCGCCGTTTCTCGTTTCCGGGGGCGCTGGGCAGCCACTGCACGCCGGAGACTCCCGGCTCCATCCACGAAGGCGGCGAGCTCGGCTATAGCTTGTCGCATGCGTTCGGGGCGGCGTTCGACAACCCCGACTTGATCGTCGCGTGCATGGTCGGTGATGGCGAAGCAGAAACCGGACCGCTGGCGACGTCATGGCACTCGAACAAGTTCCTCAATCCGATTCGCGATGGCGCGGTCCTGCCGATCCTGCACCTGAACGGGTACAAGATCGCGAACCCCACGGTGCTCGCGCGCATCACGCACGAAGAGTTGGAGTACCTGCTCCGCGGCTATGGGTACACACCTTATTTCGTCGAAGGTGACGATCCCGCGACGATGCACCAGACGATGGCCGCGACGATGGAGCACTGTGTCGAGGAGATCCGCAGGATACAGAAGCAAGCACGCGAGACAGGCAAGTACGAGCGTCCACGCTGGCCTATGATTGTGCTGCGCTCGCCGAAGGGCTGGACCGGCCCCAAGGAAGTCGATGGCCACAAGGTCGAAGGTTTCTGGCGCGCGCACCAGGTGCCGGTGCTTGATCCTGCAACGAACCCCACAAACCTGAAAGTGGTCGAAGACTGGATGCGGAGCTACAAGCCGGAGATTCTCTTCGATGAAAGCGGCAAGCTCATCCCCGCGCTGCAAGAGCTTGCGCCCAGCGGTGAACGGCGCATCAGTGCGAACCTTCACGCGAACGGTGGACTGCTGCGCAAACCGCTGTTGATGCCGGACTTCAAGGAGTATGCGGTTGTAGTGGAACAACCTGCTCAGGGCTATGTTTCGCCGACAGCGACGCTCGCGAAGTTTCTGCGCGATGTGATGAAGTGCAACATGACGAACTTCCGCGTCTTCGGGCCGGATGAGACCGCGTCGAACAAACTCGACGGCATCTACGCGGCTTCCAAGAAGACCTGGGAAGCGGAGTTCTATCCGGAAGACGAAGACGGAACCGAGATTGCGCTCGACGGCCGCGTGATGGAGATTCTGAGCGAGCACACGCTGGAAGGCTGGTTCGAAGGTTACGTGCTCACCGGCCGTCATGGTTTTTTCTCGAGCTACGAAGCGTTCGTGCACGTGATCGACTCGATGTTCAACCAGCATGCAAAGTGGTTGGAAAAGTCGAAAAACGAACTGAGCTGGCGTGCGCCGATCTCGTCGATCAACTTGCTGATCACCTCGCTTGTGTGGCGCCAGGACCACAACGGATTCACGCACCAAGACCCCGGCTTCCTTGACATCGTGACCAACAAGCGACCGGATGTAGTGCGCATCTACATGCCACCAGACGCGAACTGCCTGCTGAGTGTCGCCGATCATTGCCTGCGCTCGGAGGACTATTACAACGTCATCGTCGCCGACAAGCAAGCGCATCTCACCATGCTCAGCATGGAGCAGGCGGTACAGCACTGCACGAAGGGCATCGGTATCTGGGACTGGGCGAGTACGGACAATGGCGCAAAGCCGGATGCTGTCCTTGCCTGCGCAGGCGATGTAGCGACGCAAGAAGCGCTCGCCGCAGCGGCGATCCTCAAAGAGAAGTGCCCAGACATTAAGCTGCGCTTCGTGAACGTCGTCGACCTCTTCCGTCTGATGCCCGAGGCCGCGCACCCTCATGGTATGTCCGAGGAAGATTACGATTCACTCTTCGGCACGGACATTCCCGTGATCTTCAACTTCCACGGCTACGCGTCGTTGATTCATAAGCTTGCCTACAAGCGAACGAACCACGACCTCATGCACATTCATGGCTACCGCGAGCGCGGCAACATCAACACGCCGCTGGAGCTGGCGATCATCAACGAGATCGATCGCTTCAGCCTGGCGATCGACGTGATCGATCGCGTACCGCGACTGCAGCAGAGCGCCGCTCACCTGAAGGAGTGGTTGAAGGACCAGCGCATCGATCACGTGAACTATGCTCATCGCGAAGGGATTGACCCGCCAGCAATCAACAACTGGCAGTGGCCTTTGGGAGCAGCAAAGTGAGCGAGACCGGCGGGATCCTCGTTCTCAATAGTGGATCGTCTTCGTTGAAGTTTGGCGTCTATGCCGCCGATGCTTCGGAGAAGGTCTTACTGTCGGGTTCGGCAGAAGGCATCGGTCACGCATCAGGCAGCCTGCACATTCGCGATGGGGAGGGCCAGACTCTCGTCGAGCGCGAGTCTGTATTGGAGTCGCAGGAAGACGCGCTCAAGACGCTGGATAAGGCTCTGCGCGAACATCTCCATGCGGCGCCCGTTGCTGTGGGGCATCGCATTGTTCATGGCGGGCCGAAGCTGCGTGAGCATCAACGCATCACGCATGATGTCCTTGAGGAGTTGGAGCGTGCCGTGCACTTCGCGCCGCTCCATATTCCGACGGCACTCAAGCTTGTGAAGCAATCTCAGAAAATCTTTCTGGATGTGCCGCAGTTCGCTTGTTTCGACACGGTCTTTCATCGCACGATGCCAGAAGTGGCAGCGCGCTTACCGGTTCCTGACGAGCTGTACGAAAAAGGCGTGATGCGTTATGGCTTTCACGGAATCTCGTATGAGTCCGTGGTGCACCGACTCGAGCCGAGTGTGCCGGCGCGCTGCATCATCGCGCATCTTGGCAGCGGATCGAGCCTGGTCGCCGTGAGAGAGGGGAAATCCATCGACACCACGATGGGACTGACGCCCACTGGCGGTATTCCGATGGCGACACGTAGCGGCGACCTCGATCCCGGCGTACTCATCTACCTTCTGCGCGCTGAAGGTCGCAATGCCGATGAGCTGGAGGAGTTGCTGAACCGTAAGAGTGGACTGATCGCTCTTTCGAGCGGCGAGAGTGACATGCAGGAGCTGATGAAGAAGGCTCAGGCCGGTGACGAACACGCGCTCCTTGCAATGAATGCGTTCGTGATCGCTGTGCGCAAGCAGATCGGTGCCTACGCGGCGCTGATGGGTGGACTTGATCTGCTCGTGTTCACCGGTGGCATCGGCGAGCATGCGGAAGCGATCCGTCAGCAGATCTGCGAGGGGCTCGAGTTTCTTGGTGTCGAACCTGCCAGCGACAAGGTGAAGGTGCTAGAGACGCAGGAAGAACTGCAGATTGCTCGACACTGCGTAGAGCTTTTGAAGACCTAGCGCTACAAGAGAAGAAGGGCCTCTTGAATCATCAAGAGGCCCTTCGGTTTGCGGAGCGACGACGATTAGCGCGTAATCGATGCGACCGCGCTCGTTGGAACAGCCGCGGGCTGGAGTTCCGATTCGCTCGGTCCAGTCTCGAGAGTCGGAGCCGAACGCTGAAGCAGGTTCAGCAACTTGCCAGGAGCGATGCCGAGTGCCAACGTACCGAGCGCACAAGCGATAAGCGCGACCGCAGCCACCGGCGATGCCTTGCCGACAGAAACTTCCTTCTGCGCAGCCGGCTTCGAGTACAACGCCACAAGCAGGCGGATGTAATAAAAGCAGGCAACACCGGAGTTCAGCAGGCCGACCACCGCAAGCCAGGTGTGCCCCGCATGAACCGCCGCACTGAATACATAGAACTTACCGAAGAAGCCGCCCGTGAACGGGATACCGATCATCGAGACGAGGAAGAAGCCCAGCAGCGCCGTGAGGAACGGACGCTTCAAGCCAACACCGGTGAAGTCTTCAATGCTGCGCAGGTGCTCGTCGAAACCACCCAGTTGGGTGATGACGAGCAGCGCACCGACGTTCATCGCAGCGTACGCCGCGGTGTAGAAGCACGCTGCCGACACAGCATCCGCCTGGAAGCAGGTGAAGGCCACGAGCAGATAACCAGCGTGCGCGATGGAGGAGTACGCTAGCAGGCGCTTGACGTCCTTTTGCGCCAGCGCGCCGAGGTTGCCGATGCACATCGAGGCGACCGCCAGGATCGTGACCAACAGCAGCCACTCACCACGCAGCGCGGGAGCGCCGTTGAAGAGTAAGCGTAGCAACACCGCAAACACTGCCGCCTTCGGGGCCGTGGACATCAGCGCGACGACGGGCGCTGGTGCACCCTGGTAAACATCGGGCGTCCATACGTGGAACGGAGCCGCTGACACCTTGAAGCCGAAACCGATGAGCATCATCGCGACCGCAAGGAGAGCCAACGTCGGCGTCATGGAGGAATGCAACGTCATCGCCAACACTGCGAGCGATGTCGAACCCGTCGCGCCGAAGGCGAGCGCAATGCCGTAGAGCGTGAACGCCGTGGCAAACGAACCCAGCAGGAAATACTTCAAAGACGACTCGGAAGCTGTCGCCTGTCCCTTGCGGAAGCCCGCGAGGATGTAGGTCGTGATCGAGGAGATCTCGAGGCCGATGAAGACGAGCAGAAGCTCAACCGAGCTGGTCATCAGCATCATGCCGGTCGCGCCGAAGCAGAGCAGCGCGAAGTATTCACCGGCGTGCGAAACAGGGCCTTCGAAGTAATCGAGCGACGCCAGCAGCACCGCGAGTACGATACAAGCGATCAGCAGGTGGAAGAAGACCGAGAAATTGTCGAACTGGATGGTGCCATAGAACGCCGTGATCGGCAGATTCCCGGCACGGTCGGTGACGATGTGCTGTTGCACGGCAGCGCCCATTGAACCAATGGTGCCGAGGATCGCGAGCCATCCGAGCGGCTTGCGGCTCTTGCCGGGAGCGATCATCGGCTCCGCGAGCATAATGAGCACGCCAGCTACCGTCAGGATGATCTCAGGCAGTAGTGCGAGGAGGTTGTTGGACATTAGCGGACCTCCTGCGTCGTCGCGGGGACGTATGTTTCCATTTCGAGATGTTTCGGCGCACTGATCAGATGTTGAACCTGGCCAGAAGCGCTGGTGGCGAAGGGGTCGATCGCCTTGATCCAGAAGGGTGAAGCCACACCCATCACAAGGAAGAGGATCGCCAGCGGCCAGAGTTCAACATGCTCGCGAGCATTGAGATCGAAGCCTGCGACTTCGGTCGAACGTACGCCGAGTTTGCCGTAGAAGACCTTCTGGATCAGCGTAAGCATGTAGGCCGCGCTGAAGATGACGCCGGTAGTGCCGACGACGGTCCAGAGGATGTGATGGGTTGCGACCGACTGCATGGTTCCGGCGAGGATCAGGAACTCGCCGACAAAGCCGTTGAGCATCGGAAGACCGACAGCGGCAAGTCCGGTAACGACGAACATCGTCACCATCCACGGATGCTTGGTAGCAAGACCACCGTAGTCGCGCATGTCGTAGCTGCCGTAGCGCTCGTAAAGCAAGCCGAGCAGGATGAAGAGCGCGGCACCGATCAGCGATTCGTTGAGGATCTGGTAGACGCCACCATTGATGCCGAGGATCGTGAAGCTGAAAATGCCGAGCACGATGAAGCTGACGTGCGAGAGCGTCGAGAACGCGGCGAGCTTCTTCAGGTCATTCTGAACCCAGGCCAACAGCGCACCGTAGACGATGCCGATGGCTCCCAGCGCGATGAGCAGCGGCGCGATGTAGTGCGACTCCGCCGGGAAGATGCCGAAGGAGAAGCGCAGGATCGAGTACAGGCCGAGCTTTCCAGCGAGCACCATCACCGCAGCGGTAGGCGCTTCCTGAACTGCGTCGGAGAGCCAGCCGTGCAGCGGGAACACCGGAACCTTGACCGCAAATGCGGCGAGGAACGCCAGCGAGCAGAGCCACAACGCGTGGTGGCTGGTGGCTAGCTGTCCCTTGGCTGCGAGCGCCGCCAGGACGGGGAAGTCGAAGGTGCCGGTCTTCGTATAAAGCCAAAGCATCGCAACAAGCAGCAGCGCCGACGGAATGAAGGCGTAGAGGAAGAACTTTACGCCTGCCTTGCGGCGATTCTCGGTGCGGCCGAAGGCCGCGATCAGCAGCGCCATCGGGATGAGCGAAAGCTCCCAGAAGCCGTAGTAAAGGAATAGGTCGAGCGAGACGAAGATGCCGAGCATCGCCACCTGCTGGAGCAGGAAGAGCGTGTAGAAGAGCTTCGTGCGCGTTGCGACGGCCTTCCACGAAGCCAGGACACCGAGCGGAGCCAGCAGGCCTGCGAGCACTACGAGCCACATCGACAGACCGTCGACGCCGAGATGGTAGCGGATCGCCGGCGAGTTGATCCAGACGGAGTTCTGCTCGAACTGGAAGCCCGAAACGCCGTACCGGAAGTACGTCGGCAGGTGGAGGGTAAAGAAGAACGTCAGCAGCGTGACGACGAGCGCCGCGGCTGCATGAAGTTTGCTGCCTTCACGCTCGGGCAGCAGCGCGAGCACAGCTGCGCCGACGAGTGGAGTGAAGACAATCAACGAGAGGATGGTGTGATCGAAATTCATCAGCGGACCGGCACCTGCGTAAAGATTGCGAGGAAAAGAATGACAGCGGCGCCGAGCGCCAACCATCCTGCATACGAGCGAATGTTGCCGGACTGCATGCGGCGAGCGATAGCGCCGACGCCGCGAGTGATACCGGCTCCCGCGGTGGGCACGCCTTGCACCACACCTGATTCGACAGCGCCGAAGCCGAAGCGCGAGATCATGGCCAACGGTGCCACGATAACGGTGCCGTAGATCTCATCCACCCAGTACTTGTGATCCAACAACGAGTAGACGGGCTTGAGCTTGGCTGCGAGGGCCGCGCCGGTGCCGGGCTTGCGGTAGTACATCTGCCAGGCTACGAGCAGTCCAACCGCGAACATGGCGACCGATACACTTGCCAACAGGATTGGGCTTGCTGCAGAAGCAGCATGCTCGGCTTCGCCGGACGAAAGTACCGGAGCGAGGAAGTGTCCAAACTCGTCGTGTCCGCCGAAGGCCTCTGGCACTCCAAGGAAGCCGGAGAGCGCCGAGAGCACTGCGAGGATCATCAGCGGGAGCGTCATGACCAGCGGCGACTCGTGCACATGGATCCCGTGGCCTGCGTGAGCGTCATGATGACCGTGGTGCGCGTCCGTCGCTTCTTCAAAGCGAGGTGCACCGAAGAACGTCTTGAACCAGAGGCGGAACATATAGAAGCTGGTCAGGCCCGCGGTGATCACACCGATCAGCCAGACGAGCTTCCCGACCGGCGACGGCGAGATGAACGCCTGATACAGAATCTCGTCCTTCGAGAAGAAGGCTGCGAGAAGCGGGGCGCCGGCGATAGTGAAGACGCCGATCGTCATCGTCCAGAAGGTGACGGGAATCTTCGAGCGAAGGCCGCCCATCTTGCGCATGTCCTGCTCACCACCAACAGCGTGGATCACCGAACCCGCCGCGAGGAAGAGCAGTGCCTTGAAGAAGGCGTGCGTCATCAGGTGAAAGACGCCAGCGGTGTAGGCTCCGACTCCGCAGGCGAGCACCATGTAGCCGAGCTGCGAGACCGTCGAGTACGCCAGCACGCGCTTGATGTCATGCTGCACGAGGCCGATGGTGGCAGCCATGAGCGCGGTGACGGCACCGATGATCGCGATCGTGATCATCACCGAAGGGGCGCGGTCGAGAATCACATGGCAGCGAGCCATCATGTAGATGCCCGCGGTGACCATCGTCGCTGCGTGGATCAGGGCCGACACGGGAGTGGGGCCTTCCATTGCGTCGGGAAGCCAGACGTACAGCGGAATCTGCGCCGACTTACCGGTGGCGCCGAGCAGCAGCATGAAACCAATCGCCGTCAGCAGGCAGGTGCTGATCGTCGGGTTCGCAGCGATCTGCGCGAAGACACCGTCGAAGTTAAGCGTGTGGAAGTTGGCGATCAGCAGGAACATTGCGATCAGCAGGCCGAGGTCACCGATGCGGTTGACGACGAAGGCCTTCTTGCCTGCGTTTGCGGCCGAGTCCTTGGTGAAGTAGAAGCCGATCAGCAGGTAGGACGCGAGGCCCACACCTTCCCATCCGACGAAGAGCAGCAGGAAGTTCGCGCTGAGCACCAGCACCAGCATGAAGAACATGAACAGGTTCAGGTAGGCAAAGAAGCGCCAGAAACCTTCCTCATGCGCCATGTAGCCGGCAGAGTAGAGGTGGATCAGGAAGCCGACGCCGGTGATGATGCTGAGCATCAGGAGCGTCAGGTGGTCGACGGTGAAGGCGAAGTTCACGGTGAAACCGGAGACTGCAATCCAGGGCTTCGACACCACGCTGATGGCGAGCGGTGCACCGGCGGCCTTCAGGACCGTCCAAAGATAAGCCACGATGCCGGCAGGGATCGCCGTGAAGAAGAGCGCCACCGCTACGACGAGCGGGCGCGGAAACTTGCGGCCAATCGTTCCGTTGAGCAGGAAGCCCAGGAACGGAAGCAGCGGAATGTACCAGAGGAGATTCGGATTCATCGGTATCGGTCGCTATCCTTGCTAGTTCTTCATCAGGTCGACCTGATCGATCGAGAGCGTTTGGCGCGCACGGAAGAGCGCGATGATGATGGCGAGACCCACGGCAGCTTCTGCCGCAGCGACGACCATCACGAAGAAAACGAAGATTTGTCCGCTCACCTGGTGCCACATGTGGCTGAAGGCGACAAACGTGAGATTCACGGCGTTCAACATCAGCTCAATCGACATGAAGACGGAGATGACGTTGCGCTTGACGAGGAACGACGCCATGCCGATGGTGAAGAGGATGGCCGCGAGGATTAGGTAGTAGGAAACAGGAACCATCTGCCTAAAGCTCCTTTCGCGCGAGCACAACGGCTCCGAGGATGGCGACGAGCACCAGGATCGAGGTGACTTCGAACGGCAGCAGCAGTGACGTAAAGAGCTGATGCGAAATCTCGGTGATGTTCGAGATGACGCCCGAGAGCGCTGCACCTGCATGAACGTAGCCGAGGTTCTTCTTCTCGCGTAGGAAGAGGAAGGTCAGCAGGCAGAGCACCGCGGCTGCGCCCGGGAACCCGGCGATGGCGGCAACTCGAGAGCCTTCCGTCTGTTCTTCCTCACCCGCATTCAGCAGCATGATGACGAAGACGAACAGCACCATGACGGCGCCGGAGTAGACGACGACCTGCGCTGCGGCGAGGAACTCTGCGCCCAGCGAGAAGTACAGGACGGCGAGCGACATCATCACCACCACGAGCGAGAGCGCCGAGTTGATCGGGTGCTTCTGCGCCAGCATGTTGATGGCTGCGACGACCGCCAGCAGTCCGAAGATTGTGAACAGTGCAAGTTGCATTGTGGGCTTTGCTGCTCTTTTCTTGTTCTGTTACTGCCGATTCTAAACTTTGCTGTGGAGGGCCATTGCCAGAGCGGTGGCCAGGATGTTGAGCATCGCGATGGGGAGCAGGAACTTCCAGCCGAAGCTCATGAGCTGGTCGTAACGGAAGCGCGGAACCGTAGCGCGCACCCAGATGTACAGCATGATGAAGAAGATGACCTTCGCCACAAACCAGAGGCAGGGGAGAAGGAAGTTGAAAACCGCGTTATTCAGGACATGATCGAAAACATGGCCGAAGGGCGAACCCGAACCACCGAGGAACATGACCGAAGCCACGCAAGCCACGGTGATCATGTTCGCGTACTCTGCCATGAAGAACATGGCGAACTTCATCGACGAATACTCGGTGTGGTAACCGGCGACGAGTTCCGACTCCGCTTCGGGAAGATCGAACGGAGCGCGATTCGTTTCGGCGTAGGCGCTCATCATGTAGATGAAGAACGCAATGATCTGGAAGCCGCCGAGGATGTTCCAGCTCAGCGCGCCGTGTGCCGACTGCGAGTCGACGATGTCGCGAAGGCGCAGCGAACCAGCGCGGAGCACCACGCCGACCAGTGAAAGCCCCAGAGCGAGTTCATAGCTGATGAGCTGTGCCGACGCGCGGAGCGAGCCGAAAAGCGAGTACTTGTTGTTCGAGCTCCATCCGGAGAGCGCGATGCCATAGACACCAACCGAAGTGATGCCGAGGATGATCAGCAGGCCAATGTTGACGTCGGCAATCTGGCCGATGTCGATGGTCACGCCGTTGACGGTGATCGGGGTCGGTGCGCCGAAGGGCACCATGGCGATCGACATGAGCGCGCAGCCGAGAGCGATGAGCGGAGCCAGCACAAAGAGCGGACGCTCGACGGCAAGCGGCATCATGTCTTCCTTCAGGAAGAGCTTGATGCCGTCAGCGAGCGGCTGCAGCAGGCCGAATGGGCCGACGCGCGACGGTCCCCAGCGGTTCTGCATGCGGCCGAGCAGCTTGCGCTCCAGCAGCACCGTGTAGGCGACTGCCGTGAGCGTGATCACCAGCACCACCACAATCTTCAGTAGTGAGAGCAGGAGAAACGTAATGAGTGGCGAAAGATGCATTCTCTAAGTCTCTTTGCAGTTAGTCGGCGCTCGCCAGGTGATCGGCCACTTCGCGGGCCTCGTGGCGCTGCACTTCGTTGAGCATCGGCGAGTAGGCCGTGAGCGAACCGGAAGTGAAGAGCGTATCGGATGCGGGCAGCACGAGGTCCTTGCGGGACACGGCGGTCTGGATCTGCACAAGACCCGATGATGCCGGAGCGATGTGCTGATCGTTGCCCGAGAGCAGTTGGAGACGAAGAAGCTTGTCGTAGCCGGGCACGAGGCGCTGGATCTCGTCGAGGATCGCGAACGGATCGAAAGGCGAAACCTTAGGCTCGAGGTTGTTGGCCGAGAGCCAAACCGCGTGACGATCGGCTTCACCGGACTGCGCACCGCGGGTCTGGCCGAGGTCCGAACGCAGCCCCTTGCCGAACGGCACGAGCTGCTTCACTTCGTGACCCAGCTTGTCGGCGAGGCGCACGATGATTTCGAAGTCCGAACGCGTGCCGGCCTTGTCGGCCGCCTTCGAGACAAGCTGTACGTCGCCATAGCTGTTCGTGACCGAACCGGTCTTCTCGTAGAGCGTCGCTGCGGGAAGAACGACTTCAGCAAGCTGCGCAGTCTCCGTGAGAAATAGGTCCTGCACGATGAGCGTGGTGCCCGCGAGCGAAGCGGCTTCGATACCGAAGCGCTTTACCGGGTTTGCGCCGACAACATACAGCGCATCGAGCTGGTCCTTGGCGGCTGCGTCCATCATGGCGAGCAGGTCGAGCCCCGCAGCACCAATCAACGGCTGGTAGCCGGGGAGAAGGTCCGGCAGCAGGCCCATGTCGGCTGCGCCACGCGAGTTCGCGTAGTCGGCGGTGAGGGCAAACTTGGCGTTCGGCAGTGCAGCGATGAGGTTGGCGAGTTCGCCACCGCGCACTTCATTGCCGATCACGACAACAAGGTTCTCTTCGCCCTTCACGGTCTCGCGGAAGCTCGAGAGCTCGTCGGCCTGAGCGATCGTTGAAGCAGCGTTGGCCTGAGCGTCATCGCCTGCGAGGTAGCCCGCGAACGCGCCGTAGCCGAACTCTGAGACCTGCACGAAGCGCTTCGACTGACGGCGCAGCTTGATCTCTTCGTGATTTGCGACGTAAACGCGCGCCTTGTTCAGGCGAACGTTCGAGCGCAGGTTCCACGCGGTCAACGGAGCCTGATTGGTCGGGTCGCCGCCGATGAGCAGGACCGCCGGGGACTTCTCCACGTCATGCTGCGACGCGAAGCGACCTTCCGCACCCTGCAGCGCTGCTGCGAGGGTGACGTAATCGGCCGTGCGGTGATGATCAATATTGTTGGTGCCGAGAACCGTGCGCGCGAACTTCTGCAGCAGGTAATTCTCTTCGTTGGTGGTGCGGTTGGAGCCGATGACGCCGACACCCTTGCCCGACTTGGCCGCCGCAAGCTTCTCAGCTGCGACCGTGAGAGCCTCTTCCCAGCTCACTTCGGTCAGCACGCCGTTCTTGCGCACCAGCGGAGCCGTTAGGCGCTCGGTGTTGTTGGCGAAGTCGAAGGCGAAGCGACCCTTGTTGCACAGGAAGTCGCCGTTCATACCGCTCTTGTCGCGGTTGTCGCCGCGAACGATCTCCGCGCCCTGGTTGACCGAACGCACACCCAGGGTCGTCTTGCAGCCATCGCCGCAATGCGTGCAGATGGTGGCGACGTGGTTCATCTCCCACGGACGGGTCTTGTAGCGGTAGGTGCCGGAGGTCAACGCTCCAACGGGGCAGGCGTCAATGCACATGCCGCACTGCTCGCAATCGACGTGGGCGAGGTGGTCGGGCGAAAGCTCTGCGGGAACGTTCGGCGCGATCACAGCCGACGATCCGCGGTTCTGGATGCCGAGCGCGAAGATGTCCATGCCTTCGCCGCACATACGCACGCAGCGGTAGCAGAGGATGCAGCGCGGGCGGTCGAAGTAGACGACCGGCGACCACTGCTGCTCTTCGCGATGGTTCTTCGGCTCCGCGTAGAAGCTCTCCGCAGCGCCGTACTTGAAGGTCATGTCCTGCAGTTCGCACTCGCCGCCGGCGTCGCAGACGGGGCAGTCGAGCGGATGATTGCCGAGCAGAAGCTGCAGCGTGGCCTTGCGGGCCTGCGCGATCTCCGGCGACTCAGTAGTGACGTTCATGCCTTCCGCGACCGGCGTGGTGCAGGCGGTCTGGAGCTTCGGCATCTTTTCGATGCGCACGACGCACATGCGGCAGGCGGCCTGCAGCGAGAGGCCAGGGTAGTAGCAGAACGCCGGAATCTCGATGCCCGCGCTCTTGCAGGCATCAATCAGCAGCGTGCCCGCAGGTGCGGTCAGCTTCTTTCCGTCGACGATGAAATTCACATCAGCCATAAAACGAGTCCTTCTGGGTGAGGCCTATCGAAATCCTACCGGGGTTCCAGCCTGAATAGCGCACAGGCTGTCTTGGGGCGCGATGCCGTTGGTGTCTGAAACGAGAGTGCCGCGCGCGTTGTTTCCTTGCAGCGCTTGCTGGCGAGTAAGTACAGGGTTCTGCGATTGGTTGAAGATGCCGGAGTCGGGAAGCGGTGCCTTCATCACCGGAGTTTCGGCCACGGTGATCAACTCGTCGTTGGAAAGCGATGCATACGCGGCGAAGGTCGCGCGGAAGTGCAGCGGATCCGAGAGGTAACTCTTCACGTCGCCGAGGGTGTAGCCCGCGTGCGCCAGGTCAGGCCAGCAGGCGTTCGCTGCCAGCAGCCAGGTCGTGTCCACATGCGCTGCGCGCTTGTCAGCGTACTTCACCCCCATCTCGCGGGCCTTGCAGCCGGACGCGAAGACGCACGCAACGGCGAGCGTTGCGAGGAGGAGCCGTGATGGAGTGAATGCAGCCACTATTCTTCTTCTGTTCCCAGCTTTGCGGCCTTATTACGGAAGCCCAACAGCTCCGCCTCGAGCTTTTCCTTGGGAGTACCGGTCAACTCATCAGTGACGTAAGTGATCGCATCGTCTAGCAGAATGATGCGGTTCTTGAAATCGCCGTAGAACTTGTCGAGGCCGTCCGTCACCGCTTGTGCGCCGAAAGGCTTGAGCGGCGTGTCCTTACCGAGGCCACGATGCCAACCGGACTGATAGCCGTTGATGTAGGCCGAGCGGTAGGTATTGCTCTTCTCCAGCCACCACTTGCCGGTGTGGCGTGGGTTGGTCTGCGCCGAAGCCGCCAGAGAGGACACTGCCAGAACAGCTACCGCCACGAGGGTACGCATTAGTGTGCTCCTGCCAGAGCCGGTTCTCCGACCGGCGTGATCTGGATGAGGGGATTCGCGACGCGCTTGCCTTCGAGATACTCTTCGAACTCGGCCCGGAACTTCTTGTAGAAACCCAGCATCGGCATGGCAGCCGCGTCGCCGAGCGGGCAGAAGGTGCGGCCCATCATGTTCTCAGCGAGGTACTGCATGTTGTCGATGTCCTTCTTCGTTCCGCCGCCGGCGTGGAAGCGCGTCATCGTCTTCTTCAGCCAATCCGTGCCTTCGCGGCAGGGGATGCACCAACCGCAGGATTCATGCTGGTAGAAGCGGATCGTACGCAGCGCGAACTCGACGATCGAAACGGATTCGTCGAGGACGACGATGCCGCCGGAGCCGAGCATCGTGCCGGCCTTGCCCATCTGATCGAAGTCGAGACCGACGTTCAGCTCATCGGCGCGCAGCACCGGACAGGACGAACCGCCGGGTACGACAGCCTTCAGCTTCTTGCCATCCTTCACGCCGCCCGCAACCTTGTAGATGGCGTCGTGAAGGTTGTAGCCCATGGGGAGTTCGTACACACCTGGGCGCTCGACATGGCCGCTGATACCGAAGAGACGCGTGCCGCCGTTGCGCTCAGACCCGAGCTTGGCGTACTTCTCGCCACCCATCAGCAGGATGTGCGGAGCTGAAGCGATCGTCTCGGCGTTGTTGATGACCGTGGGGCCACCGTAGAGGCCGACAACAGCAGGGAACGGAGGCTTGATGCGCGGCACACCACGCTTGCCTTCGAGCGACTCCATCAGGGCCGACTCTTCGCCGACTTCGTAAGCGCCCGCGCCGGACTGCGTGATGATGTCGAAGTCCACGCCTTCCTTGCCGAAGATGTTCTTGCCGAGGAAGCCCTTGGCATAGGCGTCAGCGACGGCCTTTTCGACGATCTTGAGAAGGTAGCGATACTCACCACGGAGATAGATGAAGCCGGTCTTCGCGCCGATGGCGAGGCCCGCGATCATGGTGCCTTCGATGACCGAGTGCGGGTCATGCAGGAAGATCACATGGTCCTTGCAGGTGCCGGGCTCGGATTCGTCACCGTTGACGAGAACGTACTTCGGCTTCTCGGAAACCTTCGGCACGAACGACCACTTCATGCCGGTGGGGAAGCCTGCGCCGCCACGGCCACGGAGGCCGGAGGCCTTCATCTCATTGATGATCCATTCGGGACCGTTCTCGATGGCGTTCTGCACGGCCTTATAGCCGTCGAGTTCGACGTACTTGTCGATGTCGGCTGCGCCTGCACCGAAGCGGCGGCTGATGACTTTGACTTCGTCGGGATGGGAGACGAGAGTGGGCATTTACTTCACGTCCTTTCCACGGCCTTCGCGGTAGTCCGTGAGGATCTGGGTCATCTTGGCGGGGGTGAGGTTGTCGTGGAAGTCGTAGTTGACCTGGACGGCGGGTGCCCAGCAGCAGGCACCAATACACTCGACTTCTTCAAGCGAGAAGAGGCCGTCGGCGGTGACTTCCTTGTGGCCGATGCCGAGTTCCTTCTTGCAGTGGTCAAGCATCTCGAAGCCGCCACGCAACATGCAGGAGATGTTCGTGCAGACCTGCACGTTGTACTTGCCGGCAGGCTTGGTGCGGAGCATCGAGTAGTAGCTGAGCACGCCGCGCACGTCCAACTCGAGCAGGTCGAGGCGGGTGGCGATCTCCGCAATGGCCGGATCGGTGACGTAGCCGAGATCGTCCTGCGCATAGAGCAGCATGGGGACGAGCGCCGAGCGCTTCATCGGATAGATGGTCGCGAGCTTGTCGAACCGCGCGGCGTAAGCCGGGGAAAAGATCGAGTTGGTTACAGCTGCCATCGTTGGCCTACTCCTCAAACATCACTCCGCGCACCAAACGCTCGGCGGCGAAGTCCATCTCTTCGGGGGCGTCGTCTCCTGCGGAAACGGTCCCGTCTTCATGCAACGCGAAGGGCTTTGCGGCGCCTTCGCTGGTTTCCATCTGCTCCGGGGTGAAGGCCAGCCAGCGGCTGCCCACCCGAAGCGTAATTTTTTCCGCGCTTACCTCAACCACGGCGTGCTGCGGTGCGTTCAATCCGTGGGCGGCGGCGTAGCTGCGGAGGACTGCCGCCCAGGAGGTCCAAAGTTCGGTGTGGAGGGCGGCATTCACCTAGCGGTCAATTGCCCCAAGCACGATATCGATAGAACCAATCACAGCCACGACGTCGGCGATCAACTGCCCCTTGCACATCGTCTCCAGCGCCTGCAGCGTGCAGAAATCGGCGTTGCGCATATGGACGCGGTAGGGTTTCGTGGTGCCGTCGGAGACGACGTAGTAGTTCATCTGGCCGTGAGGAGCTTCCACCGCACTCATCGCTTCGCCGGCCGGGACCTGGAAGCCTTCGGTGACGATCTTGAAGTGGTGGATGAGCGACTCCATCTGGGTCTTCATCTGCTCACGGTCGGGAACGAGAATCTTCGGGGCATGCGCGACGTAGCGGCCTTCCGGCATGCCGTCGAGAGCCTGCAGGCAGATCTTGACGCTCTCGCGCATCTCCAGCATACGGACCTTGTAGCGAGCCCATACGTCACCTTCGGTCGCAACCGGGACGTTGAACTGGAACTTCTCGTAGCTGGAGTACGGCATGTCGCGGCGGAGGTCGAAGTCGACGCCCGAGGCGCGAAGCGGCGGGCCAGTGACGCCGAGAGCGATGGCCTGCTCGCCGGTGAGGTAGCCGATGCCCTTGAGGCGGCCGATCCAGATCGGGTTCTTCTCGAGCAGACCTTCGTACTCGTCGATCTTCGAAGGAAAGTCCGCAAGGAAGGCACGGATGCGCTTGAAGAGACCGACGGGCGGCTCCAGTGCGACGCCGCCGATGCGAACGTAGCTGGTCATCATGCGCTGGCCGGAGACGGCCTCGAAGATGCGGAGCAGCTCTTCGCGCTCGCGGAAGCAATAGAGGAAGACCGTCAGCGCGCCGATATCCATGGCGTGCGTGCCGAGCCACACGAGATGCGACTGAATGCGGGTCAGCTCGTTGAAGAGCACGCGCAGCCACTGGGCCTTCTCGGGAACTTCGAGCGCGAGGAGCTTTTCGACTGCCAGCGCATACGCGGTATTGTTCGTCATCGGACAGAGGTAGTCGATGCGATCCGTGAGAGGCGTGACCTGGTTGTAGAACTTGGCTTCGCAGGTCTTCTCGATGCCAGTGTGCAGGTAACCGATGTCGGGTGCGAGCGAGACGACGGTTTCGCCGTCGATCTCGATGACGAGACGGAGCACGCCGTGCGTGGACGGGTGCTGCGGGCCCATGTTCAGGACCATCGTCTTGTCGGAGATCGGATCAGAGCCTTCTGGCGCACGGCCGGAGACGGACTCTTCGACGACATCCTTGACGTCAGGAATGATGAGGTCTTCCGCCGGGCGGAAGGTGGTGAGCGTTGCGCCGGAGATCTGGGTGTTCAACCCAGCCATCGGGTGGCGGACTTCTTCGGCAGATTCGTTCTTTTCGAGCAGGTCGGTCGGGCTCATTAGCGGTATCCCTCCACCGGGTAATCCTTGCGGAGCGGGTGGCCGTTCCAGTTGTCGGGCATCATGATGCGGGTGAGGCGCGGGTGGCCTTCAAAACGCACACCGAAGAGGTCGAAGACTTCGCGCTCGTAGAAGTTCGCCGCAGGCCAAACCGAGGTGATCGAGGGGATCGACGGCGTGTCGCCGTGCACGCGCGCGATCAGGCGGATGCGTTGCTTCAGCTTGTGCGAGAGCAGGTGGTAGGTGACCTGGAAGCGCGGCTCGGTGGGGAACCAGTCGACGCAGGTGCAGTCCTCGAAGAAGTTGTAGCCCGAGGCCTGTGCGGCCTTGCAGGCCTCGACGATGCTCTCGGGGGCGACGGTGAGGGTCAGCTCATTGCGGTCCCACTTCGCATCGACGATGAAAGCTTCAAGACCCTTGACGGCGGCGTGGTCGGCCAGCGCAGCGGCAACAGCTTCTTTGCCGAATACGGCTTCGGGAGTTGCCGGGTTGGTTGCGGGATCGGACATCCGTGACTCCTACTTCGATAAAGCGGCTGAGCGAACTCAGCGAGGCAAAGGTTTACAGATCGGCGCGGTCATTCGACCAGTTCAGGATGCCCTTCTTCCAGACGTAGAAGAGACCCACACCCACGAATGCCATGTAAATGAACATCTCCCAGAAGCCGAAGAAGGGGTTGCCGGTGATGTGCGGAAGTTGCTTATAGATCACTGCCCACGGAAGCGTGAAGACAGCCTCTACGTCGAACAGAATGAAGAGCATGGCGACCATGTAGAAGCGGACGGAGAACCGGCCGCGGGCGTCGCCCACCGGGTCCATACCGCACTCGTAGGCGCTCAGCTTGGTCTTGTTGCGCTTGTGCTTGCCAAGAAGGAATGAGGCGGTGATCATGCCACCGGCCATCGCGAGCGCGATCAGAATCTGCATCGCGAGCGGGAAGTATTGCCAGATGTAAGGGTTCGCTTGCATGGACATTTTTGAGTTTAGGAGCGTGAGCGTCAAGAATCAAGTCGGCGAGGACTCATCTGTGGAACACTTTGCGCGACTGTCGGCAGATGCAGCAATGCGACGAAAACGGTCGTATTTCAAGGGTTAGCGCGCATCCCCGCGTCATTATTGAACATGCGCTAGAGCAGACGTGCGTACCACGACACAATCGCCTCGCCGAAGACGGCTGCAACAATTCCACCCATCGAAAGATAAGCTCCGAAGGGAAGCGGTGTGCTTCGCTGCGCTTTTCCTCGCGCGAGCAGCACCACGGCGTAGAGCGCCGCCCCGATGACGCCGAGGAAGAGCGCCAGCATCGCCGGCCAGAAGCCGAGGAACGCAGCGATCATCGCCAGCAGCTTCACGTCGCCGGCACCCAGTCCCTCGCACCCACGCACGCGCTTGTATGCCCAGCGCACAAACCACAGCAGAAATGTGGCCGCGAGAATCGCCGCCAGGCGGCCAAAGACCAAGTGCTCCGTACCTGTGAGGAAGACATCGCCCTTGGCGGTGAAGGATCCGGGGCTGGACATGCGCAACTGCTGATGCATGTGAATGTCATTTGCGCCGTTGGGCTCAAAGATCGACTCGGCGCAGATGAGGAAGAAGCCGATGCCGATGCCGAGAAGTGTAAAGGCGTCCGGTAGCGTATGCGTCTGCCAGTCCATGAAGATGAGCCCGATGAGCAACCATCCAAGGATCGCGAGGCCGATGCTTTCAATGAGAATCTGTGCGAAGGCGTAGCTCACCTCCGGGCCGCCCACAGCGGCGAAGTAGATGTGGCGCGTGGGAATCACAAACCAAGCGGCCACCGCCAGTTCCACCAGCGGATACTGCCACGAGATGCTTGCCTTGCAATGGCGGCAACGTCCGCGCAGCAGCAGGAAGCTCAGCACCGGGATATTGTCATACGCGCGTATCGGCGCCTGACAGTGAGGGCAGCGCGAGCCCGGTTTGACGATGCTTTCATGGAAAGGAAGTCGTGCGATGCAGACGTTCAGGAAGCTTCCCAGCAGTAAGCCTAGAAGGATTGCAGCGATCTCGAGCCAAAGCAGGGAACTCATGTGCTCAGTATAGTTTTGCGGCGGGCGAAAACAGGCAGTTGCATCTGTGAGCAACATTCGCGGAGGCTTTGGGTTCTAACTGAATGTACGGGGCGCTCAGGATGGCCCCGGACATTCGCGGTTTTCGCGGATGCAGGGAAGGAGGCTCCCCAATGCGTATTCTTCGTAATCTCTTACTTCTCAGCCTGGTACTCGCGCCGCTGACGCTGGCTGCTCCGAAGGCTGAGGCCCAGGTCTCGGTGGGTATCGGTATCGGCGGCCCTGGCTACTATGGCGCCTACGGTTCGTCCTGCCAGTGGGGCTACTACGGCTATGCGCCGTATGCTTGCGCGCCCTACGGCTACTACAGCTCGGACTGGTTCTATAACGGCGCGTTCATCGGCGCCGGCCCGTGGTATCACCGTGGCTATTACGGCGGCGGCCGCGGCTACTACGGTGGCGGATATCGCGGCGGCTACTACGGTGGTGGTCGTGGCTACTACGGCGGCGGTCGCGGCTACTATGGTGGCGGCGCACGCGGTTACGTCGGCGGCGGATATCGCGGCGGCGGTGGCGGCGGCTTCCATGGTGGTGGCGGAGGCGGCGGCTTCCACGGCGGCGGCGGTGGTGGCGGCTTCCACGGCGGTGGAGGCGGTGGCTTCCACGGTGGCGGCGGTGGTGGCCATCGCTAATCGCAGCACAAAACATCGGCAACGGCTGTCCTTCGGGGCAGCCGTTGTTGTTTGCGTTGAACCACGCGCGATAATGAAGGTAGGCCGTTGTGACGGCAAGGAAAGAGGTCGCTTTGCCGTCGTACGTTTCGCCACTGGTTGTCTCTCGAGCACGCCGTGCTGCGCTGCCTGTACCCACTGGCCGCTTCCCGCACGCGCTCAAGCTCGCGCTGCTGTGGACGGGCATCATCCTCATGACAATCGCGGTCGGGCTCGCGCTGCACACGTGGTGGATCGACCGTCCTCTCGTGCGTGCTACCGGAACTGTGGAGATGAACGACACCCTCACCAGTGGCGATGGTGACCTGGTCTACGTTGCGCATGTCCGTTTCCGCGACGAGCATGACGCGATCCGCGAGTTCACGCTGTCACCCAAGGGCGAAGAGACGAAGTATCACCCGTCGATGCAGTTTCCGCTCCTCTACCCGCACGGCCACCCGGAGCAGGCACGCATTGCTACGGTTTGGCGTGAGTACGCAACAGCGCGCAACGTCGCCATCCTTGGCGTGGTCCTCTTCGACATCGGCTGCATCTTCTGGATCCGCGATCGTCGCCGCGACATGGCGCGTCTCGCCCGCCAACAGCGCTAGAAATCTACGTGAGTGCGGACGGTGAAAACAGCCACCGGTCCGCGGTCGTTGTTGTAGCCAGGGTGCGCGATCAACTGCACATCGAAGGCCGTAAACAGCCCGCGCCAGTTGTGCATGTTGTAGTAGCTTTCGAGGATATCTTCGCGCGAGTAGTTCAGTCGGCCATCCCCAAGGATGAAGCCTATCCCGCCGAGCGCCAGGTACTGCTGATGGTCACGCTTGATCGCGTTGCTGATCAACGTCAGGCCGACCTTGTCATTCGCGCGGTTCCATCCGTTGCCAGCGAGATCCATGCCGCCAGCAAATGTTTGGTCGACCTCTGTGTACGCGTAGCTTTCGTGCTGGCCCTCGTTCCAACCGAAGCGACCATAGGCGCGAAGGTTATGACCGAGCTCCTGCTCGACGTTTGCACCGAATCCGTACTTCACGGTGATCTGCCTGGGATGAGCCGTAATGTCGGGCGTTGCACTCGCATCCCCGAGCGCACGGGCCTGGAGCGCGGCGCGATTGGCGTTGCGATAGAGTCCCATATCCGCGTGGTTCGTGAAGCCCATGACGCGCACTGCGCCCTTCTTGTCCTTCAACCAGTGCGAAACGGGGCCGTTGTTCCAATCCACTTCATAGTTCTGTCCACTGGCGCGTCGCAGGCTCCAGTCGAGATCGATGCCATTCGCGATCGTAGGCATCAGTGCGATGGCATAGCGCGCCTGCCAGTCATGATCGGTGTACTCGGCAACCACGGCGTAGCTATATCCGCGCGTGTCGGCGGCGTAATCCCACGCGCCGTTGTTGTCTGCGGTCCAGTTCAGAAATTGCAGATGCGAGTCTGTGCCGACGCTATTGTTGTCAAAGGCGTCCGGCATACTCATGCGCCCCACGCGAAGCTCGATCCTGCGAACCGGCGTCTGCGTTGCCAGCGAGTACGGCGTGCGTTGCGCAGCGACCATCTTGTCGGTAAAGCCGATCGTCGTGCGAAGCTGCACACGCGCGACGTAAGGCGTCGAACCCAGCGAAGGATTGCGCACGACGTCGAGGTTCGTGAAGCCGGCAAGCCCGAGAGCCTCGGAGATGCCTCGGCCACCCGCGCTTTCGAGATCGAAGATGAAATCTGTGTCGTAGCGTGGCTTACGCACCAGCTGCACGCCCGTAAAAAGCGTTCCTACGAGCGAAACCTTGTATTCGCCACGGCTCAACATGGAGTTCGTGTCCGAGTACGTCGAATGAAAGCCCGGATGCGCCTGGAAGACGATGTTCGCCTGACCGGCGATATACAACGGCCACGCGTCAGAGTGCGGGAACATCGTGGTGGGCACGGAGGCTGACGCGTCGGTCTTCGGCGCGGTGGGATCCTGCGCCTGCGCCGAGACAGAAAAGAGAGTGCCTGCAGCCATCAGCGCGGCCGCACAGGCAAAGCGAGGTAAGTTCATCAGGGATCAGCCTACTCGAAGTCGTTGAGACAAAGATAAAGGCCCACGCAGGGAAGAGCTTCCTACACGCAGGCCTGGATCCTGTGACGCGACGGCGCGCTCAGCGCCTGTCTTACTTGCTCTTCGCGCCGACGACGATCAAGCCGATGCCGCCCAGCAGGGCGATGCCCGAAAGGATCGGCGGAATCGGCACTGTTTCCTTCTTCTGGTGCGAGATCTGCAGCGGCCCCATGTCCACGTCCTTCTTCTCGTGTGAGAACGAGAAGCCTCCCATTGCGAACCCTACGATCCCGAGCAGGACCAGAACAATACCAATTACAGTTGCTGCCTTCATGGTGTATGTCTCCTCTTTTCGGTGTGATGCAAAAAGTGGGCAGGTGCGCTCTTGATTTGCACAGCGAAGGGGCGTACATCTCTGTGTACACGGGAAAGGAGGATGATCCCTATCTATGAAAATTGACAGTAACAGTTACAACCCGCAACGTGAGGTGACTGAGGCTTAGGGCTCCTGTTGCTCTAGACCTGGCAGTATTTCGTAGCATTCCTTCTGCCGAGGCCCACTCCGAGAACGGGTGTCCTCAGGTCAATCTCAACAGTTCACCACCAGGCGGCCCGCGAATCTTACTCGCGGGCCGTTTGCTGTTTGTGTTGCACGGTAAGCGGCGTCAGAGACTCGCAACGCAGCGCGGCTTCTCGTAAGCTTGTGTCATGAGTATCGATGTTCTTGAGCCGACGACGACCGCCTCCGCTGCCACCGAAGATCTGCTGACCATTGCAGGCCGCACCTTTCGTTCGCGCCTGATCGTCGGCACCGGCAAGTACAAGGACGGCCCCGAAACCGCCGCCTGCATGGAGATTTCCGGCACCGAGATGGTCACCGTCGCCGTGCGCCGCGTGAACCTCGACCGCTCCAAGGAGTCACTGCTCGACTTCATCGATCCCAAGCGCTACTTCCTGATGCCGAACACCGCAGGCTGTTACACCGCAGACGAAGCGATCCGCGCGGCGATGCTGGCGCGAGAAGTGGGTCTCTCGGACTGGGTGAAGATCGAGGTCATCGGCGATCAGGCAACGCTGTACCCGGATGTTCAAGCAACACTCGAAGCGACGAAAGTTCTCGTGAAGGAAGGCTTCACGGTCTTGCCGTATACGACGGATGACATTGTCTTTGCGAAGCGTTTGATCGATGCCGGAGCCGCGGCGATCATGCCATTGGGCGCGCCGATCGGCACAGGCCTGGGCATCGCAAACACCTACACGCTGCGCATGATGCGCGAGCTGATCACGGAGGTTCCGCTGATCGTGGATGCCGGTCTGGGAACAGCTTCGGATGCCGCGCTTGCGATGGAGATGGGCTTCGATGCCGTACTGCTGAACACCGCCATCGCAGGCGCGAAGGATCCGCTGAAGATGGCCTCCGCGTTCCGTAAGGCCACCGAAGCGGGCCGCGAATCGTTCCTCGCAGGTCGTATGCCGAAAAAGCTCTACGCGACCGCCAGCTCGCCTCTCGAAGGTGTTTCCCCGCGCAGCTAGTCGGGCTTCTCACGCACGAAGAAACGGCCTGAGTGATCTCAGGCCGTTTCTTTTTGAACTGCTTTCGGTTTAGGCGAAGCGGTCGAAGTCATCGCGACCGTGAACTGGTGCGAGGATCAGCAACACCAGACCTTCGATCAGCACGACGCCCTCAAGCTTCTCGCTCAGGCCGTGCAGACGGCTGAAGTGCTTATACGCCGGGTTATCGGGCGATGCCTTCGAGACATCGCCGCCAAGCGTGAGGCGGTCGGTGTCCATGCGGGGAATCACAGACATCTGTGAGTAGCCTGTGAGCACGATCATCGAGATCACGATCGCAAGTTCCACCGCGCGCACCGGATGTGTATCACGCTGAGAGGCCAACAGCGCCAGCGTGAAGAAGAGGTAGACACCACCAGCGATCAGCCCGATGCGATGCAGCGACAGCAGGCTGCCGCGCACGATGATGCCCGCCGTATGCGCGTCGGGCATCGACTTGAACGCGACGATCGTAACGCCCGCGACGAAGAAGACGATGCCGCCCACCCAGATGGAAAGCGCGATCAATCGGAGGCTGCGAAAGAGAAGTGCCATACGCCTCCTAGACTACGCTCCCAGCTTGCCGCTGTCGCGACGAGCCAGAGCGCGCTTGAGCACGGTTTCGAGCGCGAGCTTCTGCGACGCATACTCGGCCTCGCTCAGCTTGCCTTCAAGGCGTTCAGTCTCCAACGAGAAGAGTTCTTCCTTCAGCGCGTTGAGCGTGTGATCACCATGCGCGACCGGAGTCACAGGCGGATAGTTCGTAGGCGGCACAGGGGGCGGCGTGCCACCCGCGAGTGAGGGCGTTGCAGGCTTGCGCAGCAGGATGCCAGCGGCTACAGCGAAGGCGAGCAGCAGGCCTGCGAGGATCCAGTACTTGTACTTATCCAGCGGCGTGCGGTTGCCGTCAGGATCGAGCGGGTTGTCGATACCCTTGCCGGGCTTCGTATTTTCCGTTGCGGCGACAGGCGCATCGCTTCCACCAGCGGCAGCTCCGCCGGCTGCGGGACCTTGCTGTCCGCTACCCTGGTCCGGGTTCTGCGAGTCGCGCGGAAGCTGGCCGGTGCCGGTAAGCGTGAAGCTGAGCGGTGAGCCCGGAGCCACATTGCGCGCCACAAACGTCTGCGCGTTCACCTCATCATCGACCGAGGAGAACGGGCTGCCCGGAACCGGCGTGAACTTCATCGCCTTTGGCATCATCAACGCGATCGTGCCGACCTTCCACGGAAGCTTCGGCACGAGGTCGATCTTGCCGCTGTACGGCAGGTGATACGTCACCTGAAAGCGAGTCTCGCCGGGGCGGATGGGGAAGATGAAGGTGAAGTGTCCCTTGTCAGCCAGCGGCACGGGCGCAGCCTGCACAGGCATACCGCCCGGCGCGAGTGCGGCGGAGCCTTCGACGACCGCTCCTTCCGGCAGGTAGAAGTCGAACGGCTGGTTCGAGAACTGCGTCAAGGCAGGCTCGGACTCATTCTTCACGAAGAAGTTTTCAACGACCTTCAGGCTCGTGCCCGAGGGATCCGTCTGGATGCGCATGACCTCGGCTTCGGTCGAGACGCCCTTCACATGCTCCGCTGCGTTGTAGACCTCGAGGTCCACCGACTGCGTTCCCGGAGGCGCGGGGCGAAAGTAGTTCGCCTTGTCGTGCATGACGCGGATGAGGTGCAGACCTTCGTCCGGCACCTCGAGCGTGTAGTGGCCCTTGCTGTCGGTCTTGGTGCGCGTGGACTCCTGCATGCCCTGCGCGAGACGGATGAGCACCACGTCGTCGCCGGCCGCGGGCTTGCCCGTGGTCTTGTTCGTCACCGTACCGGTGATCGGCGTCGCGGCAAGCGCCGGAAGCGAGAGAGAGCAGAGAGCCAGGACGAGAGGGCGAAAACGTAGCTGTAGCACGTCTCAAGGATACTATCGTCGCGGCTTGCGCTGTTCTGTTATCGGGAGCTTAGGCGGTCTGATGCGACTGCAACCGCTCGAGTTCGCTGACAACCGACGCGGCCTCAGCCTCCAGCGCCGTGCGTTGCAACTCGTAATCGGCCACAGGATACTTGCCCGCGCGGAACTCGAAGTTCAGGTCACGCAGGTTGTCGTAAATCACGGTCTTACGGTCATGCAGGTACTCGGCGCGCGTATGGCGAACGGGCGGGACGATGGCGCGCTGGGTGCCGAAGAAGATATACACCGCGCTGCCAATGACCAGCAGAGCAACAGCCGCGATAAACAGAAACATTTCCATCTCGTCTCTACTTATACGCCTCGGCGCCGTGGCCGGTATAGTTGGCGCCTTGGCCGGTATAGTTTTAGATGCGTCGTACGCGGACGCGAAGGAGTGGTCTCGTGGGTGTTTGCGGACAGTTTCGTCGTCTCCTGTTGCTGGCCGTGGCCGCAACGTCGATCTCCTCAGTCGCATCCGCGCAGATGGCCGTGCCGCCACACACGGCGCCGCTGAACGTTGATCCGCAGGTCCGCCAGGCGTTCGACCACTTTTACAGCCTCGACTTCAACGACGCGCTGCATGGTTGGCAAATAGTCGCGCAGCAACATCCCAACGATCCTATGGCCTACAACTACCTGTTGCTGGGCACGCTTTTTCGCGAGCTTTACATTCAGGATCTGCTCGACACGACGTACTACGCGCACGATTCTTTC
The DNA here is from genome assembly GCF_025685575.1 of Granulicella cerasi. Classification (NCBI taxonomy): domain Bacteria; kingdom Pseudomonadati; phylum Acidobacteriota; class Terriglobia; order Terriglobales; family Acidobacteriaceae; genus Granulicella; species Granulicella cerasi. Next base: position 265,395 of record NZ_JAGSYD010000004.1, read on the forward strand.
CTGCTGAACAAACGTCAGGTGAACGTGTCACCCGCCGTGCGACAGCAGATCGAAGACCTCTCCAATCGCGTCATCGACATGTGCGATTCGGCATTGAAGAAAGATCCCAATGACAAGAACGCCCTCTTCGCGCGCTCGTATGCAAAGGGAATGCACGCGTCGTTTCTGATTCTCGTCGACCATTCCTGGTCGGCCGCAGCGAAGCAGGGCTTGTCTGCTCGCAACGACTCCGAGGCCGCGCTGAAGATCGATCCGCAGTACGCCGACGCCAATATGGCTGTGGGCATCCAGCAGTACGCAGTCGCAAGCCTGCCGCGCGTCATCCGCATCCTTGTAGGCTTCTTCGGCGTGGGAGGCAACAAGCAGCGCGGCCTCGAAATGCTGCGCATCTCCGCAGCGCATGGCCCTGTGACGAGCGTTGAATCACGCACAGCGTTGAGCCTCTTTCTGCGTCACGACGGCCGCTACTCCGAAGCTCTTCAGGTGGAGCGTTCGCTCGCGCAGCAGTATCCGCGCGACTTTCTGTTTCGCCTCGAAGTTGCGAACCTGCTGAAGGATGATGGCCAGGGCGTGCAAGCCATCGCCGAGTACAAGAAGGTGCTCGAAGATGCAGGGAAGCCGGGCTACTTCACGGAGCCCCGCCTTCAGCTCGCGTACTTCGGTCTCGGCGAGACGCAGCGCGGCTACAACGATATTCAAGGCGCGGCAGATAGCTTCCTCAAGGCGGCACAACAGCCTAACTGCAGCGACTGGCTTCGCAAGCGCGCGCAGTTGAACGCCGGCAATATGTACGATCTGCTGCACGACCGTACACAGGCGGTGCGGCTCTACAACATGGCCGCAGCTCCCGGCGGAGATCAGTCGCAAGCTGACGCGGCGAGGAAATATCTGAAACAGCCGTACACCCGCTAAATCGCAGGGAACCGAGCTCGTGATGTTTGCGTATCTGAGAACGTTGCAGTTTTCGGAGGTGTCATCATGATGTGCACAGTTTGCGGTAAGGAAGTTCAGTCCGGCGCTCGTTTTTGCAGTCATTGTGGAGCGTATGTCGTTCCCGAAACCCTCTATGGCTATAGCGGACCGCGTTCGCGCTTCGTTCGGCCACAGGAAGGCCGCATGATCGCCGGTGTTTGCGCAGGCATCGCGCGCTACTACGCGATCGACGTAGCGATCGTGCGTCTCGTGGTGGCGCTTTGCATCCTGTTCGCAGGCCTGCCGATCGTTGCTTACCTCATTGCCTGGCTGGTGATGCCGAACGAAGAGTTCGTGCCGATGGCTCCGCCGCAGAACAGCGCTGGAGCGCAGTAACGCCGCCCGTTAGAATGGTCTGGTGAGTTCCTCAGCTTCTCCCAGACCTTTCGTGTACGACGGCGATCGCCTCGTATGTTCCGGCGTCGACGTCGCCGCGCTCGCCGATGAGTTCGGCACACCGCTTTACGTGTACAGCGCCGACGCCGTCCGCGAGCGCGTGGCGATGATCGCCAACGGCTTCGCTGGTGTCGATCACACCATCTGCTACGCCGTGAAGGCCAACTCCGCGCTTGGCTTGTTGAAGCGTCTCGGCGCATTAGGATGCGGCTTCGATATCGTCTCCGGTGGCGAGTTGGAGCGTGTTCGACGCGCGGCGCCAGAGGCCGTTAGCCGCGTCGTGTTCTCCGGCGTCGGCAAGCAGGCGTGGGAGATGGATGCTGCTCTCGAAGCAGGCATCCTGCAGTTCAACGTGGAGAGCGAAGCCGAACTTGAGTTGCTCGCAGAACGCGCGCAAGCACTCGGCAAGACAGCACGCGTAGCACTGCGCGTGAACCCGGACGTCTTCGCGGAAACGCACCCGTACATTTCGACCGGCATGAGCGAGCACAAGTTCGGCATCGCCATCGCGCGTGCTCGCCAGGTATACGCCCGCGCGGCGCAACTGGAAGGCATCGAACCCACCGGCGTCAGCGTTCACATCGGTTCGCAGATCCGCTCCGTTGAGCCTTTCGCGGCTGCCTTGCAGCGCGTGCGCGAACTCGTCGAAGAGCTGCGTAAGGATGGCATCAACCTTCGCAACGTCGATGCAGGCGGTGGCTTCGGCATCGAATACGGAACAGCCGCATTCGATCCGGCAGCCAGCGTGCAACAGTACGCCAAGGCACTCCGCTCGGTGCTCGAAGGCTTCGACGCACATCTGCTACTCGAGCCCGGCCGCTTCATCATCGCGCAGGCGGGCGCTCTCGTTACGCGTGTGCTCTACACCAAGCAAAACGGCGCCAAGCGCTTCGTGATCGCGGACGCTGCGATGAATGATCTCATCCGCCCCGCGCTGTACAAGGCCCACCACGAGATCGTGCCGGTGCTGCTCGACGCGTCGCGTCCGGCCAGCAAAGCCGACATCGTCGGGCCGGTGTGCGAAAGCGGAGACTTCTTCGCGCAGGACCGTGAGACCGCAGAGCTTCGCTCCGGTGATCTGGTAGCGCTGCTCGATGCAGGCGCTTACGGCATGTCGCTCGCGTCGCACTACAACACGCGCGTCCATCCGGCAGAGGTGCTGATCGAAGACGGCAAGACCGTCCTGATTCGTCGCCGTGAAACGCTCGACGACCTCTTCGTCGCCGAGTTGTACTAGTCTGCCAGTCGCTTCTTCCACTCTTCGATCGTCGCAGTTTCTTCTGCGGCGATCGTGAGGTGGCCGACCTTGCGTCCTTCGCGTGCAGCCTTGCCATAGTCGTGGCGGTGCAGCGCAGGGAACGCCTTGGTCTCTTCCAGCGTCGGCATGGAGCCGATGCAGTTGAGCATCACGGTGGGCTTGCTCGCCGTCGAACCCAACGGCCATCCCAGTACCGCGCGCAAATGGTTTTCAAACTGCGAAGTCTCTGAGCCTTCGATCGTCCAGTGGCCGCTGTTGTGAACACGCGGGGCCATCTCGTTCGCAATCAGGCTGTCGTACGTCACGAAGAACTCGACCGTGAGCACACCGACGTAATCCAGTGCCTGCAGCAGAGACTTCAGGTGTTTCTCCGCAAGCTTCTGCATCTTCTTGTTCTCGTACGGGGCCGTCGAAACACGCAGAATGCCGGCGCGATGTTCATTGCGTACTAGTGGATAGAACGCCAGCTCGCCGTTAGCGCTGCGTGCAGCAATCAGCGAAACCTCGCATTCGAAGTCCACCATGCCCTCAAGAATGCACGGCGCTCCGCCGGTATGTGCCCAGGCCGATGCAGCCTCATCCACATGCGAGATGCGAACCTGACCGCGGCCGTCATAGCCGAGACGACGCGTCTTCAGGATGCTCGGCGCACCGATGACCTTGAGCGCCTCGGTCAAATCGCGCAGGGAATTGATCTCCGCGTAAGGAGCTGTCGCCACGCCATTGAAACGAAGGAAGTCCTTCTCAAAGAGACGGTCCTGCGCGATCTTCACGGCACCAGCATTCGGTGCGAGATTCGTAAGATTCGCGAGCACGGGAGCCTCGATGTTTTCGCTTTCGAGCGTCAGCACATCCACCGTATCGGCGAAGGTCTGAACCTCATCGACATGCTCCAGATCCACCACGATGAGCGGAGCGACTTGCTCTGCGCAATCGCCCGTGGACCCAGCACAGATCACGTCGACGCCAATGCGCTCACCCGCCTCAGCGAGCATAAGCGCAAGTTGTCCAGCGCCAAGAATGCCGACGCGCGGCTTGGATGCATTACTCATTTGCGGGGGTCAGGTCCCTTCAAAACCGTCTTCGTTTGCTTGGAGCGAAAGAGTTCGATCTTCTTCGCCAACGTCTCATCGTGCGCCGCGAGCATCGACACCAGAAAGAGCGCCGCATTGCGCGCTCCCGCTTCGCCGATCGCAAACGTCGCAACAGGAACGCCAGCTGGCATCTGCGCGATCGAAAGCAGCGAATCAAGGCCATTCAACGCGCGGCTCTTCACCGGGATACCGAGTACCGGAACGGTCGTCTTCGATGCGACCATGCCCGGCAGATGCGCCGCTCCGCCAGCGCCAGCGATGATGGCACGCAAGCCGCGGGCCTTCGCCGACTCCGCATAACGCATCATCTTGTCGGGCGTGCGATGCGCACTCACCACTTCAACTTCATACGCCACGCCAAACTCATCGAGCGTCTTCGCAGCAGCTTCCATGGTGGGCCAGTCAGACTTCGAGCCCATGATGATGCCCGCAACGGGCGCGACCTTCTTCTTCGTTGTCATCGTTTGCTCCAGTGGCGCAGCACTTCTACGAACGCTTGTTGTTCGAGAGCCTGCACGCGGTCCTTCAGCGTTTCAGGGGTATCGCCCGGCAAAACAGGGCAGCGCATCTGCAACACGATCGGGCCTCCATCCACCTCTTCAGTCACATGGTGGATCGTGCATCCCGTCTCGTCGACGCCAGCAGCAAGCACGGCCGCGTGAACGTCCATGTTCATGCCGCCTGCGAATAGCGGCAGCAACGAGGGATGCACGTTGAGCAGCTTGCCTCGCCAATCATTCACGAACTGCGGCGTCACGATACGCATGAAGCCGATCATCAACACCAAGTCCGCACCCACTGCTCGTAGAGCTTTCGTCGCTTCCGCCTCCCACGCCTCGCGCGACACGCCCTTCGCCGGAATCCAGAGCGACGGCACATTATGCAGTTGTGCGCGCTCAAGAATCCCTGCGTTTTCGCGGTCGGAGAGTACAAGCACGAGCTCAACGTCGAGCGACTTCTCTCGAATCGCATTCAGCAGACCTTGCATGGCGGTGCCCCGCGTGGAACCGAGTACCGCGACCTTGAGTGGAGTCTGGCTCATCGTGCGCGCAGCTCCTTCATCATGCGAATGCGGAGATCCAGCGCGGGCTTTGTCGCGATGTCCGAACGGAAGAAGAACGGGCCACTGACAGCATCGCAAGCCTGCTGGCAGAGCGCTTCAGCTTCGGCGATCGTGCTGCCCACAGCAACAAACCCCACCGTGCGCGAACCAGTCGCGACGAGCTGACCATCCTTCTCGTCCACCGCTCCAAGGTATGTCGTCACCGCGGAGGGAAGGCCTGAAGGCAACACAACATCATCGCCTTTGCGCGGAGCTTCAGGATATCCCTCAGGCACGATGTACTTGCATACACTCGCCTGCGCGTTGAACTTCACTTCAACGGAGTCAAGCTTCTCATCGGCGATTCCGCGACAGATCGCAACGAAGTCGCTCTCGAGCAAGGTTAGAAGATTCAGCGATTCAGGATCGCCGAAACGCGCGTTGTATTCGATGAGCCGAACGCCCGTTGCTGTCGCAATAAAGCCGCCGTAGAGGATGCCGCGATACGGCTCACCGCATTGCTCACGCAACGCCGCAATCGTGCGCTCGTTGATGCTCTGCGCAAGGGCAATGTCGTTCGGCTCGAGGAACGGCAACGATCCATCAGCATCGGTATACGTTCCCATGCCGCCGGTGTTCGGGCCTTCGTCGTTGTTGTAGGCGCGTTTGTGGTCCTGCACGGCGGGCATGTGTCGCAGCGTTGTGCCGTCAGAAAAACTCAGCAGCGAAAACTCCTGCCCAATGAGCTTTTCCTCCAGCACAAACGGACGCCCCGCAGCGGTCAACTCTTCGCAGTAAGCCAGGCTCTCTTCCAGTGAATGCAGATGATCGCCGTAGACTTTGACGCCCTTGCCGCCAGCAAGGCCATCGTCCTTGATGACATGGGCAGCGGGGAAACGGTCGAGCCATTCCTGAACGCCATCCATCGAAGTGAAGCGCTCAAACGCAGGGTTCGCGTCGATGCCCGCAGTGTCCAGCAGCGAACGGGTAAAGCCCTTACTCGATTCAAGCCGCGCCAGCGAAGCCGTAGGCCCCACATTCGGAACGCCAGCGCTCCACAGCGCATCGGCCACACCTGCAGCAAGCGGATCTTCAGGCCCAACGATCGCAATCGTCGCCTGATGCTCCACCGCAAAACGCGCCACAGCGACAGCATCCGTCGTCTTGCCCGTGGTGTAGGCGGAAGCGAGTGCCGCGATGCCGGGGTTACGTGCGCTGCCGAAGCAAAGCACTTCGGGCTGCTGCGGCGAGCGAGCGAGCGCGACAGCAATAGCGTGTTCGCGAGCGCCTGAGCCAACGATGAGGATGCATTCCGACATTAGGCGAGCGCCTCCGCGATCGTTGCGTTCAGCGGACGAGGATCGGGCGCGAAGGTCTCGCCCGTAATGGTCTCGAAGAGCTGAATGTAGCGCGCTGCAAGCTCCGCGATCAGCTCTGGCGGCGGCGTGGGCAATGTCGCATCTGCGTAAGGATCGCAGCGCTCGCGGAACCACAGGCGAAAGAACTCTTTGTCGATCATGTGCGGCTCTTTGCCATCCGCCACGAGTTGCTCGTAAGAATCAGCCAACCAGTAGCGGCTCGAGTCAGGCGTATGCACTTCGTCGATCAGGCGAATCGTGCCTTCGCTGTCCACGCCGAACTCGTACTTCGTATCGACGAGAATCAGCCCATGCTTCGCGGCCTCCTGCTGACCGAACGCGAAGAGCTCAAGCGCCTTCATCTGGCAGTAAGCCCATTGCTCTGCGGTCAGCCAGCCCTCACTCACAATCTCCTCCCCGGTGATGGGGCGATCATGCGTCGTTTCCTTCGTCGTTGGCGTCACGATGTTCTGCGGCAACGGCTGGTTCTTCTTCATGCCATCAGGAAGCGTGATCGTCGCGAAGCTGCGTTCGCCGTTCTGATACTTCGTCCAGATCGATGTATCGGTCGAACCCGTGAGGTATCCACGCACCACGAACTCGATCGGAAGCACCGTACATTTGCGGCCCAGCAACGCATTCGCGTGCGAACTTGCCAGCACGTGGTTCGGCACGATGTGCTGCGTACGTTCAAACCACCACAGAGACGTGCGATTCAGCACCTGCCCCTTGTAGGGAATCGCGCCCAGCAAACGATCGAAGCCGCTCTGACGGTCGGTGGTGATCAACAGCAAGCGACCATCATTCAGGTCATACGTGTCGCGCACCTTGCCTGTGTACTTCGTGCCCGTTGGAACGTCCGTCTGCGCAAGGCAACCCGGGATAGCAGCGATGAGTGTTTGCGGATCGATCACTCTGCCTCCACGAGCTTGACGCCCGCATGTGCTCTCGTGACCTTGCCGATCTCCCAAACGCGGAAGGGCGCAAACGCCGTGCTCAACTCTTCAAGCAGTCCGGCAGGAGCGATGATCGCAAGACCAACACCCATGTTGAAGACGCGGTGCATCTCTTCCGCATCGATGTTGCCAAGCTTCTGCAGCAGCGCGAAGATCGGCTGTGCAGCCCACGAGCGAACATCGATGTCCGCACCAAAACCTTCGGGCAGCACGCGCGGCGTGTTCTCCACGAGTCCACCGCCGGTGATATGCGCCATGCCGCGGATCGGCAGCCCTGCATCGAGCGCGCGACGAATCGGCTTCACATAATTCGCATGTGGCGCGAGCAGTACATCCGCAAGGCTCTTGCCTTCGAGCTCTGCAGGCGTGTCGTCCACCTTATGCTTCGCGACCTGGAAGAGCAGCTTGCGCGCTAGCGACCAGCCATTGGTGTGCAGGCCCGTGGACTCTACGCCGTACACCACATCGCCTTCCTGCGTAGTCGAGCCATCAAGCAGCTTCTCGCGGTCCACAACACCTGTAACGAACCCCACCACATCCAGTTCGCCCGGAGCATAGACCGCAGGCATCTCGGCGGTCTCGCCACCCACGAGGGCGATGCCTGCTTCGGCGCAAGCATCGCTCATGCCGCGCACAATCGCCTCGATGATCTCAGGCTCCACCTTGTGAATGCCGAGGTAATCGAGGAAGGTCAACGGACGCGCGCCCATCACGGCGATGTCGCCTGCAACCGCGGCGACAAGATCACGGCCGAGCTCTTCGTAGCGACCGGCCATCACGGTGACCTTCGTCTTCGTGCCAACGCCGTCGGTGCTTTGCACCATCACGGGATCAGCGAGCCCGGCCACGGCGTCCTTCAGCGAAAAGAGCGAGCCGAACGCGCCGAGGCCCGAGAGCACGGCGGAGGTATGCGTCTTCGCCACATGCTGCTTCATGCGGCGGACAGCTTCGTTACCGGCCTCGATGTCGACGCCTGCAGATTTGTAATCGATGGTTTCAGGTTTGCTCATGAGTCCTTATCCAATCCACTTGCGCGCGTTATCAAACATGCGCTGCCAGGGGCTGTGTTCAAGCTTGCGGGTCCACGTGTGCTGCTCACCCAGGAAGACGCGCTCGGGGTGTGGCATCACAATCAGCGCGCGACCATCATCGCTCGTGAAACCAGCGATGGCGTCGGCCGATCCATTCGGATTCAGCGGATATTGCTGCGTTGCCTTGCCGTAGGTGTCGACATAGCGCATGGCGACGGCAGCATCAGCAGGCGCTTCGTGCACTCGGCCTTCGCCGTGCGCAATCGCGATCGGCATCTGCGATCCAGCCATGTCCGCGAACATGATCGAAGGCGATTCAGGAATCTCCACCATGCAGATGCGAGCCTCAAAGCGCGCGGAAGTGTTGCGCAGGAATCGCGGCCAGTGTGCGGCGCCGGGGATCAGGTCGCGAAGTTGCGCCATCATCTGGCAACCGTTGCAAACGCCGAGCGAGAAGGTGCTCTCGCGCGCGAAGAAGTTCGCAAACATCTCCGCAAGCTGATCGTTGTAGAGAATTGTCTTCGCCCAGCCGGAGCCCGCGCCAAGCACGTCGCCATAGCTGAATCCACCGCAAGCGGCGAGGCCGGTGAAGTCGTTCAGATGCGCGCGACCGGCAAGCAGATCGCTCATGTGCACATCGACAGCCGTGAAGCCCGCGCGATCAAACGCTGCGGCCATTTCAACCTGTCCGTTCACACCTTGCTCGCGCAAGATCGCTACACGCGGACGAGCCAGCTTCAGGAACGGCGCAGCCGGACGCTCCGCGAGATCGAAGCTCGCGCGGACCGCGATGCCCGGACGCGTTGCATCCTCGAGCAGCGCAAATTCCTGGTCTGCGCATGAGGGATTATCTCGACGGCGAGCGACCGCATGCGACGTCTCCGACCAGACCTTCTGGAGGCCCGTGCGTGAACTCTTGTAGAGCTCCGCACCAACGACGATCTGGTTCTCGGCAATCGCATCTGCTGCATAGACCACATGCAAACCAGCGCTGAGAATGATGCTCACAACTTGTGAGCGGTCTTCACGCCGAACGGCGATCACGCCACCAAGTTCTTCGTTAAAAAGTCCCTCAATAGTCGACACTTCGTCGCTTACTTGAAGTCCGCTCTGGCTGGCAAACGCCATCTCGAGCAAGGTGGAGAGGAGGCCGCCATCACTGCGATCGTGGTAAGCCAACAGCAGCCCATCACGGTTAAGGCGTTGGATAACGTCGAAGAAGGCCTTGAGCTTCGCAGGCTCCGGCGTATCAGGCGCATCGTTGCCCATGAGTCCAAACGCCTGCGCGAGCGCGGATCCGCCCATGCGAGGAACGGCGACACCAAAGTCTACAAGCAGCAACGCCGCGCTCTTGTCTTCGAAGCTCGGCGTCAACGTGCGGCGAACGTCTTCCACCGGCGCGAAGCCCGAGATGATCAGCGAGAGCGGCGACGCAACTGACTTCGCCGCACCGTCATCACTCCAGCGTGTGCGCATGGACATCGAATCTTTGCCGACAGGAATCGTGATGCCGAGAGCAGGGCATAGCTCCATGCCTACAGCCTTCACCGCGTCATACAACGCTTCGTCCTGGCCGGGCTCGCCGGCAGCGGCCATCCAGTTAGCGGAGAGCTTGATGTCCGAGAGCTTGGAAATCGCGGCTCCAGCAAGGTTCGTAATCACCTCACCCACAGCCATGCGCGCCGACGCTGCCGCATCGATCACCGCAAGCGGCGTGCGCTCGCCGATGGCCATCGCTTCGCCGGTCTTTGAGCCGTGCGAGGTCATCGTGACAGCACAGTCGGCAACCGGAACCTGCCACGGGCCTACCATCTGATCCTGCACCGTGAGTCCGCCGATAGAACGATCGCCAATGGTGATCAGAAAGTTCTTCGAAGCGACCGCAGGCACGCGGAGGACGCGCTCGATAGCCTCTGCAAGCGTGATCTTCGAAAGATCAAGCGACCGCTGAGCCAGGTCGATACGCTCGAAGCTGCGCTGCATCTTCGGCGGCTTGCCGAAGAGGAGCTGCATGGGCAGATCGATAGGGTTCGCATCGCCGTCGCGCAGCTTGAGTTCCTGCTCCGCAGTGCCCGTGCCGACCACGGCATACGGACAGCGCTCGCGCTCGCAGAGGGCGATGAAAATGTCGAGGTTCTCCGGTGCGATCGCAAGCACGTAGCGCTCCTGCGACTCGTTGCACCAGAGCTCGAGCGGGCTCAGACCTGCTTCCGCACGCGGCACCGCATTCAGGTCGAAGTCTCCGCCAAGACCGCCGTCCTTCACGAGTTCCGGGAACGCGTTCGACAGACCACCAGCGCCGACATCATGAATGAACGCAATCGGATTCGCGTCGCCCATCTGCCAGCAACGATCAATCACTTCCTGCGCACGGCGCTCGAGCTCAGGGTTCTCGCGCTGCACGCTGGCGAAGTCGAGCTGTTCATTCTGTCCTGAAGAACCAGACGATGCAGCACCGCCGCCAAGGCCAACCAGCATCGACGGCCCACCGAGCGCGACGAGCTTATAGCCGGGCTTCATCGCGCCCTTCTCGACATGCTCTGCGCGAATGCTACCGAGACCACCTGCGAGCATGATCGGCTTGTGATATCCCCACGTGCGATCGCCATCACGCTGCTCGAAGGTGCGGAAGTAGCCGGTCAGGTTCGGGCGACCAAACTCGTTGTTATAAGCCGCGGCGCCAAGCGGCGCTTCCATCATGATGTCGAGCGGACTTGCAATGTTTGCAGGCTTGTCTTCGGCAAACTCGTACGCTTGCGTCAGCTCGGGGATGCGCAGATTCGAAACCGTGAAACCCGCAAGCCCAGCCTTCGGCTTCGCGCCGCGACCGGTAGCGCCTTCATCGCGGATCTCACCACCCGCGCCCGTCGCCGCGCCCGGAAAGGGCGAAATCGCCGTCGGATGGTTGTGAGTCTCTACCTTGCAGAGAATGTGGACATCTTCCTCGTGCGCCTTATACTCATGGCTGCCCGGCTCAGGGAAGAAGCGTGAGCCCTTCGATCCGCTGATGACCGCCGCATTGTCGCGATACGCCGAGAGCACGTTCTCACTCGACTTCTCGTAGGTGTTGCGAATCATGCCGAAGAGGGAATGCTCCTGCGGCTGACCATCAATCGTCCACGAGGCGTTGAAGATCTTGTGGCGGCAGTGCTCGCTGTTCGCTTGCGCAAACATGTAGAGTTCCACGTCCGTCGGGTTGCGGCCGAGCGCGGTGAACTCACGCACGAGGTACGCGATTTCATCGGCGGCCAGCGAGAGTCCCAGCTCGCGATCTGCCTCTTCGATCGCAGCCGCACCGCGCGTCAGCACGTCGACATGCGTCAACGGACGCGCATGGTGCTCGGCGAACAGGGCAGAAAAGCTTGCGGCGCCGTCTACGAAGACCGCCTCCGTCATGCGATCAAACAGCCCCGCCGCGACTTCATCGATCGAGACCGTACCTGCGATTGAAACCACGCGCGCACGCTCAATGCGATCGACCGCCACGAAGCCCGTGTTCCGCAGAATGTCCGTTGCTTTGCTCGACCAGGGGCTGATCGTGCCGGGGCGCGGGCCGATCCAAAGGCCGGAAGAGGGAAGCGGCTCCGCGCTCAACTCCACCAGGCCGCCGAGCTTCTTCAACTCCTCGGCAGGCAGCTCGTCTACACCCGGCTTCAACGCAAGGATGTAGACGTACTGGCCTTCTACCGCAGACACACCAGCACCGAGCTTCGCCAGCAGGCGATCGGCTTCAAAGGATGAAAAGACACTCTCTCCTGGCAGTACCAGGATGCGTTGGCCGGAGACAGAACTAGAGGTGTGCTGCAAGGTTTCTCGTGATGTGGCTGGTGACATCTTCGTTGATCTTGGTTGCGTCATTGCGTTGTTTTTCGAGCGCGCGGAGATACTCCTCCGTCACGTCACCCGTGATGTAGTGCCCATCAAACACCGAGCCTTCAAACTCCGTGAGATGTGGCGCACACTCGGTCACGGACTGCTTCAGGTCTTCGAGGTCCTGGAAGATGACCTTGTCCGCCCCGATCTCTTCGGCCAGTTCATCGAGTGTCTTGCCGCTCGCCACGAGTTCCGCGCGCGAAGGCATGTCGATGCCATAGACGTTCGGGTAGATCACCATGGGCGAAGCGGAGCAGACGTAAACATTCTTCGCTCCAAGTTCGCGCGTCATCGCGATGATCTCTTTGATCGTGTTGCCTCGCACGATGGAGTCGTCTACCAGCAGAACGTTCTTGTCCTTGAACTCCTGCGGGATCGGATTCAGCTTGCGACGAATTGACGCCTTGCGCTGTTCATTGCCGGGCATGATGAAGGTGCGGCCCACGTAGCGATTGCGCACGAAGCCTTCGCGATAGGGAATACCGAGCCGGTTCGCAATCTCGATCGCAGAGGTGCGGCTGGTCGAAGGGATCGGCACCACTGCGTCGATCTTCACGTCCGGCCATTCGCGGAGAATCTTGTCGGCCAGCTTGTCGCCCATGTTGATGCGGCACTGGTAGACGCTCGCGCCATCAAGCACAGAATCCGGACGCGCGAGGTACACAAACTCAAACAGGCACGGCGCATTCGTATGCGGGAGCTTCGTCTTGTACGTGTGCAGCTTGCCATGAATGTCGATGAAGAGACATTCACCCGGCTCGAGGTCGCGTACCAACTCGAAGCCATCCACCTGCAGCGCAACGCTCTCGCTCGCGACCATGTAATCCGTGCGGCCGTGGATGGTGCGCTGGCCGTAGACGAGCGGGCGAATGCCGTGCAGATCGCGGAAGGCAACGATGCCCACCGTCGAGATCATCGCGACCACGGCGTATCCACCCTTGCAGAGACTGTGCGTGTCTTCCACCGCAGCGAAGACATCTTCCGGCGTCGGGCGAATGGCGTCTCGTTTGCCGAGCGCGTGGGCGAAGACATTCAGCATGACTTCGCTGTCAGAGGTCGTATTGAGATGCCGCAGGTCCTTCTCGAAGACCGTCTCGATAATCTCGTCCACGTTCGTCAGATTGCCGTTGTGCGCGAAGACGATGCCGTGCGGCGAGTTCACATAGAACGGCTGCGCTTCCGCTACCGAGCCGCAACCGGCCGTCGGGTAGCGTACGTGGCCGATGCCCATGTCGCCAAGCAGTTTGGCCATCGACGCGACATCAAAAACCTCGGTGACGAGGCCGTTGCCCTTATGCAGATAGAAGCGATTGAGAAACGATGTAGCGATACCCGCCGCGTCCTGCCCGCGATGCTGGAGCATGGAGAGGGAATCGTAAATAACCTGACTTACAGGGCGATGTCCGAAGACGCCCACAATGCCGCACATGAATCCCCACAGACGTTAGTGAGTGACGTTGCGCGAACACGCCTACGACGCATTCGCAGTGGCCGTGGTACGTACCCTATGTTCTCATGCCGAGCGGTCGATTTGTTACAGCTTCGTAACGTAGCTCGTGTGACGAGGCGATGAACGCAAGATAGTTGTTGAAAACTCACGCGATAGCACGCTGAGGTTTTCGAGCGTCGCCAGCCGGTGGTAAACTTCGGCTGACGACTGTGGCACCGCGGCCGCCTCTCTGGCGGCCTGTTTCATGTCGAGCCACGGAAATCGACACATCTGTTCGAGGTCTCAAAGCATGTCCGGCCATTCAAAATGGGCAACAATCAAGCATAAGAAGGGCGCTCTCGACGCCAAGCGTGGCAAGATCTTCACCCGCCTGATCAAGGAAATCATGGTCGCGGCTAAGGCCGGCGGCGGAGATCCGGACGGCAATCCGCGTCTGCGTACCGCCATCGCAGCGGCGAAAGCCGAGAACATGCCCAACGACAACATCGCCCGCGCCGTGAAGCGCGGTACCGGTGAAATCGAAGGCGCAAGCTACGAAGACATCGTCTACGAGGGCTACGGCCCCGGTGGCGTCGCCGTCATCGTCGAAGTGCTGACCGACAACCGCAACCGCGCGGTGAGTGAAGTTCGTCACGCCTTCTCCAAACAGGGCGGCAACATGGGCGAATCCGGCTCGGTGTCGTTCATGTTCTCGAAGAAGGGCCTGATCGTCATCGAGAAGGACGCGGCTGATGAAGACAAGCTCACCGAAATCGTGCTCGACGCTGGCGCAGAAGACCTCTCCGGCGAAGGCAACTACTGGGAAGTCACGACCGCTCCCAGCGATTTCCAGGCCGTAAAGGACGCTGTAACGTCGGCAGGCATTACGCCTGCGTCGGCTGAAGTCACGATGATCCCCTCGACCTACACCAAGCTCGAAGGCGCACAGGCCGCAGCAATGCTCCGCCTGCTCGACACGCTCGAAGACCTCGACGACACGCAGAATGTGTATTCGAACTTTGACATGGATGAGGAATCGGCCTCGGCGTAGCGTTCATCTGAAGTACAGGTAGCCGCGAACGCCGCCACAATGCTGGCGGCGTTCGCCTGTGAAGGAGTGGTAAGTGAAGAAGTTTGCTCTTGGCCTTTTGGCGTTGATGGTTTTCCCCGTGGCAAACGCGCAGCAGGCGATCCGCAAGGACACCGGCAACGGCATCCTGAACACGCCTGCCCCCAAGTGGGAGTACGGCGTCTTCGTGCAGGGCGGCAATGGCCTCGAAGACCGCACGGCGTATCACTTTTTCTCAGCAGGCGTGCAGGCCGGCCGCATCCTCACCGACGACTACACTTCGCTCAAGGCGAACTTCGAGTACGGGGTAGAGGTGCTGCCGCTGTGGCAGAGCTACACTCCGAAGTTCCAGAAGCTGAACTGCGTCGCCACCGGCACCACCACGACAAGCTGCTCCGGCCCCACGAACACCGGCGGAACCTACCGCGGCGTCAGCATTGTGCCGATCAAGCTGCGCATCAACATGAACCACGGCGGCAAGATCCAGCCCTGGATCCAGGGCGCTGGCGGGCTGATCTACACCACCCGCAAATATCCGCCGATCGGCAACACAAACCCGCTCGACCTTTCGCAGAACGGCCCCAACGCCGACACGAGCGTCTGGAACTTCGACCCGCAGTTCGGCGTCGGCATGCACTACTTCCCGAAGCCCCGCCGCTCGCTCGATTTCAGCGCGAACGGGGTGCACATCTCCTCGGCTTCGCTCGGCGACAAGAACCCGGGCGTCAACACCGGTGTGCAGTTCACGCTTGGCTACACGTGGTGGAAGTAAATGCCTGACCAGAACTCCCATGATCAGCATCCTATCGTCGAGTGCGTCCCGAATTTCTCAGAGGGCGTAGACCGCGACAAGGTCGTCGAAATCGTCCGCGCCATGCGCGTGGACGGCGTACACCTGCTCGACTGGTCGATGGATTCGGACCACAATCGCTCGGTCGTGACGATCGCCGGTATGCCGGAAGCCGTCGTCGAGGCCGCCATCCGCGGAGCAGGCAAGGCCGCAGAACTCATCGACCTCACCCAACAGACCGGCGTTCATCCACGCATCGGCGCTGCGGACGTTATTCCGTTCGTCCCTGTCTCCGGAGTCTCGCTGGTGCAGTGTGCCATGCTGGCGCGGCAGGCGGGCATGGGCATCTGGCGGCGTTTCGGCGTGCCGGTCTATCTCTACCAGGCTGCAGCTTCACGCCCGGACCGCGTGAACCTCGAAGACGTTCGCCGCGGACAATTTGAAGGACTCTCCCGCGAAGTTCAGCGCGACTCCACGCGTCGTCCGGACATCGGCGGCCCCGAGCTCCATGCGACGGCTGGCGCTTCGGCCATTGGCGCGCGTCAGTTTCTGATCGCCTACAACATCTACCTCGGCGAGGGCGAGACCTCCGACGTCGGCCTGGCGCGCACGATCGCCAAGGAGGTTCGCAACTCCTCCGTCGGCCATCTCGGCGTGAAGACCATGGGCGTGATGGCCAATGATCGCGCGCAGATCAGCATGAACATTACCGACTTTACCCGGACGCCGGTCTCCAAGGTGCACGCGATGGTCCGCGAGATCGCCGAGCAGCACGGCGCGAAAATTGGCGACGGGGAACTCATCGGCCTCGTGCCCGAAGAGGCGTTTGACCCCACGGCCGACTGGGTTCGCGAGATTCCGGATTTCGATCCAGCGCAAAAGGTGCTGGAACGGCGCTTGCAAAGTCCTCTTTTATGGCCCTAAATGGCTAAGCGACGGTTTCCTCTAACCCTTCGCTCGGTCGTGCGTCCAAACTGTTGTCAGTACCCAAAGATTCAGCGAGAATAAGAACGGCTTCCGCCAGGAAGCGACCGATTCGGGAGTAAACGTGACCACCAGCAAGTTCATGAAGTTTGGGACCACCTTCGCGGGGCTCGCCATGATGGCCGCCACCGCCGCTCATGCCGCACAGTTGAGCGTAGACGCTCGTTCCTCCATTCCGAAGGACGTTCAGCAGATCATCGTTGTCGACTACAAGGCGATGCAGCAGTCGCCGGCCGCGATGCAGCTGAAGGACCGCGTACTTCCGCCCGAGCTGAAGCGCCTCGAAACCGCGCTGAAGACCTCCGGCCTCAAGGTGGATCGCGACGCGGAAACGCTCGCCTTCGCCGCCTTCCGCGCTCCCGGTGCGGACGGCGCTCGCATTCTCGGTGTGGCCCAGGGTCAGTTCCAGAACGCACAGATCATGGCAAACTTCGCCAAGCAGAAGACCAAGCCGGTCATGCTCCGCCACACGGAGATCTGGCCGATGGGCTCGGCAGGCATGAGCGTTGCCTTCCTGAACCAGACCACCATGATCTTCGGTGACCGCGAAGCCGTGAAGTCGGCCCTGGACGCCCGCGACGGCATCATCTCGAACTTCCTGCAGAACAGCGAGATGATGAACGAAATGACCGCTGTCGACTCGCGTCCGGTCTGGAGCCTGCTCGACCAGAAGGGCACGCAGACGATGATGAAGTCCGTGCTCGGCGAAGCTTCCTCGCTCGCTGACTACGACACCGTAAAGCAGCGCCTGAAGTCGGCTCGCTACACCATGGACTTCAACAACGGTGTGAAGTTCAACATGTACGTCGTCACCTCGGACACCATGACCGCAGCCACTGCAGCGACCTTGATGAAGGGCGTCATGATCCTGAAGAAGACCTCGGGCAGCCCGCTCGAGAAGTCGGCCATGGACGGCACCACGATCGACTCGAGCGGCGGTACGCTCACCGTGGACTACTCGTCGTCGGACTCGAACTTCGCCAGCCTGCTCGGTTCGCCTCTGTTCCAGCAGGTCGTGAAGTAAGCATCGCATCACAGCAATAGAAAAGGGCGACCAGATGGTCGCCCTTTCGCTTGCCTGAAAACTTGTTTACTTCGCCTTGGACGGCGTCACCGACTTGGAGTTGATCGTCAGGCCATCTTTGTTGACGCCAATCGCACGGCAGCGGTCCATGATCGCGCCGCGAAGCCGATCGGCAACGGGCGAGGGCAGGTCGTACTGCTCGTTCTTGCGATAGAAGTCGATCGTGTGACGGGTCGTGTCGACAACCACTTCGCAGTGATGGCAGCTACACAGATGCGTCTTCACCTCTTCCATAATGGACGGGTCTATCGTCCCGTCGAAGAAGTCGGTGAGTTTGGCGAGAAATTCTGTGCAGTTCACTTCGTGGCCTCTTTCGTCTGCCGGAAGTAGCGGCTGAGACGTTCGCGTAATTGTAGTCGTGCGCGCAGCAGTCTGGATTTCACTGCGGGTACGCTCAACCCCAATGCCTCCGCAGTTTCCTCCGTCGACAAGTTTTCGATGTCTCTCAGTGTGAAAACGGTGCGAAAACCTGGCGGTAAACCTGCAATTGTCTTCTGCAGGATCTCCGCAAGCTCGGATTGCGAGTAATTCTGCTCCGGATTCGGCCTCCACTCGGCAAAATCCCGGGGGATCGAGCCCTCGTCCGTCTCGACCTCCTGGTCCATGGAGACGGTCTTGGAGGTCTTGCGGCGGCGCAAGCGCATCAGGCTCTCGTTCACCGCGATGCGAACGAGCCAGGTCGAAAACTTGGAGTTGCCCTGGAACTGGTCGAGCTTCTGGAAGGCCTTGAAGAAGACGTCCTGCGTAATGTCCTCGGCGTCTTCGCGGTTCTGGGTAATGTGTTGCGCAGTGCGGAAGATCTGGCGCTCGTACAGGCGTACCAGTTCTTCGAAGGCGGCGGTGTCGCCAGCCTTCGCGCGCTCCACCGTGGCCAGGTCCTTGTCCGGGGACAAGGGGCCGGTCGCTGGAGCTTCTGCCGCCTCCGGTACGAAGGGGATAGCGTCGACGTTCTGATCGGACGATGTGCTGGTAACGGGCATACGGTTCACTATTCAGTGTACGACACCATGCAAGCGCGGTATCTCTGTTGGTTCACCGAAAGCTTCTCCTGTGCATGGCGCAACCTCGCAAGCGTCATAGAGTCAATGCAGAGGGGCAGTACGTTGATGGAGAGCAGGATGAAGTTCGGGCTCACGATGTGGCGCATGTCGGCCGCCACGGTGGCATGTTGCGCAGCGTTGTGCTGCGCGGCCGATGCCGCAGCGCAAACCAGAAAGAAGCACACTACGGCCGCCAAGAGCAGCGCGTCGCACCCTCCCCATGCCGCCGCCAGCAGCCATAAGTCCTCGGCCCATGCGCAGCCGCGTTCCTCGCATAAAGCCGCGCCCTCCAGAGCGGCCGCACACGGCAAGCACTACACGAAAGCTCCCGCCGTGGCCGCGACAGCCGAAAGCCGCCGCCTCTCCAGCGCTTTCACCGCCAGCTCTCAGCTGCGCCCGATGGCCCAGCAGCTCGCCGCCACGCGTTCAGCAGCGGCGTACTCCGGCGTCCGTTCCTACGCAGCCTCCCACACCGGCGAGGCCTCCGCGGCCGCGTACATCGCGCTCGGACACGCCGCACAGCTCGACCACAACTACAGCGACGCCCAGCGCGCCTACGCGCAAGCCGCCGCCTCAGGGGACGCGCTCGACGATTACGCCGACTATCTCGGCGCACAGTCTGCTCTGCAAGCGGGCCACGCCAACGACGCCATCCAGATCCTCTCGGGCTTTACGCAAAAGCACCCAAACAGCCTCTTCGTCCCGAACGTTCCGACCGCTCTCGCAAACGCGTACCTGGCCAATAACGACGCTGCCGACGCGATCCGCGTGCTGAGCGCCGTGCAGGGAACTCCCGCAGCGAACAAGGTCGACTTCCGCTCCACGCTGGCACGCGCCAACCAGATGCGTGGCAACACGGCCGAAGCGGCGCGCCTCTATCGAGGCATTTACCTCGGCGACCCCATCGCACCCGAGGCCCAGACCGCCAGGACGCAACTGCAGGCGATGAACGTTCCGCTAACCGCTGCTGAAAGCAAGCAGCACGCCGACGCGCTCTACAACGCCAAGCAGTACACGCTCGCCGCGCAGGAGTACCGCGCGCTGCAGAAGAACGACGCCTCGCTCTCACAGGCCGACCGCGACGCGCTCGAGATATATGCCGCCGTCTGCGACCTCCGCCTCAAGCGCCTGAGCCACTCCGACGTTTCACACCTGCCGGTAACGGGGGACGACTCCGCAGCCCTCAAGCTCTATCTCGACTCCGAGCTCGCGCGCAACGACAACGACTTCGCGCAGCACGACATCATCGTCTCGCAGCTCGAGCAGCAGTACCCGCATAGTCGCTGGCTGGAAGAGGCCCTCTACTCCGGCGGCAACATGTACCTCGTCAAAGGCGACATGGCGAACGCGGAGAGCAACTACGAACGGCTCGTAGACCGCTTTCCGCGCTCGACCTACGCTCCATCCTCGCACTGGCACGCAGCGTGGCTCAGCTACCGCCTGCGTCGCTTTTCGGACGCTGCTCGCCTGATGGATGAGCAGATCCAGCGCTATCCTGCAGGCAGTGAGGTCCCCGGCGCACTCTACTGGCGCGCCCGGCTGTACGAGGACGTCGAGCACAACCTCGGCCAGGCGGAGAACTACTACCAGGCGCTGAGCGCGTCCTACATCAACAGCTATTACGCCATGCTCGGCCGCCAGCGTCTCGCTGTGATCCAATCCCAGGCACAGAGCGTGCCGCCGCCTGCGGCTTTGGCGGGTATTCATCCTGTCGAAGGCTACCGCCTGACCGCCGATCTTCCTGAGAATGACGTGCACCTGATCAAGGCGCGCCTGCTGGCAAACGCCTCGCTCAACGAGTACATCCGGCCGGAACTCCAGCTCGGTGATCCCAACAATGAGTGGTCCGCATTCGCCGAAGCCCAAATTTATCAGAGCTTTGGTGAAAACACTCGCGCTCTGCAGGCGATGAAGCGCGCAAAGATTCCGTTCTTTTCCTTGCCGGTAAGCAACGTCCCCATGGAGTACTGGCAGATCGTCTTCCCACGGCCATACTGGTCGCAGCTGACCGCGGACGCACAAGAGCAGGGAGTTGACCCGTATCTCGTCGCTGCACTCATCCGGCAGGAATCCGAGTTCAACCCCGGAGCTGTCAGCCACGCGAACGCCTACGGCCTCATGCAGCTGATTCCGTCCACAGGCAAAGCCATCGCCAAGCGCCGAGGCATGCGTCATTTCCAGACGTCCATGCTATTGGATCCCAGCACGAACCTCGCGCTCGGCGTTGAGGACCTCCACAACAGCATCGCCAAGTACGGTGGTCAGGTCGAATACGCGCTGGCCAGCTACAACGCCGGCGACACGCCCATCCGCCGCTGGATCAACATGGGCGGCTACAAGGACATCCCGGAGTGGGTCGAATCCATTCCGTACACCGAGACCCGCGAGTACGTTCAGGCCATTATCCGCAACCGCGAAATGTATCGCGCCATCTACAGCGGACGTTAGTCAGCGGCATCGCTCCGGACGCGATAGGATGGAAGCAACCGAGCCCAGATGGTGAAATCGGCAGACACAGCGGACTTAAAATCCGCATCCCGCAAGGGAGTGGGGGTTCAAGTCCCCCTCTGGGCACCAAGTTCATCTACGTCCGATAACAGATATTCTGATGCCGAGACGTAGCCCTCGATTCATCCGCTCACTATGCGCATTGCTCAAGCTGTATTCGGCGTCTTTCATCACTTTGACCTTGCGCGTGAGCTGGATCGCCGAGGACACCTTCAGCGCATTTACTCCACCTGGCCTTGGCGTCGACTCCAACGCGAAGGCCTCGCGCACGATAAGGTGGCGACCTACCCGTACTTCCATACACTTCAGTTCGCGCTTGGCCGTGTCCCCGGACTCTCACCCTACCTCGATGATTGGTTCCAGCCCATCGTCGCTCCGACATTCGATCGCTGGCAGATCCGCCAGTTCGAGCGGCAACTTCGTCGCGGCGAACCCTTACCGGAAGCTCTGATCTCCATCGCCGGAGCCAGCCACTATGCCGGACTATGGCTGCAGCAGCACGGCGGCAAGTTCATCTGCGATCGCGGCTCAAGCCATCACCGCTTTCAGATGGAACTCGTCTCGGACGAGTTCCGCCGCTGGGGCGCACCGCAGGAGCCCGTGGACATCCGCAACGTTGTCCGCGAAGAAGAAATCTACGCCGTGGCCGACGCCATCTCCGTTCCGTCCAGCTTTGCGGCCCAGACTTACGTGGACATGGGTATCCCCCCGGAGAAGCTGTACTGCATCCCGTACGGCGTCAATCTGGAACGCTTCAAACCGGCAACCGCTCCTCCGAGCCAGGAATTCAACATCCTCTACGCAGGCTCGCTTGGCATCCGCAAAGGCATCCCATACCTCCTCCAAGCCTTTCAGAAACTTCCCTATCCTCATAAGAAATTGAGGCTTGCAGGAAGCGTATCGGAAGAGATGAAAGCTATCCTCCCCACGTTGCCCACGGACGGGGTGGAATTCTTGGGTCCGCTTCCGCAGGGCGAGCTCATCAGCTGGATGCAACGCAGCCACCTTCTCGTGTTGCCCAGCATTGAAGACGGATTCGGCATGGTTCTGGCGCAGGCTCTCGCCTGCGGCTGCCCCATCCTCTGTTCACAGAATACCGGCGGCCCCGACCTGGTTCAGGACGGCCGAGAAGGCTTCATCGTGCCCATTCGCGATGTGAACTCACTCGTAGATCGCATGGATCGTTTAGCTCAGGATCGCATCCTGTGGTCCGAGATGCGGGAGGCCGGCCTCCGTCGAGTCGCTACGCTAGGCGGATGGAAAGACTATGGCGATAAATGGGTCGAAGTGCTCCAAAATCTGATTGATACCGACAATACTCAATCTAACAGATAGCTTCCCCCGCCCACGAAATGCACAATTTCGAGGCGGTCACCGCTCTGGACTATCGTTTCGGACCACGAGCTCCGAGGCACGACCTCCCCGTTCACTTCCAACGCAATTCGGTCAGGCCGCACGTCGAGATGTTTCAGAACTTCGGAGATTTGCGGCGTCTCGACCGAGAGCTCTCGACGGTGACCATTGACCGTAAGCTGCAATGTGCTGCCTTCCATAGCTGACTTCTCTTGCTTTCCGCGGATTTTCACCGCACTCTTGCCACTCCAAGCGTAGCAGCGTGTGAGAATTGCCGAAAGTCCGGCCCGGAAGCGACACCGCGCGTCTTCCCGGGTCTATGCTGAGAGCGGTTCGCCTCAGGGGAATTTTATGTCGATGAATCAGGTCTCTGCGGCCCGGCGCGCGTCACTTGCCGTGCTGTTGGTCAGCGCTTCTCTAGGCTGCATCGCCCAGATGCAGCAGCAGCCAGCTACCGTCACTCAGGATGCCACATCAGGGCAACCCATCTCCGTCGCCCCCGACGCCAGTTCGGCGGCTATAGCGTCCGAGCTGGTAACGCTCCCCGCCGGCGCCGACAAACTTACGGGTGACGCCCGCATCCTGATGATTCTGAACCGTTTCACCTACGGGCCCCGGCCAGGAGATATCGAGCGCGTTCGCGAGATCGGGATTCAGGAGTGGTTTCATCGGCAGCTGAATCCTGAGCTCATCGACGATCGCGCCTTGCAGGAACGCCTGAACGAATACCCGGCCATGAGGCTCCCTCTGGAGCGACTCTTCGCCGAGTTCCCCTCCAACGAAATGGTTCGGACCGCCATTCGGAGCGATGGAAAGCGAGACGGTAACGTCGGCGATGCCTCTGGACGAGCGCTCTTTCGCGCCCGACGCGAGGTACTGGAGGAAAAGTACGACGTGAAGAGGTCCGGAAATCAGCAGACGCGAGCAGGTGCGCCGGGTGCAGATGCCGCTCCTCCTGTACCGATTGAGCGCCTGCTCGCCATGCCCCCTCAGGAGCGCTTTAAGGCTCTCTGCAAGCTGACCGTGCCCGAGATGGATGCCGTACGGCGGAACCTGAATGACGAACAGCGACAGCAGCTCGTCGAGCGCCTCTCTCCATCACAAATCGAAACGCTCGAGGCCTATGACAACCCTCGCGAATTCGTCGCCTCAGAGGTGGTGGAGACGAAGATCCTGCGCGACGTCTATTCAGAGCGTCAGCTGCAAGAGGTGATGACAGATTTCTGGTTGAACCACTTCAATGTTTACATGAAGAAAGCTGATTCATCTGCCTATTACATCAGCAGTTATCAGAGCAACTCGATTCGCCCCTACGCGCTGGGAAACTTCACCAATCTCGTGCTGGCAGTCGCTCAAAGCCCAGCGATGCTGGAGTATCTTGACCAGTACGAATCCGTGGGGCCGCACTCAGATTCCTCCCGCGTAGACAGGATTCGAAACAATCGCGCTCAGGGGCTGAATGAGAATTACGCCCGTGAAGTGATGGAGCTGCACACCATTGGGGTCAACGGCGGATACACACAGAAGGATGTCACCGAGCTTGCCAAAGTGCTGACTGGATGGACGATCGACCGCGGATTCTTACGCGGCGATCCCACGCGCCCCGTATTCGACGAGAGCAAGCATGAACCGGGCAAGAAGGTCGTTCTCGGCGAAACGGTCCAGGATGGTGGCGTGCAGGAAGGAGTCCAGGTCCTAAAGCGTCTGGCGGCAAGCCCGCAGTGCGCTCACTTCATCTCGAATAAGATCGCGGTACGCTTCGCCGGGGACAATCCACCGCAGGCGATGGTCTCTCGCATGAGCGCTACCTTCCTTGAGACCCATGGAGACATTCGACGGGTTCTGATCGCCATGATCAATTCTCCAGAGTTCTTCCAATCCTCAAGCTATCGGTCGAAAGTAAAGACACCACAAGACTTCGTCATTTCTGCGGTTCGCGCTACGGATGCCGATGTGCAGAACCCCGCTTCGCTAGCGACAGCGATTGCGAACCTCGGACAGCCGATCTTTGGACACCAGACGCCGGACGGATATTCGATGAGCTCTGATGCGTGGAACTCGACGACCGCGCTCGTGAGTCGCATGAACTTCTCCGTGGCACTTGCCTCAAACCGCGTCCAAGGGGTCACGCTCGAGCTTTCCCAGATCCTCGGCCCTGACTACCTCAATCTGTCAGGGAAACAGAAACAGGATTTGATTGAGGCCCGCCTTCTGCACACAGAGGTCTCGCCGAAGACGGAAGCTCTGATCTCTCGGGAGGTCAACGCCTCGGCCGATGACCAACGCGCCCAGCTTCGTCAGGTCGCCCCCATCCGAGCGCAGATCCGATTCGGTAAAGGCAAGAATGCGATGCGAGGAGCAGTCGGCAACTTCAGAAACGGCGGCATGCTTTCGGATGGAAGCCTCGATCTTCCAGCCGCGCTCGCCACCGGGTTGGTTCTGGGCTCGCCGGAGTTTCAGCGTCGATAGGCTATGTCCGACGCAGAGGCCACATCAAATTGAGCGGCCCCTTCCCGTTCCCAATTCCCGGAGCCCTTCGAATCGCCTCCGCCACATATTCTTTGGCAAGCTTTACGGACTCGGCAGGCTCGTAACCGAGCACGAGCCGGGAAAGCAGCGCCGAAGAAAAGGCGCAGCCCGTTCCGTGGGTATTATTGGAAACGATGTGCTGCCCTTCGAAAACTTCGACTCGGCCGTCGGCAAATCTGACGAAATCAACCGGAGCCTCCTGGTCACCGCCGGTAGCCACGATATTCAAATGCGGATGGCGAGACGAGAGCTTCTCGGCTGCTGACCCCGCATCGTCCAGCGATCGAACGACCTCTTCGGAAAGCAGTGCCAGCTCCCTCCAGTTGGGCGTGATCCAGCTCACTCGTCTCATCAGCCCTTCGTGAAGCGGCTCCATCGCCTCTACCGGAAAGAGAGCTTTTCCTGAGCTGGAGACGAAAACAGGGTCGAAAACGACCGGAATCCCAGGATGTTCGCCGAGGAAGAAAAATAGTTTTTCGGCGAGGTCCGGGGTTCCGAGAGCCCCGATCTTGATTCCCTGGGGCAAAATATCTTTTGCCAGATGGGCGAGCGTTTGCTCCAGAAGCGTCGGACGGAGAGCTTCGGTCGCCGCAACGCCAAGCGTCGACTGTACCGTCAAAACGGTAATCGCCGACGTCCCAAAGAGTCCATGGGCGGCAAAAGCCGCTAAATCCGCGGTGATCCCTGCGCCCGACGACGGGTCGAAGCCCGCCACCGTGAGTGCAACTGGCGGTTTGGCAGGTCGAAGGGACGGCATCTGGGCCTCGGAAACCGCGAAAAACGGCTTTCGAATGTCAAGGAATTTCTTACCTATTGTCTACCACAATCCAGAGTGAATTGCAAGCCCGAAGTGTCGCTAACCCGTTGGCAATGATTGACTTAGCGAATTCAGGCAAGGACAATATAGCTATGAGCGAACAAAGACGGAATCGAACCCGGACGCTGATCTCACGCACGCAGGCTTTGGCCGGCGCGGCTGTGAGCTCGGCACGGAATCGAAGCCAGCAGGCTCGCGCGACCATGCTCGTCATGGCGCTCGGCGTGTCGGCATCGGTCTCGGCAGCTCCGACGACCTCGCATGTCTTGGCGGCTTCTGCGGCGAAACCCGAAGCGCAGTCCAAGCCGGCGAAGCGTCATTGGTTCGAAGTTGGAAAAGCTACCTGGTACGGCGAGGAATTTGACGGCCGTAAAACGGCAAACGGTGAGACCTTCGATTCGACGGAATTCACCGCTGCTCACCGGACGCTTCCCTTGGGAAGTCTGATCCGGGTAACCAACCTGAGGAACAAGCGTTCCATGGTCGTCCGTGTGACGGACCGTGGACCGTGGGTGAACAATGCCATGCTCGACCTCTCGCACGCCGCCGCCCAGAAGCTGGGCTTCAACGGAACCGCGAAGGTCAAGATCGAACCGGTCGATAAGTACGGTCGCATCTTGCAGGAAGTCGCCCAGTTGACTCCGGAAAAATCCGGCAGGATTGACGAGTAATAGCTCGCACCTTGCCAACGAGAAAAGCCCAGCCTTTCGGCTGGGCTTTTCTGTCTCTGTACGGCGTTAGCTGAGCTTGCCGTGCGTGAACGGGAGATCGCTCAAGCGAAGCGCGAGCGACTTGGCGCCACCGCCGCCCTTGATGAACTCCGAGAGCTCAAGCTGCACGACGTCGAAGCCTGCATCGAAGAGGCGCTTGGCCAGGTCCTTGGAGACTTCGCCGGTAAAGATACTGCGCCCGATGTTCAGAGCACAGCAGGCCATACGCGTGGCATCTGCTTCGCTGACGGCGATGCGCTTCTCCGCCGGAAACTGTTGCTCGATCTCGGCTCGCGAGGCTGAGTCGAAGGCGCCCGGGTAGTAGAGCACGTAGCCATCGGTCAGCGGCGTGAAGCAGGTGTCCAAGTGATAGAAGCGAGGGTCGACGAGGTGCAGTGAGTGCACCGGGACGTTCCAGGCGTCAGCCACATGGTGATGCGCTCCGCGGCAGGTACGAACGCCGTGAGCGGCCCACAGTTCGGTGCCCTCGGCGTTGAAGGTGACGTCACCTTCTCCCTCGAAGGCGGTCTGCTGCGGCGTGTCCCAGAGCAGGAAGCCCTGACCGATGAGCCACTGGCGGAGGTACTTCGACTCCGCCTGACGCTGCGCGGGGCTGAAGCTGGAGACCGCAGCGATTCCGTGGTGCACGAGCGCGCCGTGGCCGAGGAAGACCATGTCCGGGCAGCCTGCTTCGGGATGCAGTAGGCGCACGTCAGCCACGCCACGCAGGACGTTATGAATACCCTTCCATTGGGCAAAGGCGAGATCGCGGTTGGTGTTGTGAACGTTGCCTGCCATCCAGGGGTTGATGGCGTACTCGAGGTTGTAGAACTCCGGCGGACACATGAGGAACGTCGGGCGCTTGAGCTGCGGGGAGGCGAGGAACGAATCTGCAACGGGTGTAACGGTAATGCTAGTCGACATCTGAACTACTCTCCTACGAAACCATGGGAGTCTGCCTCTCTCGCGGGACGATCGTCAAGTGCGACGAACCGATTTTTATACCCGGAGCAGAACCCTCCCTTGGCGACCTTAGTATGACGCCGGAGAACGCGAAAAAGCCCACCTCGCGGTGGGCCTTTTACGGAAATTTATCGACTATCTTTAGGGTTGATCGGAAGCTTAGAGCTTCTCGAAGAACTCGCACGCCGAGCACGAGATGTACACGCCGCCGGGGATACCGCGTTCACGGTCCTTCACACGCTTTACGATGCGGGTGGGCTTTGCGCACTTCGGGCAATCAGTGCTCTTCTGGGTGTCCATGATCTTCTTACGATCACCGGTCTTGGCAATCTTAGCCATTGGGGTATGTCTCCGTAATCCTTAGGTTTGCTTCGCTTCCCTCTCATGGAGGGGCTGCGTACCCTGCGGTTGCAGGGTTAGTCAGGAAATGCCTTCGACGACAGTGTCGCCCGGGCGGAAGCGCAGGTTTTATCTTAGCACTCTTCCCTGCGGCTGCGGAACCTTATCTGGTACCGCTCAACTCTCTTCACCTTCACCGCGGAGGTGTTTGTCGATGGCCTCCACCGTGGAGGAAGCCTGCGGTGTGGCCGTGAGGATCTGCACCAGCGGCTTGGGCGCAGGCGGCGGAGCGAAACTCCGCTCCATAGCGGTGTGCGCAGCCGGCGGCGGCGCTTCCATCTCGTAGCCAGCCGCTTCCGGGGCCTCGAAGGTGTACTCCCAGGCCAGATCGCGGGTCATGCGGTAGAGCACGATCATCGCGAGCAGCGCAACGATCACTGCCAGTACGGAGCCTTCGGGGCCATACGCGCCGCCGGTCCACCACTCCGGTCCAGAGACGTTCGAGGAGATGAGGCTTGAGTAGTTCGCATCACCGCCGATTGGGAAACCAAAGAGCACGGCCGCGAAAACTGACCAGCCGAAGTGCAGCCCCCAGCCGAGCCAAAGGGCGCGGGTGCGGAGGTACGCGATCGAATAGAGGATCGCGAAGACGAAGGTTCCCCACATGCTCCAGGCGCTGGCATTGTCGCGGAAGACCGACGACAGCACGATCAGGACCGCAAGCACGAGCGTAGCGCTCGCAGAACCGAGGGCGCGGCTCAGTGTGCGGAAGAGGAATCCACGCAGGGCGACCTCGGTGGCGAGCGAGCCCGCAGCTATGGCGAGGATCGAAAGAATCGCGATTCCCCACGCGCGACCGCCGAGCGAGAACTGCGGATGCAGTTGGCCGAGTGCCATCAGCGCAAGCGCCGTGACGACGACCATGCCCCAACCCAGCGCAAGCCCCATGCGGAACTCTTTGCCGGCGGTAGCACGGGCGGGCAGGCTGTTGCTGCCGCGGAGACTGCCGTTCTTCGTGACAATGCTCTCGATCAGCCAGAAGCCAAAAGCGAGCAGCAGAAGCTCAAAGCAAGCGCGGAGCAGGCGCTCAAAGATGCTGAGGGAAAGGTGCGCGGTGAGGCCGGCGGCGGCGCGCTCAGCGATGCCATTTGCGGCGAAGATCCAGAGCAGCCCGATGAGGAAGAGGGCGAACTCCAGGGTGCGCGTCTGTGATGGCTTGGGGGCGTTAGGCGTCAAGGTTCTCGAAAGCTCCATCGGAAGGGCGCCCGCCTCGTGTGAGAGCAAACGCCTTCCATAGTGTCAGACGAAGGACGCGACACCGCCGTCAACCGCGCCTAGGCGACGGTGTAGAACTGTGCCAGGTTGCGGAACTTCTCATAACGCTCGGCGAGAAGCTGGTCGAGCGACTTGGCCTGCAACTCCGCGAACTGGCGTGTCAGGTGCTCGTTCATGATCTGCATCATCGCGGCAGGGTCGGTATGCGCGCCGCCTTCCGGCTCGGGGATCACGTCGTCCACACAGCCAAGACGCTTGACGTCGATGGCGGTGTAACGCAGCGCTTCCGCCGCCTTCTGGCGCTTGGCCGCGTCCTTCCACATGATCGACGCGCAGCCTTCCGGCGAAATCACCGAGTAGATCGCGTTTTCGAGCATCAGCACGCGGTCGGTGACGGCCAGCGCAAGAGCGCCGCCAGAGCCGCCTTCGCCGGTGATCGTCGCGATGGTCGGCACGCGGAGGCGCGACATCTCGAGCAGGTTGCGCGCGATCGCCTCACCTTGTCCACGCTCCTCCGCACCCAGGCCGGGGTTCGCGCCGGCGAGGTCGATGAAGGTGAAGATAGGGTGGCCGAACTTCTCGGCGATCTTCATACAGCGAAGAGCCTTGCGGTAGCCTTCGGGGTCGGGTGAGCCGAACTTCCGCTCGACGCGCTCCTTCAGGGTGCGGCCCTTCAGGTTGCCGATGACCATGACCGGCGTGCCGCCAAAGCGCGCCATGCCAGCGGACATTGCGGCGTCGTCCGCAAACTGGCGGTCGCCGTGAATCTCGCTGAAATCCGTAAAGAGCGCTTCGATGTAGTCCATCGGATAAGGGCGCTGCGGATGTCGTGCGACTTCCGTGCGCTTCCATGCCTCGGGTGTTGCGTCGGCAGCGGTGGGGGCCTGCGTGCGTGAATCCATTTCTGCAGCCATCGCTCGTCATTGTATCGGAGCAGGCGGTGGGTCTGCAGGAGTTTGCGATCAGGCGCGGCGAATGCCCCACCAGGTGCGGTCAAAACGCTCGCGGCCGAAGATCAACACAGCCAGCAGAAAGCCATAGAAGAGCTGCTGCCCTGCTGCGGTCCAGTCCTGCTTCATGGTGACGCCGAACATAAGGACGAACATCAAGCCGAAGGCCGCGTAGAGCGTCCAGCGCGTGAAAAGCCCGACGAGCAGCAACAGGCCGAGCAGGAGCTCGACACAAGGGATGACATACCCGAGATACAGCACCAGTGTAGGGTCAAGCGGCGCGCTGGCCATTCCCTTCTGCATCCCCGTGGCAAAGCCGGAGAGATACGTCCCGGTGAAGATGCGTGCGTAGCCGTGGCCGAAGAAATCCAGTCCGAGGAAGCTGCGCAGCAGCGCATAGCTGAGTCGGTGTTCTGTCGTCGTGGGTGCTGTGTCCATGTTCAAGATTCTCCTCGGACCTTCTGCGCGAAACGCGATGTTTCCATATGCGATGCAGGTACACTGCAAACCGTACCCCTACATCCGCTTCAACCCTGGTCGCAATCATTACAGGAGACGAGATGAAACTCTCGAAAGTCACTTTTCTTGCGCTTTCCGGTGCGCTTTTGCCCGCCATCTTAGGCGGATGTGCCGACGACGGCACGATTACGACCAAGACAACGACCCCATTGCTCGGCGCGCAGATCTCCGGCAAAGTGATGGCTGGCTCCACGCCCGTTGCTGGAGCGCATGTGTATCTCTTCGCGGCAGGAACCGGTGGCTACGGCACGACGTCCACGAGCCTGCTCAGCACGGGCCAGAGCGGCGTCACAGCTGACTCCAACGCGAACGGCTACGTGACGGCCGGCAGCGATGGCTCGTACGCGCTTGCTGGCGACTACAACTGCCCCACCGCGACCTCACAGATCTACCTCGTCGCGACCGGCGGCAATCCCGGCCAGGCGACGGGGACGAACAACACGGGCATCACCTTCGTGGCTGGCCTCGGTTCCTGCGCTCCGCTGAGCAACAATACGGTCCGCGCGACCGCCGTGATCAACGAGATGACGACCGTTGCCACGGCCTATGCCCTTGCTCAGTTCACCACAAACGCGCAGCAGATCGCATCCGGCACCGTGACGACCGGCATCACGAATGCGTTCAACCTGATCCCTGTCCTCGTAACGCTCTCAACCGGCGCGTCCAATGCTTCCACCGGCTCCAGCATTGGTGCGATCCCGCAAACCGCGATGGCGAGCCTGGCAAATCTACTGAACACCTGTGCAAGCACCTCAGGAGCGACGAGTACCGCGTGTGCGGCTCTTTTTGCCGCGGCGACTCCCGCAGGTGTGACCGCGCCGTCGAACACCTTTCAGGCGGCGCTGAATCTCGCACACTACCCCGGCAACCAAGTGGCCGCGCTCTACACCTTGAGCAAGAACGCCAGCGCGTACACGAGCGCATTGGCCGCGCAGCCGAACGACTGGACGCTTTCGATCGCATACACGACGACGACCGTGCCGGGCATTTCGACACCACAGCAGGTGGCTATCGACGCCTCCGGTAACGCCTGGATCGTGAACTACAACAGCAACGCCCTCGTGGAGATCAGCCCAATTGGTTCGCCGGTTTCCCCTCTCACCGGCCCCGGTGGATACTCCGGGCCGGTGAATAATGCGACGCGCCTTGCGATTGATCTCTCCGGCAACGTGTGGACGATCGATGGGCAATCGGACATCTCCGAATTCAGCAGCACGGGCAGTGTCGTGCAGACGCAGGTCGTGCAGAACATTCCTTCGCCCAGCTCCATCGCCGTCGACCCGAGCAACAATATCTGGATCGCGAACAAGTACACAGCCAACAACCTCTTTGAGTTGAGCAACGCCGCGAAGGTCATCTCGCCCGCGACCGGATACGCGACCTCGTGCCTGCAGTACACGAACGCGGTGGCGATCGACACCAGCAGCAATGTCTGGATGGGCGGACAGAACTCGACCTGCCTCGCAGAGTTCGACAAGAGTGGTAACGTGCTCTCGGGAACGGCGGGTTTCAACGGTGGCGGCATGGCGTACAACACCTACGGCGGCATCGCGTTCGACCACTCTGGCAATGTCTGGGTGCCGAGCACGAACGGCGCGCTCTCGGTGAATAAGGCTGGTGTGATCAGCGAATTCACAAGCACCGGTACGGCGATCACGAGCTCAGCGGGCTACACGAGCGGCGGCATTTTCAACCCGACGGGTCTCGCGATCGATGGCATCGGCAACGTTTGGGTGACGAATGGCGACTCGACCTCGCCGCCGACAACGACCAAGGCTCGCCTCTCCGTAATTTCCAGTGTCGGCGCAGGGGTTTCGCCGACGACCGGCTACATGCAAGGCACGCTCGGCGCGCTTCCCTACGCTCCGGCGATCGATCCGTCGGGCAATGTGTGGATTCCTGAGAGCACGACCAGCACGGTGTATCAGGTGATCGGCGCAGCTGCTCCGGTGGTCACACCGCTCGCAGCTGCCGTGAAGAACAACCAACTCGGCGTTCGCCCGTAGCGTTCGATTACCCCCAAGTAAGAGGCCGATGCGATATCGCATCGGCCTCTTGCTTTGCCACCCTGTGACGTTGATCTACTGAATCACCTGCACGCCGCCCTTGCCGAGCAGAGCTTCGACCCGTTCGATGAACTGCACGTCGCACGCCACGCGCAAGCCCTGTGGGTCGAGATCCACCGCGAACTGGTCTGGTTCCTCAAGGCGAAGCATCACCTTGCCTCCACCCGGCGCAGACTTGAAGATCGCATCGAGCTTCTGCAGCAGTTCTGCATCGGGGCTATGTAACGGCACCTTCACGCGGAGCGCTTCCGGCAGCTTGATCTGCACATCTTCGAGCGCCGTGATGCCCGAGATCGCAAGCTTCGGCGCAGAGTCTTCTTCACCGCGCAGCGAGCCACGGACAACGACCGGAACCTCGATCTTGAGCTTCTCGGCAAGCTTCAGATAACTTGCCGGAAACGCGATCAAGTCGATCTTGCCGACAGTGTCTTCAAGCGTGGCCGACGCGTACATTTCGCCGGAGCGCTTGGACTTCGCAACCTTCAGACCAGTGATGACGCCTGCGATCGAGATCTCGTTCTGAGCCTCCGCCTTGCCGCGCGTGAAGACGACCGGCTCAGGCTTCATTTCGCACGCTGTCGCGGTGTCGAGCACCTTCATGTTGCGCAGCTTCTCGCGGTAGCGATCCATCGGATGGCCCGACACGAAGAAGCCGAGCACTTCCTTCTCGTTCTGCAGACGCTCGTGCTCGTTCCACTCCGGCGCGGACGGCAACGCATCGCTTTCCTTCGCGGCTGGTGCACTGTCGTCGGCGAACATGCCGAAGAGGCCCGACTGCCCGCTCGCCGCATCACGCTGCGACTTCTGCGCGCGTTCAATGCACTTGTCGAGCGCGGCAAAGACCTGAGCACGGTTCCCGAGTTCGTCGAGCGCACCGGCCTTGCAGAGCGATTCGAGCACGCGCTTGTTCATCAGGCGCAGATCGACCTTTTCGCAGAACTCCCACATGGTGGTGAAGCCCGGCTTACCCTCCGCCTTCAGCGCTTCACGCGCTTCAATGATCGACTGAATGGCGTTCTGGCCGACGTTCTTGATAGCGGCCATGCCGAAGACGATGGTGTCGCCCGAAGGCGTGAAGCTCGCGTCTGACAACTGAACATCCGGTGGGCGAACAGCGATGCCGAGTTCGCGGCACTCCTGGATGTACTTGACGACGTTCTGCGGATTCGATGTTTCCGAAGTCAGCAGAGCGGCCATGAACTCGACCGGATAATGCGTCTTCAACCACGCTGTTTGATACGCCAGCAGCGCATAAGCCGCCGAGTGCGATTTGTTGAAGCCGTACCCTGCGAACTGCTCCATGAGATCAAAGAGTGCGCCAGCCTTGGCCTTATCGAACTTAAGCTTCGCCGCGCCTTCCATGAAGGTCACGCGCTGCTTGGCCATCTCTTCGGCGATCTTCTTACCCATCGCGCGACGCAGCAAGTCAGCACCGCCGAGCGAGTATCCGCCGACCGCCGATGAAATCTGCATCACCTGCTCCTGATACACGATGACGCCGAGCGTCTCCTTCAGGATCGGTTCCACTTCCGGGAATGGATACTCCACCGCACGACGTCCCCACTTGCGCTCGATGAAGTCATCGATCATGCCGCCCTGAATCGGGCCGGGGCGATAGAGTGCGTTCAACGCGGTGAGATCTTCGATGGAGGTGGGCTTATAACGGCGAAGTACATCACGCATGCCGCCGGACTCGAACTGGAAGACGCCCGACGTGAGCGCGCGGTGGAAGACGCGCTCGTAGGTGACCTGATCTTCGAGGTCGATCTTCGCGAGATCGATCACTTCACCACGGTTCTTCTTGATGAGGTCGAGGCATTCGTAGATGACCGTCAGCGTCGTCAGGCCAAGGAAGTCCATCTTCAGCAGGCCCATCTTTTCGACGGCCTTCATGTCGTAGCTGGTGACGATGGCTTCGTCTTTAGTGCGCGTGACGGGGACAAGCTCGGTGAGCGGCTTCGGCGCGATCACGACGCCTGCAGCGTGGACACCTGCGCCGCGCACAAGACCTTCGAGGCGCAGCGCCGTGTCAATGATTTCCTTCACCTTGGGGTCGCTGTCGTAAGCCTGCGCGAGCTGGTCGCTCTCCTTCAGCGCCTGCTCAAGCGTGATGCCGATCGTCGGCGGAATGAGCTTGGCGATGCGATCGACCTCGCCGTACGGCGTGTCGAGCGCGCGACCCACGTCCTTGATCGCAGCCTTCGCGGCCATCGTGTTGAAGGTGATGATCTGTGCGACCTGATCGACGCCGTACTTCTCCTTCACATAGTCGATGACCTTGCCGCGACGTTCCGGCTCGAAGTCGATATCGATATCGGGCATGGAGATACGTTCGGGGTTCAGGAAGCGCTCGAAGAGGAGATTGTTCTGGATCGGATCGACGTCCGTGATCTCCATCACGTACGCAACAAGCGAGCCCGCAGCCGAACCACGGCCCGGTCCAACGGGAATACCCTGCTCTTTGGCGTAGCGAATGAAGTCCCACACGATCATGAAGTAGCCGGGGAACTTCATCGCCTTGATGCACTCGATTTCGCGCGTGAGGCGCTCTTCGTACTCGGCGATGGTGTGGCGAATCTTGCCGGTCTCTTCGAGATGGCGCACGGCGGTCGCGCGGCGCATCGCCCAGCCCTTGCGGCAGACGTCCTCGAAGTACGCATCGAGGTCCATGCCATCGGGGCAGTCGAAGTGCGGGAACGGGTTGTCGACCGGCTTGAGCTTGAGGTTGCAGCGCTCGGGGAACTGCATGGTGCGCGTGCAGACCTCGGGGCGCTCGGCGAAGAGCTTGTGCATCTCCTCCGCCGTCTTGATGTAGAACTCCTGCGTGTCGAACTTGAAACGCTTGGGGTCGTTCATGCTGCCTGCGGTTTGCACGCAGAGCAGAATTTCGTGCGCGCGCGAGTCGGCGTCTTCGATGTAATGCGCGTCGTTGGTCGCGATGAGCGGAATGTCCAGCTCCTTCTCAAGCTGGAACATCTGCTTGACGACATTCGCGTCCACGTCGAGGTTGTGGTCCTGCGTTTCGAGGAAGAAGTTGCCGCGGCCGAACATCGTTTCGTACTCGCCGGCAACGCGTTTGGCGCCTTCGTAATCCCCTGCCATCAGGTTCTGTTGCAGTTCACCTGCGAGGCAGCCCGACAGGCAGATCAAACCTTCTGTGTGCTTGGCGAGGAAGTTCTTCGAGACGCGCGGCTTCTTGTAGAAGCCATGCAGCGCGGCCTCCGAGGTAAGGCGCACGAGGTTGCGATAGCCAACTTCGTTTTCGGCAAGCAGCAAAAGGTGGTTGTACTTCGACTGCGGGTCCGCGAACTCGCGGCGATGGTCCTCTTCTTTGCAGATATAGAGCTCGGTACCGAGGATCGGCTTGAGGTCCTTCTTCTTCATCGCATCGAAGAAGTGCACGGCGCCGAAGATGTTGCCGTGATCGGTCATCGCGGCCGAGGTCTGGCCGATCTTTTTCAGATGCTTGGCGAGCTTGTCGACGTCGCAGGCTCCATCGAGGAGCGAGTAATCAGTGTGGAGATGGAGATGCGTAAACTCGGCGGCCATAGGGCTAGTTTACTGCTCGGTTACTGGCTCCGTCGCTGAGGAAAAGCAAGCGTTTTAGTGACTCGCAATCGGCTCGGCAGTTGCGTCGCTCGGCAAAAACGGCGTCGGCTTGAAACCCTCGTGCATGAGCTTCCAGCAGTAGTTCGCTTCGTTGCCGAAGGCCTTTTCGATGTGGGCTTCGTCGTATTCGGGCGGCCAGCCGGAGGCGTGGGTGCGCCATTGCAGACCCTTGTAATGTTCGAGGATCAAGCCGGTGCGCGGCAGATGATACGGCGCACTCACCACTTCGGCCGACTTCCAGCCGTGCTCTTCCATGATCTTGTACGAGTACCAGAGGTTCTCGACGGTGTTCGTTGCCTGGCCTTCCTCGATGATGGCTTCGGCGGGGACGCCCTTCGACATGGCGTAGAGCTTCATCGCGTGCGCTTCGAAGAACTTGTTGTGCGCTTTGCCGCCTGTCGGGATGATCACCGGCGCGACGCCGCGCTTCCACTCGGCGATGCCCTCGTCCATGCGCGAAATCTCTTCGGGCGAGGCAGAGCCGTCGGGCATCGTCGGCACGCCGAGCACGATGATCGCGTCGAAGTGCTTCGCCTCAGTGTTATGCGTCGGGATCGCCCTGTAGCTCGCCCATACCTCAGGCGTTACGCCTGCTGGAGCAGCATCGGGGATTGTCGTCGGCAGGACAAACAGCAGCGCGGCGAAGAGCTTCAGCATCATCATGGCCTGCCTCCGGTGCTAGGTGGTGAGCAACTGGCGTGCGAGCTTTACGTAGAGTTCCACGCAGTCGAGAATCTCCTGCTTGGCGATCACCTCGTCCGGCGTGTGCGCGACGAGGATCGTGCCGGGACCGAGCAGGAACGGCTCGCCCCAGTTCGTCAGCGACGGGATATCGGTGGTGTACTTTGCGACCATCGTCTCGAAGCCATCGAGCGCGCGCATTTGCACGAACGGCAGCTCAAGCGAGAACTCCACCTCGCAGAGACCTTCGCAGCAAGCGAGGATGCCTTCGCGAATCGGCTCACTCGGGCCGACGAGGCGAACGAGCAGGTGCGCTTCGGCTTTGTCGGCGATGACGTTCGGCGCACGGCCACCGGAGAGTAGACCGACGTTCAGCGTGGTGTCGCCGATGCCTTCGACGACCGGCAGCTGCAGCTCCTGAATCTTCGCGAGCGCGGCGACGAGCTTGTCGATCGCCGAGTCACCGAGCTCCGGGTAAGCCGAGTGCGCGGCCTTGCCCCGCGCGTAAAGTTCGACGCGCAGGCAGCCCTTGGACGCGAGCGCCAGCTTGTTCTCTGTGGGCTCACCATTGATGAGAAAGCGTGATGACTTCACCGGATGCTGATTGGCCACCTTCGCGCCAGCGGAGTCGCGCTCTTCGCCGACCACAAATAACATGCCGACCGGCAGGCCTTCTGCTGCGAGTCGCTGAGCAGCGGCAACCTGTGCGGCGAGGATGCCCTTCGCATCGCAAACGCCGCGACCGTAGAGGTGCGTCTCATCTTCGCGGCATGGGCCGAGGAACGGCGGCACGGTGTCGAAGTGTGTCGAGAAGAACAGCTTCGGCTCGACGCCTTGCTTCGTCGCGATCACGTTGAAGCGTGGCCCGTCACCCGCGCCGGGCGACTTCGCCTTGTCCGGTTGCTCCACCGTCTGACGCGAGACTTCCCAGCCAATCTCAGCAAGGTAGGCCGCGAGAAATTCGCCGCACACACCTTCGTGATACGTGGTGGATTCAATGTCGACAAGCTGCTTGGTCAGCGCGATCGGGTCAAGGTTTGCCATGCGGCTTCAGGATAACCCGAGCCGCCAGCTATCCTGTTGAAGATGAGCGGACAAGTACGAACCATTGAAGATCTCCGCGGCCCCGCCGGTCGCCTCGAAGCCGTGATGAACACCGGCACACAGGACGCACTCTATGCGGCCGTCGTCGCTCATCCGCATCCGCTCTACGGCGGCACCATGCACAACAAGGTCGTCTACCACGCGGCCAAGGCCTTCAATAGTTTTGGTCTGCCGACGCTGCGCTTCAACTTTCGTGGCGTAGGTCTAAGCGAAGGCGAACACGCCAACGGCAGCGGTGAGATCGACGACGTGCGCGCCGCCGTTGACTGGATGGACCGTGAGTTCCGTCTGCCCATCCTCTTCGCAGGCTTCTCGTTTGGATCGAACATCGGCTTTCGCGCCTGCTGCGGCGACCGTCGCATCGCAGGCCTCGTCGGGCTGGGACTGCCAATCAATGCGGAAGGGCGCGAGTACCACTACGACTTCCTGCCTTCGTGTGGGCCGATCCCGAAACTCTTCGTCATCGGCTCAGAGGACGCGTACGCTCCGCGCGAGCAGCTGGAGCGCGAACTCGCGAAGGCCACCGATCCGAAACGCACCGTATGGGTGAAGGGCGCGGACCACTTCTTCGCCGGGACGCCTCAGTCGCCGGAGCCGAAGCTGGGCGTCATGAGCGAAGCGGTGCGGACGTGGCTTTCGGCGAGCTTCGGGCTCTGAGTCAGGCGCTCGTCCTGCACCCGCGCGAGGAAGCTCGTGATGTGCGCGGCAACTCGTTCGGCGCACTCTTCTGCGGGGCGATGGCCCACACCTGGCAGGATGCGCAGCTTCACCTGGCGGAAGTGCTTTAGCAGTTCATCGGCTGAGGTATGCGGCACGGCGCGATCGCTGTCTCCCCAAAGCATGAGCGTCGGCTGCGTGACACCCTTCGACAGCTTCCGCTGTAGACGCGCCATGTCTTTGTGCCAGGTGCGCAGGAGCGAAAGCAGATGCCGAATCGTGCCGGGTGTGCGGAGGTTTTCGCGATAAGGCTGCAGGTATTCGAGCGTGTCCGCGCGCTCCTGGCCGGACATACGACGCAGGCCGATGCGCTGCATCCACTGCGGAAACCACGGCAGCGAGTACGCAAACAGGCGCCCCGGCAGCGAGATATAAAAACGGATGACAGGGTCACCTTCGTCGAAATGAGGATGCGCAGGCGCGAGCAGCACGAGCGAACCGACGCGCTCAGGCACGGTCTGCGCCAGCGTCATGGCGACCGCTCCGCCGTGGGAGTGGCCGACGACGCAGGCGTTCCGAATCATGAGCTTCTCCAGCACCCGCGCGGTGAGATTCGAGGTGTACTTCAGCGTCGCATCGAGTCCTTCTCGGCGTTCCGAGGCACCCGCGCCGGGGAAATCCAGCGCGATCACATGCTGCGCCTCCGATAGCTCCGCAAGCAGACGACGGAAGGTGTCGGCGCATCCCATCAGGCCATGCAAAAGGACAAGCGACGGCGTTCCCGGAACCGCCTTTCCCTGTTCGAGAAACGAAAGCTCCAGGCCATCGATGTTGAGATGGCGGCGGGTCGGCTGCATGGATTTGTTCGCGGGGATCGCGCTGCTTTCATGATAAGTCCGAAACAATTCATCGAATGTTAATTCTGCCCGCGCGGGCCACTCAAGATGGTTGAACCGCGCACGGTGCATTCTGAAAGCCCCCGAGATGGAATCCCAGAACCTGTATTGCACTTCCTTTTTCTGTATTCTGAGGAGAACCTCGGCCTGTAATTCTGCTCTTTCCAGCGGAAACGTATTTGGCTGTGAACGTGCTTATCTATAGCGGAAGGTTTCGGCGACGGTTTCCCGGTCCATGAAGAGCGCCTCGCAAACCCGGTTGCTTGCTGTGTTGCTGGCGGTACTGACGCTGGCGGCCATGGCACTCGGCGTCGCCAATCTGATGCAGGAGGCGGCCTTCAACCCGCCGACCGATGGTATCCGCTGGTCGGAGGTCGACGGCGGCCTCAAAGCCTACATCGTCCCCGCCGACACCCCAGGCGGCCGCGCCGGAATCAAG
Organism: Granulicella cerasi; assembly: GCF_025685575.1. Taxonomy (NCBI): domain Bacteria; kingdom Pseudomonadati; phylum Acidobacteriota; class Terriglobia; order Terriglobales; family Acidobacteriaceae; genus Granulicella; species Granulicella cerasi. Next base: position 305,186 of record NZ_JAGSYD010000004.1, read on the forward strand.
CGTGGCGACGTTCTCAGCGCCGTGACGGGCGCCAATCTTCAACCCGCCGACAGCGTTCATTGGTCTGAGGTCGACAGCGGCCTTAAGGGCTTCACCGCATCACCGGACTCGGCAACGAATCCGACGAACCATAGCGTCATCAAGCAAGGCAATCTTCCTGCGGCGAGCAGTGTCAGAGTGAAGCGCATAGCGTCGCTCGAACGCCAGATGGAAGCGATCGGCACCTGGCAGCACGCCACGTACACCATCGAGCGCCAGACCTCGACGCACCGGATGACTAGCCTCGATATCGGCCTTATTCTCGAGCCGTCAGACCGCACCGACTATCAGGTGAAGCGCATGATCGCGCTGGTCTACCTCGCGATCGGCCTGTATGTGCTCTTCCGTCGCTGGGGCGCACCGAAGTCGATCCACTTCTTCGTCTTCTGCCTCACATCGTTCGTCCTGTACGCCTTCCACTACACCGGCACGCTCGATGGGTTGGACCAAACGACCTTCTGGCTGAACGAGGCTGCGCTATTATTGCAGCCCGCCATGTTCCTGCACTTCGCCATGACCTTCGACGGCGAAGCGACGCGCCGGGAACTCCGCGGGCTCGGCGTACTGGTTTACCTGCCGGCTCTCGTCCTGGCCAGCCTGCGATTTGCCTCGCTACGTCTCTGGGCGCCGACCGAGCGACTGCAGCATCGGCTCGACCAGTTTGACTACGCCTACCTCGCGGGCTTTTACGTACTTGCGGCGATCATCTTCTGGGCTCGCTATCGCAGTGAGTCCAAGCCGCTGGAGCGCCAGCAGCTCAAGTGGCTGACACGCGGCACGCTGCTCACCGTGGCGCCCTTCACCGCCTTCTATGTGATCCCCTTCCTTGCGGACTGGAACACCCCCGGGATTCTCACGAAGATCGCCATCCTCAGCCTGATCCTGTTGCCGCTGACCTTCTCCTGGGCCATCGTGCGCTATCGTCTGATGGACGTCGACCTCATCTTCAAGCGCGGCGTCACTTATACGCTTGCGACGGCCGCGCTCGTGGGCGTCTACTTCGGCGTCATTGCCGTCACTGCCGAGTTCGTCCACAACAATCTTCCGGGACTGCGCTCCTGGGGCCTTGTCGCAGCGGTCATCGTTGCCGGCCTGCTCTTCGACCCGCTGAAGCGCATGATTCAAGGACGCGTCGATCGCATCTTCGACCGCAAGCGATTCGACTACCGCGAGACGCTGATCGACTTCGGCAAGGAACTCAACGCGCAGACCGATCTCCGGACGCTCGTCGGCAGCATCGTCGAGCGCCTGCCGCAAACCATGTTGCTGACGCGCGTCGCCGTATTCCTCGCGGACGATTTCGGACGCTTCAATCTGGTCGCCTCGCACGGTCTTGGGGACAACGTTCGCAACCGCCCGCTGGATCTCGGCTTCCTCGACTTCTCGCGCAACGGAGAAGACTCTCATATCTACTTCGAAGGCCCGCACGCGCTGCTACGCCTACCCGACGGCCAGCGCGAAACAGCGATCTCGCTAGACCTGAACTACTACGTTCCGTGTCGCGCCGCACGGCATGAAGGCCGTGGCAAATCCACGGTCGCAGTGCTCGGCCTTGGCCGAACGGGCGAAGGCGACTTCCTCTCTTCGGAAGACATGGTGCTTCTCGAGTCGCTTGCAGGCTACATTGGTATCGCCATCCAGAACGCGCAGCTCTACGAGCGCCTCACACGCAAGGCCCTCGAGTTCGAACGCCTCCGCGACTTCAATGAAAATATCGTCGAGTCCATCAATATCGGCGTCTTCGCGCTCGATCTCGACGACCGCGTGGAAAGCTGGAACGCGCAGATGGAAGTGATGTACGCCACGCCGCGTGCAGAGGCTCTGCGCAAGACGATCAGCGAGGTCTTCCCTGCGGAGTTCGTGCAGGAGTTTGATCGCATCCGCTCCGAGCAGGGCGTGGTCACGCTCTACAAGTTCCGCCTCCATACTCCTGCCGGCGAAGCCCGCACGGCAAACATCACTGTTGCTCCGCTGCTCAACAAGGACTTTGAAGCGGTGGGCCGCATCATCCTCGTGGACGACATCACCGACCGCGTAAACATGGAAGCGCAGCTCTCACAGTCAGAGAAGCTCTCGTCGATTGGCTTGCTCGCCGCAGGCGTCGCTCATGAGGTCAACACTCCGCTTGCGGTCATCAGCAGCTACGCGCAGATGCTCGGCAAGCAGCTCCGCGCGGATGACGCCAGCCAGGCACGCCTGCAGCCGGTGCTCGACAAGATCATCCAGCAGACCTTCCGCGCAAGCGAGATCGCCAGCGGGTTGCTGAACTTCTCGCGCATGGGCACGGTGGACTTTGCCTCCACCGAGCTGAATGCCGTTGTGCGCGAAACGACCCTGCTTCTCGAGCACCAGATGCGTTCGGGCGGAGTCGCCGTGCTGACCGATCTTTCCGGCGACACGCCCATCATCTCGGGCAACCGCGGCAAGCTCCAGCAGGTTCTCGTCAATCTCGTGCTGAACGCGAAGGACGCCCTGCAGGACAAGGGTTCCGGCCAGGTCAAGATCACCACGCGCCGCACTGAATCCGGTGCGGCCGAGCTACTCGTCGAAGACAACGGAGGCGGTATGCCTCCCGAGGTCGTGGCTCGCATCTTCGACCCATTCTTCACCACGAAGAGCACGCCGAAGGAAGGCCAGCGGAAAGGAACGGGGCTTGGCCTCTCCGTCACTTACGGCATCATCCAGGAGCATCACGGCATCATCGAGGTATCGAGTGTCGTAGGAGAAGGCACCACGTTCCGGCTGGAGTTCCCGGCAGAAACACCCGACGGTCGCCAGAAAAAGGCGAGCGCAAAGCAAGAAGGGATTGAAGTGAATGTCTAGTAGTACAGCGCTCGGCGAGCGCGAATCAGGTCGTAACGGAGCAGCGAAGGCGAAGCAGCAGCGCATTCTCATCATCGATGACGAGGCGGGCATCCGCGATTCGCTGGAAACGCTCCTCGGGCTCGAAGGATTTGACGTAGACATGGCTCCGGAAGGAGTCGCAGGCCTCAACCTGCTGACCTCCAATGTCTACGACCTGTTGCTGCTGGACCTGTCCCTTCCCGGCGAAAGCGGTATCGAGCTGCTGCCTCGCATCAAAGCGCTTGCACCCGAACTGCCGGTCATCATGATCACCGCCTACGGCACGGTCGGCAACGTCGTCGACGCGATGAGTGCAGGTGCGGCGAACTTCATCCAGAAGCCGTGGGACAACGAGAAGCTGCTCGCCGATATCCGCGCCGCCATTGGCCGCAGCGAGGCTGAGCAAGAGGTCGTTCACCTCAAGCGTGCGCTGAAGCAGCGCTCTAGCTTCGAGAATATCGTGGGTAAGAGCGAGCCGATGCTCCGTCTCTTCGACACCGTGGCGCAGATCGCGCCGTCCCGCTCAACAGTGCTCATTCAGGGCGAGAGCGGTACGGGTAAAGAGCTCATCGCACGCGCGATTCATGCGAATTCGCCGCGCCGCGATAAGCCGTTCATCCCTGTAAACACCGGCGCGGTGCCGAGCGATCTGCTGGAGTCCACGCTCTTCGGTCACGAACGCGGGGCCTTCACCTCGGCCGTAGCATCGAAGAAAGGCCTCTTCGAAGTCGCCGACCAGGGCACGCTCTTTCTCGACGAAATTGGCACGATGACGATGGATATGCAGGCCAAGATTCTGCGCGTCCTGCAGGATCGTCGCTTCATGCGCCTCGGCGGCACACAGGAGATGCAGGTGGACGTTCGCATCATCGCGGCGACCAACGTCCCGTTGGCGCAGGCCGTCAAGGATGGCCGCTTCCGCGAAGATCTCTTCTACCGCCTCAACGTCATTGCGGTCGAGCTTCCGCCGCTGCGCAATCGCAAGGAAGATATTCCCCTTCTCGCGCTGCATTACCTGCATCACTACGCGCTCGAGAACGGCTTCCAGACGCCGGAGCTCACCAGCGATGCGCTGCGCGTGATGATGGATTACGACTGGCCGGGCAACGTGCGTGAGCTTGAAAACGCGATGGAGCGCAGCGTTGTGTTGGCTACTTCGCCTCTGATCACGCCGGATCTGCTGCCCACGCAGCTACGTGGCACCACCTACTCCACGACGATGCTCGAGCAGCGCGCGGATGCTTCCCTCTTCGACGTGATAGAGGACATCGAGCGCCGCATCATCGCCGACCGCCTGGAGCGCTGCAACTGGAATCAGACGGAAGCGTCGGAGTACTTCCGCATCCCACTTTCGACGTTGAACCAGAAGATCAAGCGCCTCAATATCGAAGTCCGGAAACGGAACCGAGACTAGAAGCAAACCGCAAGAAAAGAGGCGCCCCGCAGGGCGCCTCACTCTTTGCATCGCGGAAACCTAACGCTTCTTGGCGACTTTCTTTACGGCCTTCTTCGCTACCGGCTTCTTGGCAGGAGCGGCCTTCTTCGCCACTACTTTCTTGGCGACGACCTTCTTCGCTGCCGCCTTCTTCACCACGACCGCCTTTTTCGCCACGACCTTCTTGGCGACGGGCTTTGCCGCTTTCTTGGCAACGACCTTGGCAGGCGCGGCCTTCTTCGCGACTGGCTTAGCAGCCTTTACCGGAACGGCCTTCTTGGCCGTCTTGACCGGTGCGGGCGCAGCCTTCTTCGCGGCCTTCGCCGGAGGAGCAACCACCTTCTTCGCGACGGTCTTAGCCGGTGCGGCAGGCTTCGGCGCAGCTACAGGCTCAGCCTTTGCAGGTTTCGCCTTCTTCGGCGCAGCTTCCTCGACAGGCGCCACCGGGGCCGCTTCAGCAGCCAAAGCGGGAGCCGCTGCGGAGTCTTCTTCGCCCTCGTCATCCACTGCAACCACGGCCTTTGCAGCCTTCTTCTTGCTGGCCTTCGTCTCACGCTTCAACGGACGGCGGCGCAGATTCACCACCGGCGGAGCCGGAGGCGAGTACGGCTCGAGGAATGCCTTCAGAGCTTCCGGCGTCTCAAGCAGGCCGTCCATCAGCGCGAAGCCGAGCTTGTCGATCAACTCCGCGTAGACCGGAAGGTCAGGAGTGATGCGCATTTCCTGCATGATCGCGTACGGAATGCGCGCCTTCGCCGCCGGCCAATCCTGGAAGAACGCCTTGAAGCGGGCCTGCACAGGAGCCGACTTCGACGTGTACGCCAGCCACAACAACTGCTCCGGGACCGCCGCATAGATCATGCGCCAGGCATCAGAAGGAACTGACGCTGCCTTGCCCGAGAACTCAGTCGCAAAAGCCTTCGTTGCCGCGTCGAGGTTCTCGATCTGCTCGACGAAACCGGGGCGCGGGAAGAGCGACTTGAGCTCTGCCACATCCTTCGGTGCGAGCTTCGCCGTAAGCAGCGGGAAGTAGGCTGCCGACGGGTCCGGGTGGATGCCCGCAGTCTGGAGCTGTCCCTGCACGTCGCGAAGCTTGTTCAGCTCGTTCTCGTTCGCCTTTGCGGTGGTCCACGAAGGCAGGAGGAACTTCATCCAGCCTTCGGATTCGAGACGACCGAGGACGCGGATGGGATCTTCTTCATGAACGATCGCCTCGAGTTCGTACCCTCGCTGCCAGTTCGAAAGCGCCGCAATATAGTTCTCGTCCTTGCCGTTGTCATAGCGCTGGCGAGTCCGGTCTTCCATCTGCCACCCCAGGCGAGCGCCCAGGCGCGCTGCGCGGATCATGCGGGCAGGGTCTTCGATGAAGCCGTAGTTGGAGACCAGGCGCAGCTCCATGTTTTCGATGTCCGCAACGCCGTTCAGCGGATCCATCAACAGACCGTAGGAGCCCTCGTTCAGCGAGATCGCCATGGCGTTCGCGGTGAAGTCGCGGCGGCGCAGATCGTCGAGGATCGAAGCCGCGCGATAGACCGGCTTTCCGGGCTTCGGGTAGCTCGCCGTCAGCGTGGAGCCGACTTCGAGGCGGACACCACCGGGTGCCGAGAAGAAGAGCGTCTGCAGCGGCTCATGTTCGCCCGTCAGGGTAAAACCGGCCTTCTGGAAGTCCTTCTTGAGCTTGAGCGCGTTGCCCTGAACCGCGAAGTTCAGGTCGCGAATCGAGAAACCCGCTGTCAGGTCACGCACCGAGCCACCGACGAGGAATACCGTGTTGCCGCGCTCGCGAGCGACCTCACGAACGACGTTCAAAGCGGCAAATTGTGCGGGGGTGAGGCGGTTCGCCAGCAGGTAAATGTAATCGGCCATATTTTCGGGCGGTGCTCTTTCCGGTTCGCGGCGGGGTGTTGGGGAGCCAGCTAACCTGCTAAAAACAAACGACTTATTGAAGGCCGAGATGCACTTCGTCCGTACAAACTATACGCGAATTGCACCTTTTTGGCTACACATTTGAGCAGTTTTCCACCGCTTCGTGGGAAAATCGCCTCGTGGCCACTGGGCAAAAGAAAGCGATCGTACGACTCGCGGACGATCGGCTCCTCTGGGGATACCTTCCGTCCCAGGGTTTCGTAGCGTCCGGCCAGGTCACTCTCATGCTCGTGGAGGGCAAGGCAGAGTCGGTCGATCTGATGGAGGTCCAGTCAATTGCATTCGTGCGGGACTTCAACCTGAACGACAAGTCTGAGCCCGAACGGCTTGGGCGCCGACAGTTCCAAGGGCGACCCCGGTCACCCGGGCTTTGGGTGCGGCTGCATCTGCCCGGAAACGACTTGCTCGAGGGGATGACCGAGTTCGACGTGACGATGATGAACAGCCTGCTAGAGGACGGCGGACTGATGCTTACGCCACCCGACGGTCGCAGCAATACGCTGCGCCTCTTCCTTCCACGCCACCGCATCGTGTCGATCGAGGTCTTGGGCTGGATCACAACGACCGCGAAGCCGTCGGCGCCAAAGCGCAGCGTGGCGGAGGATCAGCCTGTGCTCTTTGAGCGGTAGCGGGATAAAATCGCGACCATGAAGCTGTCGGAACTGGCAAGACATTTGGGCGCAGAACTCGTGCCTGCGGACGCAGGCGCGCGCGAGATCACGGACGTGGCCGGCATCGAGGAGGCCCAAGCGCACCACCTTACCTTCGTGGCAAACCCAAAGTACGCCGGGCTGGCGAAGACGACGAACGCGGGCGCGATTCTCGTTGAGCCGAGCTTCCCGGAGACACCCGTCCCCACGCTTCGCGTTCAGAATCCCTACCTGGCTTTCGCGCAGGCGATCGAGGTCTTCCACCCAGCCCCGGTGTATGCGGAGGGCGTTCACGCCACGGCTGTCGTGCATTCGACGGCGACCATCGGCGAGCGTGCGCATCTTGGAGCTTACGTCGTTGTGGGCGAAAACTGCGTGGTCGGCGATGACGCAGTGCTGCTACCGCATGTCGTTCTCTACCCCGGCGTGAAGGTCGGCCAGCGTTTCTTCGCACACGCCCACGCGGTGGTGCGGGAAGGCTGCCTTCTGGGTGACGACGTGGTGCTGCAAAATGGAGCGATCATCGGCGGCGACGGCTTCGGTTTCGCGAAAACCGCCGAGGGGTGGCGAAAGATTCTGCAGAGCGGCCCGACAGTTTTAGAGGACCGCGTTGAGGTGCAGTCGAACGCCTGCATCGACCGAGCAAGCATCGGCGAGACGCGCATCAAGGCGGGTGCGAAGGTCGACAACCTCGTGCAGGTAGGCCACGGATCAACCGTGGGCGAGAATACGCTGCTTTGCTCACAAGTGGGTTTGGCCGGGTCGACGGTAGTTGGCAGGAACGTGATCCTGGCCGGCCAGGTTGGCGTTGCCGGACACCTCACTATCGGTGATGGCGCCGTAGCGACCGCACAGTCAGGTATCCCCAACGATGTAGCGCCCGGTGCGGTGGTCAGCGGCTATCCCGCCATGGACAACCGCACCTGGCTACGAACGGTGGCAGCGGTAAACCGACTGCCAGAGTTGCTCCGCAAGCTGAAGTCGCAGGGTTAGCGAGTATGTCCGGCGGGTTCGCCGCTATGGCCTGTCGGCGGCGTGGACGGAGTGCCCTTCATACCAGCGCGTTTGCGGTTGTTGGACGTGTAGGCGACCAGCCCGAAGCCGAGGCCCAGGACGATGAAGAAGCCGAGAAGCAAGAAGGTAATCATGGTTCCCTCCTGAGGCGGTGAACTCCGCGATGGGAGAGATCGCCTCTACAGAGAGGTAGGATGCCGCTTCTTCGTGCAGTAGACTCTTGGGGTGCGCCAAGGATTTTTCATCACATTTGAAGGCCTCGACGGGTCGGGCAAAACCACGCAACTGCGTCGCTTGCAGGCATCGCTGGAGGCCGCTGGAAGGCACGTCGTTTCGACGCGTCAGCCGGGCGGAACACCGCTCGGAGACCGCGTGCGCAACCTGCTGGTGAGCTCGCGCAGCGAGGCTGAGGTCGGCGCGATCGATGCCTCTGCGGAGATGGCCCTCATGTTTGCCGACCGCGCGCAGAGTCTCGCGCAGGTGATTCGTCCTGCGCTCGAAGCACGATCGGTGGTGCTTTGCGATCGGTATACCGATTCGTCGGAGGCTTACCAGGGCGCGGGCCGCGAGCTTGGGCCGGAGAGAATTCTTGCGATGCACGAAGCTGTTTGCGGGGGCTTCTGGCCGGAGCTGACAGTGTTGCTCTTGCCGCCGCTGGAGTCTTCGTTGGCGCGAGCACGACGTCGCAATGAGCGGAATGCCCGCATGAAAGGCACGGACGAAGGACGTTTCGAGCGCGAAGGCGATGGCTTCTATCGCCGCGTGTACGAGCAGTACGAGACGATTGCCCGGCGCGATGCGCAGCGGGTGTTCCTCGTCGCCGACGAAGCGCCTATCGAGGTGATCGCGGACAAGATTCTTGCGGAAACGCAGCGTCGTCTCGACGCGAAGGCCAGCTAGTCAAAAGCAGACGAACGCGAAGGGCCGCGACAGCGTCCAACACCCTATGGCAAAGCCCTCTGACTACATCGAAGCGCGGCAAGAGGGTGAGTTCTACCTTCCCCCGGGACTGCGGCAATCGCTGTATCTCTACGCGCGGCGCGCGTGGGTGCGCTTCGGCAAGCCGATCCCGCTCTTCGAGCACCTGCACAAGACCTTCGGCCCCATCGCGCATTACAACTTCCTCGGCAACCTGATCGTCTTCGTGAATGAGCCGGAGTGGATTCAGCAGATCCTCGTCGACCAGTCGACGAGCTTCATCAAAGAACGCACGCTGAAGCGGATGAAAATCCTGCTCGGTGAAGGACTGATCACCAGCGACGATCCGATCCACATGCGACAACGTCGCATCGCTGCTCCGGCGTTTCATCGTCAACGCATCGCGGGCTATGCGGGTGAGATCGTAGCGAACGCCAAGGCGACGCGCGAAGGCTGGCACGATGGGCAGGAGGTCGATGCGGCGGCGGAGTTCATGCTGCTCAGTCTGAAGATCATTGCGCGCACGCTCTTCGATCAGGAAGTGACGCCCGAGGTCCTGAGCGTGGCGGACGAAGTGAACTCCATCATGGGCATCTACAACCTGCTGGTGGCGTTGCCGAAGCTGGAGAGTTACCTGCACTGGCCGTTGCCCTACCTGTCGCGCTTCCGGCGCTCTCGCGCACGGTTGGACGCTATCGTGGCCCGCATGATCACCGAGCGTCGCCAACTCCCGCGTGAGGAGCTTGAGCGACGACATGATCTTCTGTCGATGCTCGTCGCGGCGCGCGACGAAGGCGATGGCAGCGGCATGGATGACGAGCAGTTGCGCGATGAGACGCTGACGATCTTCCTCGCCGGGTATGAGACTGTCGCGAATGCGCTGACGTGGACGCAGTACTTGTTGAGCCAGAATCCTGAAGCGCGCGAGAAGATGTTCGCCGAAGTGGATCGCGTGCTGGGCGGGCGCGATGCAGCGCTCGAAGACTTCCCGCAGCTGCCGTTTACCGAGCAGGTCTTTGCGGAGTCCATGCGGCTCTATCCGCCGGCATGGGCGATGGGCCGCCGCTCGACGCAAACGGTGCAGCTTGGACCGTACCGCATTCCCGCAGGCGCGCACTTCTTCTTCAGCCAATACGTCATGCATCGCTCCGAGGAGTACTGGGACGCGCCGCTGGAGTTCCGCCCGGAGCGCCATACGCCCGAGGCCAAAGCCGCGCGGCAGAAGTTCGTCTACTTCCCCTTCGGCGGCGGACGCAGGCAGTGTATCGGCGAGAACTTTGCGTGGATGGAAGGCGTGCTGTGCCTGGCGACCATCGCGCAGAAGTGGCGGCTGGAGTTTGTGCCGCGCTATCCGGTTGAGGCGGAAGCGAAGATCACGCTGCGACCGAAGTTTCCGATGATGATGCGCGTCGAGACGCGGTGAGTCAGCGGCTCCACATGCAGCTTTGGTAGCCTTCAGGGGATGGCTTTCCCGTCCAGCTTCGCAGAGTTCCTCGGCAACACGCATGTGGTGGAGAATCTGCGCGCAGCGATCGCGGCAGGACGCTTCCCGCATTCGCTGATCATCGCGGGCCCGCGGGGTGCGGGCAAATACACGTTGGCTCTGATGCTGACGATGGCGCTCGAGTGCCGCGAGCAGCCGCGCGAGATCTCCGCAGATGGGCGAGAACTGGCGAACTTCTGCGGGGTCTGCGCCAACTGCACGCGCATTGCCGAAAGCGCAGCGCTCGATGACCGCATCGCCGAAGCGATTGCAGCGCGTGAAGAGATGCGCGAGACGGACAAGAAGGAAACGCGCGTTCTCGTGCAGACGCATCCTGACGTGCTGGTAATTCCGCCCGATCCGCCGCAGTTACTGATCAAACTGGGCCAGGTGCGCACGATGATCCATCGAGCTGCGTATCTTCCTGTAGAGGCGCCACGGAAGGTCTTCATGCTGACCTCGTCGGCGTTCATGAAGGAAGCTGCAAACTCGCTGCTGAAGCTGCTCGAAGAGCCGCCGGCGTACGCGCATCTGATCCTTCTCGCGGAGAATATCGGTGAGTTGCTCCCGACGATTCGCTCGCGCTGCGGCGTTTCACGACTCGGAGCCTTGCCTGCGGAAGAGATCGCTGCGCTGCTCAACGATCGCAAGCTTGGCTCGTCGAAGGAACGTGAGCTGATTGCCCGCCTGAGCGAAGGCGCTATCGGGCGCGCGCTCAGCTTTGATCTTGCGGCCTACACAGCTGCACGCGCGGATGCACTGCTCATTCTGCGCACCGCCGAGCGCAGCGGCGAACACGCGGTGATGTTCAAGGCGACGGAGACCTACCGTGCTGGCGCCGACGGTCAGGAGAAGACCACGGCCCTGCTGCGCGCCATGGCTGCGCTGCTCGAAGACGTTCTGCTGTTGCAGGCGGGCGCGGGCGACCGCATCCGCAATGTCGATTTGCGCAATGAACTCGAGCGCATGGCGAGTGCGTTCTCGTTCGAGTGGATCGAGCGAGCCGTAAAGGGGCTTGACGGAGTCCAGAGCGGTATGCGCCGTAATCTGTTGCGCAACGTCAGTCTTGACGCCTTTGCGATGGAACTCGAGGAATCGGCACTCTAGCGGATTCGGTGAAAATATCCGGCCACGACGCTACCTGTGATAGCGTCAAAGCATCCTATCTTGTACGTCTCGTTGACTTACTTTTTGCGCCGGGCCACGTTTTCTGCTCGTCGCTGCTCTTGAGGTGAACTGCTGTGGCTCCGACAAAACAACCCGAAAAGGAAACATTCAACGGAACCCGGAAACTGATCCGGCCTTCGCTCGCGGGACTTTCGCTGCAGCGTCGTCGCGACCCCGGCGTCACTGAAGATCCGCTCTCGCACGCCACGCTCTCGGACAACCACGGTGTCCCGGAGAGCTCGCACGCTGAGGTCTTCTACTTCCAGAAGCAGATTCAGCAGCAGACCGAGATGACCATCGTCATGGACGATGGCGAAGAGTTGCAAGGCGTCATCCAGTGGTTCGACAAGTGTGTGGTGAAGCTGCGGGTCGGTCGCCAGCGCGTCATGATCTACAAGAGCTGCATCAAGTACCTGTACAAGACCTCGGACGCGCAGCAGCACGCGATCATGAAGTAGCCGCTACTTCTCTTTCGCGGCTTTCAGCAGGCGATCGCGAAGTGCATCCCGCACTCCGCCTGGAGCGGGCAGCGGCACCACAATCTCAGTAACTCCCAGATCATCCAGGCCACGCAGACCAGCGAAGAGCTTCTGCGCGAGCTCTTCTGGCTTGTCCCAGTCTCCCCAGGGAAAGACGGTGGCCTGCGCTTCGGCGGTCCAGCCGGTCGGAAGCATCACTCCGCTTGTGCCACGGAGGTGCTTCGTGGCTTCCCCGTCTTCAACAAGAATGACCTTTGCGTTCGGCGCGTAATGGCGAATGCCAACGCCTGGAGACGGCAGAGACTCGGGTGCCGCTACTGTGGCGGGCGGCTCGTACACGACGACAGGCACTCCCGCAACAGCCTCAATCTCCGCCGCGGTGATGGCACCGGGGCGGTAAAGCACCATCGGCGTTTGCGTGGGATCGAGCACGGTAGACTCCACGCCCACCGAGGTGGCACCGCCATCGAGCAGCGCGTCGATGCGGCCGTCGAGGTCCGCCAACACGTGCGCCGCGATCGTCGGGCTTGTGTGGCCAAAGCGGTTCGCACTGGGAGCGGCAATGGGCACGCCGGCATGTTCGATGAGATAGCGAATGTGATTCAGCGCGGGCACACGCACACCGACGAGCGGTCGACCGGCGGTGACTGCATCGGGTATCGAAGCCTTCTTCGGCAGCAGCAGGGTCAACGGACCAGGCCAGAAGCGGAGCAGCAGGCGCGCGACGCGGCCTTTCAGTTCCTGCGGAACTTCAGCGACCTGCTTGAGCTGGCCAATGGTGCCGAGATGCACGATCAACGGGTCCCACGACGGTCGCTGCTTCGCCTCAAAGATGGCTGCGACAGCTTCGGCGTCCAGCGCGTTCGCGCCCAAGCCGTAAACGGTCTCGGTGGGAAAGGCGACGAGCTTGCCGCGGCGCAGCAGTTCGGCAGCGCGGAGCAGGTCGGCAGGGTTCTCGGCATTCAGTTGCAGGGTGGTCAAACTCATTTCGTTTTCCATCGTAGCTGCATTGCGGCTTCGGCATATACTCGCGGCATGGCTGCGGAGATCGAACTCAAGTTCCCAGTTGCCGAGATGGAGTCTCTCATCCGGCGCGCAGAATCTACCGGCTTTCAGCTGGTCACTCCCCGCACGTTCGAGAGCAATACGCTCTACGACACGGCTGACCGCCAACTGCGGCAACGCACGGAACTGGTGCGCATTCGCCAGTACGGCGAGCGCTGGACGCTGACGCACAAGCGGCTCCCCGAGCACAACGACCCCACGGCGCGTTTCAAGACGCGCGTCGAGACGGAGACGACCGTCAGCGATGGCGAGGCGCTTGCGGAGGTATTTACGCGCATGGGCTACGGGCCCGTCTTCCGCTATGAGAAGTTTCGCACCGAGTGGGATCTCGAAGGTGGACATCTGGTGCTGGACGAGACGCCGATCGGCGTTTGGGCAGAGCTTGAGGGCCAGCCCGAGTGGATCGACGCGATGCTCGAGAAGCTTGGAGTAGATCCCGCCACGTCGTCCACGGCAAGCTACGGGGCGCTCTTTCTGGAGTGGAAGAAGCAGAGCGGAAGCGCCGCAGAAAACCTTACCTTCGACGAAGCCGGAGTCGTCGCTGCGGGTTAATTTCCGCGCTGCGCGTTCATTTCCAGATCTGCACTGATGCTCGAGTGATTGCCGCCGATAGGGTCATCATGAGTGCGAGCAATGTCGTCCATTTCCCTGCTGTTCGAACCAAGGCCCTGCCGACGCGGATGGATCGCGGCGGAATGCTGGTGAGTTTCCCTAAACACCCATCCGGTTCGAAGCAACGCCCACGGCGCTTGCCCGCATGGCTGCTCGACCTGCTCGGGCTTGCACCCGCATTGGAAGCAGCCCGTAAGAAAGCTCGTCACTGACAGCAAAAGCCCGCCATCACGGCGGGCTTTGCGTGTTCCGGTCTTCTTAGAAGATCTGGAAATTTACCTCGACGGCCATCTGCACCTTGACCGGCTTGCCATCCTTCATCGCGGCCTTGAACTTGTACTGCTTCACGGCATCAACGGCCTTCTGACCAAGTCCCATGCCGACGTCGCGCAGCACGTGCACGTTTTCAGGGTGTCCGTTCTCGTCCACGATCAGGCCGACCAGTACATTGCCTGAGAACTTCGCCTTGCGCGCTTCTTCGGAGAACTCCGGATCCACCTGATAGGTGAGCACCGGTGCACGCACCGATCCACCGACCTTGTAGACGCCACCGCCCATGTTTCCGCCCGAACCAGGGCCAACACCAGCGCCGTTACCCGAGCCAATACCCGTTCCCGAGCCGTTGCCGAGCGAGAAGCCCTTGAGGTTCGAGTTCGGCGAGCCCAGGTCCGGCAGCTTGCTGTCGGCGATCTTCAGGTTCGGCTGCATGACGACCGTAGGCTCAACTGCAAGCTTTGGAGCGACAGTCGGCGGAGCCTTTGGCGGCATGATCTGTTCCGTAGAGAACTTCGGCAGATGTCCCTGCGTGACAGGCGTCGGCCCCTTCTGTCCACCACCACCGCCCATCTGGACGGACTTCGGCGGGGCCGGAGGCGGAGGAGGCGTCGGAGCGTCGATCAGATGCGCTGCCACCTTCGGCGCAGGCGCAGCGAGGTGCACCTGGCTCTTCAGCAGAATGGCGAAAAGCAGAATAAGCAGCGCGTAAAACGTCGTCGAAGCCGCCAGAGACTTCTTGCTCATCTTCGTCTGCATACGATCCGGCACAGCGATCGGCTTGGACTCGAGCACGAGTGGCGGAAGCTTCTCCGGGAAGAAGGCGTCGCGGAAGTTCGAGATCAGCGAAGCGAACGGACCGCCGCTCTCCTTCACCTCGGAGAGGGTCGGTGCGGCGTTTACGGCATGAGTCGACGGTGCGGGCCGATTCGAATCGATTTCAGGTGGGAGGAAATCTGGCATTGGGTGCTGAGAGTGCTCTTCCTGTCGCGTACGTTTAGGTCACGCTGCCGCAGCGTCGTGAACGTCATGGCACATTCTACAAACTTGCTACCACTTTAGTCGCTTTAGCTTCGCGCCTGAGTGTATTAGACGCACACAAGGGTGTGGATGTTTCTCTCAGGCCGGAACCGCAGGAAATACCCAGCCATGCCGGATACAATAAGGGTTTGGCCGCACGTTTCGGGCGTTGAGACGCCTGGACCACGCAAATTGCGGCGCAGATGAGGATGGGAATGGCCGACGCAGTTGCTCCGAAGAAGCTGAAAGATACGCTCAACCTGCCGAAGACGGATTTCGCCATGAAGGCGAATCTGCCGCAGAATGAACCCGCACGACTCGCCGCATGGGAAGAGTCCGGGCTGTATGAGCAGATTCGCGCTACGCGCGAGGGCGCGCCGAAGTACACCCTGCATGACGGCCCTCCGTATGCCAACGGAGCGATTCACCTCGGCCACGCGCTGAACAAGTGCATCAAGGACTTCGTCGTGAAGACGAAGACGATGGCGGGCTTCGACGCACCATATATACCGGGCTGGGATTGCCACGGCCTGCCGATCGAAATCAAGGTAGACGAGCAGCTTGGCGGCAAGAAGCTGGAGATGGACCCTGTCTCCGTGCGTTCGGCCTGCCGCGCGTACGCGGAGAAGTTCATCAACCTGCAGCGCTCGCAGTTCAAGCGCCTGGGCGTCTTCGGCCGCTGGGAACAACCGTACCTCACGATGAACTTTGGCTACGAAGCCAGCACGCTCGAGCTGTTTTACGGCTTCTTTGAGAAGGGCTTCGTCTACAAGGGACTGAAGCCTGTTTACTGGTGCTCGCACGATCACACGGCGCTTGCTGAGGCGGAGGTTGAGTACGAGCAGCACACCTCGCCAAGCGTCTATGTGCGCTACAAGTTGACCTCGAAGGCGGACGAGATTTCGCCAAAGCTGAACGGCAGGAACGTTTGGACGATCATCTGGACGACCACGCCGTGGACGCTGCCGGCATCGGTCGCGATCGCATTCAATCCGGAGATCACCTACGTTGCCGTGGAAGATGGCGACGACGTGTACATCGTCGCTGAAGCGCTGCTCGAGCAGGTGAAGGCCGCGACCACGTTGAAGGGTGAGCCGATCGCATCGTTCACGGGCGACAAGCTCGATCGCGTGACCTTCCAGCATCCGTTCCTCGACCGCGAAGTACTGGGTGTGAACGCTGATTACGTCACGACCGACGCAGGTACAGGCGCGGTGCACACGGCTCCTGCCCATGGCCCGGACGACTTTGCGACTGGTGTTCGCTATGGATTGAAGCTGACCTGTGATGTCGATGCGCAGGGCAAGATTCGCAATGGCCTGCCGGAGTACGACGGCATGTTCATCCATAAGGCGAACGGCCCGATCATCGAGCTGCTGAAGACGCGCGAAGCGCTGATGGGCGAGCAGAAGATCGAGCACAGCTACCCGCACTGCTGGCGCTGCCACAAGCCGCTGATCTTCCGCGCGACCGAGCAGTGGTTCATCTCGATGGAAACCCCGGTCCTTTCGCCGAAGGGCAACGGCACCTTCCGCGAGCGTGCGCTGGCGGAGATTGCTCGCGTGACATGGGACCCGAGCTGGGGCCAGGAGCGCATCTCGAACATGATCGCGACGCGTCCGGATTGGTGCATCTCGCGCCAACGTTTGTGGGGCGTTCCGATCGCGGTATTCCTCTGCGAGAAGTGCCATGAACCGCTGAACAATGCAGCCGTCAACAAGTCGATCGTGGAGATCTTCAAGCAGGAAGGCGCGGATGCCTGGTACAAGCGCGATGTGTCGATGCTTCTGCCGAAGGACACCAAGTGCCCAAACTGCGAAGGCGAGCACTTCCGCAAAGAGATGGACATCCTCGACGTGTGGTTCGACTCCGGCGCAAGCTGGCACGCTGTGGTGCAGCAGGAACCCGAACTCAGCTTCCCCGCTGACCTCTACACCGAGGGCGGCGATCAGCATCGCGGCTGGTTCCACACTTCTCTGCTGACGTCCGTTGCGCTGAAGGATGAAGCGCCGTATCGAATGGTTGCGACGAGCGGTTGGACGCTCGATGAGCAGGGCCGCGCGTTCTCGAAGTCCCTCGGGAACGGCGTCGATCCCGTCGATGTGGCGAACCGTCTCGGCGGCGAAATCGTGCGCCTGTGGGTAGCCTCGGTCGACTTCCGCGAGGATGTCGCCGCCAGCGAAAACCTGATGTCGCGCGTGAGCGAAAACTATCGCAAGCTGCGCAACACACTGCGATTCCTGCTCTCGAACCTCGACGGCTTCGTGCCTGCGGAGCACGCTGTGAGCTGGGGCGAGTTGCAACCGCTCGACCAGTACATCCTCGCGCGCACCGCAGAGCTCGATGCGACGATTCGCCAGGCCTACGACGACTTCGAGTTCCACCGCGCGTACCAGGCGCTCAATGCGTTCACGAACACCGATCTCTCGGCGCTTTACTCCGATGTGGTGAAGGATCGTCTGTATACGCTGGCACCGGAGTCGATCGAGCGTCGCTCTGCGCAGACTGCGATGTGGCGCATCGCAGAGGCCATCACGCGTCTGATCGCCCCGATCCTCAGCTTCACGGCCGAAGAAGTGTGGCAGCATCTGCCGAAGATTGAAGACCGTCCGGCGAGCGTGCACCTAGCACTCTTCCCTGACCTCGCGGACATCGTTCCGGGTGATGTTTCGCGCCTGATCGCGGAGTGGGAGAAGCTCTTCGCCGTGCGCACGCTCGTAAACATCGAACTCGAAGCGCTGCGTAACGCCAAGCAGATCGGTAAGGCACTCGAAGCGAGCGTTCGCGTGATCACCACCGAAGCTTCGGAGGAGGCCCTTGTGCTGAAGAAGTACGAAGGCTCGCTGGCGGAGTTCCTCAACGTTTCGCAAGCCAGCGTACAGGTCGTGGGCGATACGAAGAGCGAGCAGATTGCGCTCATCGAAGCCTCCGTTGCGGAAGGAACCAAGTGCGGACGTTGCTGGCGCGTCGTGCCGGACACCGGCAGCGATGCTCGCTGGCCTGAAGTCTGCGCGCGCTGCGCGGATGCGCTCGAAGCCATCGGTTACGCACCGACGGAGGCTGCATAAATGGCCGCCGTTCGTGGTTCTCTGCGCGATGCTCGCTGGATCTGCTTCCTGCTTGCGATCGTCGTCATCGTGGTGGATCGCTGGTCGAAGCTGTGGGTTGTGGCCCACATCAAGGCCGGGTCGGCGATCACCATCATTCCGCACGTCTTCCGTCTCACGCATGTGCTCAACTTCGGCGCGGCCTTCAGCATGTTTGCGGAATCCACTTCGCCGAACGTTGTACGCAACATGCTCATCGCATTCTCGACGCTTGCCTGCCTCGTGGTGTTGGTTCTGATTCTCCGCTGGGGAAAGCGCTTTTCGCTGACGAGCTTCTCGCTGGCATTGATTCTCGGTGGTGCCATCGGCAACCTCTACGACCGCATCCGACTGCAGCATGTCGTTGACTTCCTCGAAGTTCATATCGGCTCATACCACTGGCCGGACTTCAACATCGCCGACTCGGCCATCGTCGTCGGAGCGTGCCTTCTGCTGCTCGAAGCATTTTTGCCGCAGAAGAACTCTCGCTAGGCCCACGCATCAGACAAGAGCATGAACGACCAGATCACAATTCGCGGCGCGCGCACTCATAACCTCAAGGGCATTGATGTCGACATCCCTCACGGCAAGCTGACCGTCGTGAGCGGCGTGTCTGGCTCGGGCAAGAGTTCGCTCGCGTTCGATACGGTCTATGCCGAGGGGCAACGTCGATACGTGGAGTCGCTCTCCGCGTATGCGCGGCAGTTTCTTGAGCGCATCGAAAAGCCGGACGTCGACCACATGGACGGACTCGCGCCCGCGATTGCGATCAAGCAGAAGAACCAAACGCGTAATCCTCGTTCGACCGTTGCGACCGCCACGGAGATCTACGATTACCTCCGCCTGCTCTATGCCCGCTGCGGCACGGTAACGTGTCTGCATTGCGGCGGCGTGGTGCGTCACGACACGGTCGATGAAATCGTTACACGCGTGCTCTCGCAGCCTGAAGGAACCCGCGTCTACGCGCTGTTCCCCACGATGCGCCGCGAGATCAAGCTGGAGTCGATGACGGAAGCCGTCAGTGAAGAAACGGCCAAGCCTGCGAAGAAAGTCGCGGCAAAGAAGGTCTCCGCAAAGGCCGCAAAGGCCTCCATCGAAGCGGCGAGCGATGCGCTGAAAGCACGGCTTGGAGAGCTTCGCGGTCGTGGCTACAACCGCCTTTGGCAGGACGATGGAGCTGCCGGGAAGATCGTCGAATTTTCGACACCCGAATCGCTGCTTGAACTCGATTTTTCCGAGCCGATCTTCGTTCTCGCAGATCGCCTTGCTCTGTCGGCTGACGTGCGATCGCGTCTTGTCGATGCGATCGAGACGGGCTACCGCGAGGCTGGCGAGATCCTCTTCCGCACCGTCCCTCGTGAAGAACATGAAGCCGCTGTCGAGCAGCGATTCTCCGCAGCGTTTGAATGTGAGAACTGCCACCGCGCGTATCGCGAGCCGGAGCCACGGCTCTTCTCCTTCAACAATCCGTTCGGCGCATGTCCCCGTTGCCAGGGCTTCGGCAACACGATTGACTTCGACCCCGGGTTGATCATCCCCGACCGCTCCAAGTCGCTCGATGATGGTGCGATCGATCCGTGGACGAAGCCGAAGTACCGCTCGCCGTGGCATGCCGAAATGAAGCGTGCGGCGAAGTCTGAGGGCATCCCGACGAATGTGCCTTGGTTCGATCTCACCGAAGCGCAGCAGGAGTTCATCTGGGAAGGACGCGGCACATGGGTAGGCATTCGCGGCTTCTTCAACGAACTCGAGCGCAAGAAGTACAAGCTGCATGTCCGCGTGTTTCTTTCACGCTATCGCGGCTATGCGACCTGTCCCGATTGCCGCGGTCAGCGTCTGCGCGCTGAGGCCCGTGCGGTGCTGTTGAATGGCAGAAACATCTGCGAGACCTGTGCGCTGACGATCACCGATGCGCGCAGTTTCCTCAACGGCCTTGAGCTCTCGCCTGCGCAGGCGGAGGTCGCCGGCAAGGTGCTTGAAGAGGTCCGCCAGCGTGTCGGCTTTCTGCTCGAAGTGGGCCTGGAGTACCTGACGCTTGATCGTCTGAGCGCAACGTTGAGCGGCGGCGAATCACAGCGTATTCAGTTGGCAACCTCGCTGGGTTCGCGTCTTGTAGGCGCGCTCTATGTGCTCGATGAGCCGTCGATCGGTCTGCATACACGCGACACCGCGAAGCTGATTCGCATCATGAAAGAGCTGCGCGACCTCGGCAATACGATCCTCGTCGTAGAGCATGATCCCGATGTCATTCGAGCAGCTGACCGCCTGCTCGATCTTGGACCGGGCGCGGGCGAACTCGGTGGCAAGCTGCTTGCCGCGGGCACAATCGACGAGGTGAAGGAGAACCCGAACTCCCTCACCGGGCGCTATCTGAGCGGGCGCTCGCAGATCGTTGTGCCGAAGCATCGTCGCGAACCGGGCCGCGAGAAGCTGGTGCTGAAGGGCGCTCGCATTCATAACCTCAAGGGCGTGGATGTAACGATTCCGCTCGGCCTGCTCTGCTGCGTCACCGGTGTCAGTGGCTCGGGCAAGTCAACGATGGTGCATCAGGTGCTCTACAAGGCGCTGATGCAGTCGCTCGGTCAGAGCGAAGGCTCCGATCCGGCTCATCTCTATCGAGAGCTTTCTGGCGCGCAACACCTCAACGATGTCGTGCTCGTTGATCAATCGCCGATCGGTCGCACGCCGCGCTCGAACCCTGTCACCTACATCAAAGCATTCGACCCGATCCGCGAGCTGTTCTCGTCGCAGCCGGATGCGAAACGCCGCGGACTCACTGCGGGTTCGTTCTCGTTCAACATCCCCGGCGGGCGCTGCGACACCTGCGAAGGCGATGGCACAGTCACGGTCGAGATGCAGTTCCTCGCCGACGTCGAGTTGCCGTGCGAGGAATGCAACGGCACGCGCTACAAGACGCAGGTGCTCGAAGTGAAGTACAAGGGCCGCAGCATCCACGAGGTGCTTGGCATGACGGTGCGTGAAGCGCTCGTGTACTTCGCGGGACATTCGAAGATCGTGGATCGTCTGGCCGTGCTGGATGAAGTGGGCCTCGGCTATGTCCGTCTCGGCCAAAGCGCGACGACGCTTTCAGGCGGCGAAGCGCAGCGCGTCAAGCTCGCCATGCATCTCGCACAGGCACGCAGCGGATCTTCCGGCGGAGCGGGCGGCGTACGCGGCGAGGCGAAGCGTGCAGCGAGTCGCGTGCTGTACATCCTCGACGAGCCAACCACCGGTCTCCACTTCGAAGACGTGGCCAAGCTACTGGCTGCGTTCAATAAGCTGATCGATGGCGGCGGCTCTCTGCTCGTGATCGAACATAACCTCGACGTGATCAAGTGCGCGGACTGGATCATCGACATGGGTCCCGAGGGTGGTTCTGGCGGAGGGCAAGTGGTCGCCGTCGGAACGCCCGAAGAGATCGCCGCAACGACGGCATCGCATACCGGCCACTGGCTCGCTCCGGTGCTCGAAGGCAAGGTTTAGCCATGCGAACGATGAAGACCATCGCGCTAGCCGCCGCGTTGCTCGCAGCGCCCTGCTCGTTTGCTCAAGCGCAAACGGCATCGATGAAAGACGCGGAAGCTGCGCTCGAGAAGGGCGACTTTGCCACTGCCGAGACTCTGCTCCTTCCGCTCTCGCAGCAACAACCCGCAAACGCGCAGGTGCTTTACGATCTCGGCTTCGCGCAGGAGCGTAACGGCAAAGACGACGCTGCAGCAAACTCCTATGCGGCAGCAGCGAAAGCTGACGCGAAGATGGCTGAGCCTCGCATCGCTCTGGGACTGCTGCAAGCTCGTAGCGGTCAGAGCATCGCAGCTCATGCATCGCTCGCAGCTGCAGCGGACATACCGACAGCGCCGCCGAAGCTGCGTGCAAAGGCCTATCGCGCGCTGGCGCAACTTGATGCTGAAGATCACCCTGCAGACGCAAGCGATGAGTTGTTGAAGGCCATCGACCTCGACGGCGAGCACCCCGCCGACCTGCAACTCACAGGAGAACTCGCGGAGCGCAGTGGTGATTTGCCACATGCGGAGCAGTCCTACGTGAAGGCCCTGGCGGCAAATCCCGAAAGCATCGATGCGCGAGTGGGTCTCGCTCATGCGATGAAGCAGCAGGGTCGAAGCAGCGAAGCTGAAGATGTTCTTCGCACCGGCCTGAAGTCACAGCCCGATGATCTTCGCTTGATCACACAGCTTGCATCGGTGTTGCTTGCTGAAGATAAAGCCGCCGAGGCCATTCCGCTGCTGGAGCAACTGCGTGCGGCGAACCCGCAAGCTGCGCAAGATGCCACACTGGCGAACATGCTTGCACATCTCTACGACGCCAGCGATCAGCCCGCGAAAGCTGAGGCGTTGTATCGCAGTCAGCTGGCGCAGCATCCGAGTGATCCTATTCTGCTCGATGCGCTGGGATCGAGCCTCGTGCGCCAGGCGAAGTTCGCTGAAGCAGAAAGTCTGCTGGCGAAAGCCGCCAGCGAGCGCGCGGCTTTTCACGACGACAAGCTGTGGGCCGAGGCGGCGACGCATCTCGCGTTTGCGGCTTCGCGCAACAACCATCCCCAGCTCACACTGCAGGCTCTGGCAGCGCGCGGCACCATTCTGCCGGACACGGCGTCCACGTTGTTCCTCTCCGCGACTGCCAACGATTCTCTACACAAGCGGGATGATGCGGTGAGGCTTTATAAGGCGTTTCTTGCGGTGGCGAACGGCAAGTATCCGACTGAAGAATTTCAGGCGCGTCATCGTCTCGTCGCGCTGCAGCACGAACGCTAGCGGGCGATTCACGGCCTTGAGCGATACACTGGAAAGACTGTGGCTGTGACACCTTTGCCGACTGCGTCGGCTGAATTGATCGCAACGTTTGAGCGTGAGTTCCGCGAGCTTCGTCCGCGCACGCCAGTGCCGCCGATCGAGATCAAATTTCGTCGCTTCACCAGCCTTAACACCACGATCCGCCTGCGTGAGGGCAAGCTGCATGTGCGGCTTTCTGACCTCCTGATCTATGCGCCGGAGAGTGTACTGACGTCGATCGCGCACATCCTGCTCGCAAAGCTCTACCGTAAGCCGATTTCTGCGGCTGCGTCAGACCGCTATCGTCGCTACACGCAATCGGACGCGGTCTCCAGGCAAGCGGAACACATTCGCCAGACGCGTGGGCGCAAGCGCATCACCACTTCCAAAGGTCATGTTTGGGACCTCGATGAAGTCTTCGAGACGATCAACCGACAGTTCTTTCATGGCCTGCTCGGGCGCCCCACGCTGACGTGGAGTGAACATGCCGCGCGCCGCATGTTGGGACACTATGACGCGGCGCACAACACGATCATGATCAGCCGCATCTTCGATCGTCCTGGCACGCCGCGTTACGCGATCGAATACCTGCTGTATCACGAGATGCTGCACCTCAAGCATCCGGTGAGCGTGCGGGCTGGACGGCGTTGCGTGCACTCGCGCGAGTTCCAGGCCGATGAGCGACTCTTCCCCGAACTCGATCTGGCGCGAGAGTATCTGAAGCGCCTCTGATTTCCGCAGAGGCGCGCGTGCAACCACCCGGTCAGCACCGTTAGTTGTGGTACTCTCAGTAAGTCGGTTGCCTTGCGTCAGTGCGTGGCCCGTACGTGCGGACAGATGGCCGAGTGGCTGAAGGCGCACGCTTGGAAAGCGTGTATACCGCAAGGTATCCAGGGTTCGAATCCCTGTCTGTCCGCCATAAACTCCCTTGAGACAATCTACTTAGCGCTTCGGCGCACGCGTCGATTCACGCTGGATCAGCACAGGATCGAGCCGGCGATCGGCTGGCGGTGCCTCGCGGCCCTCGATGAGGTCGAGCAGACCCGCTGCCGCAGCTTCGCCCATCTCCATGAAGGGCTGACGAAGCGTGGACAGGCTCGGCATAACGTACGCCGCGCTCTCCACATCATCGAAGCCAACGATGGAGATATCGTCCGGGATCTTGCGGCCCTGCTCCTGAAACGCTCGCATCGCACCCAACGCGGTGGAGTCGTTGAAGCAGATCAAGGCCGTGAAGCTTTCGCCTGAATCGATGAGCGATTTCGCACACGCATAGCCTTCTTCATGCGCTGTCGGCTCTTGCGGAGAGTTTCCGCTGCGAAGCTCGCGGACCAGTTCCGGGCGAATCTTCGCACCAAGCCGCGAGGCCGCGTTCTGGATGCCCTCGAAGCGATCCATCGCTGCATTGCGCCAGGGGTGTCCCTTCACGACGGCGATCTTGCGATGTCCAAGTTCGTAAAGATGTTCAAAGGCCAGCTCACCGCCTCGGCGGTTGTTCAGAGCAAGACGTGGCGTTCCGTCACCGCTCGCCTGGCTGCCGATCATCATCGCGGGCTTGCCTACGTTGCTGTCCACATCGGTGTTGATGAAGAGGAAGCCTTCGACCGCGCGCTCCAGCAGACGGCGCGGCAGATCGTGAATCAGCTTGGTGTCGCCATGATGGTTCGCCGTGAAATAAAGATACCCAGCCTCATTCAGCTTGCGGTCGACACCGGCGAGGATCGCGGCGGCCCACTGCTCGCCGACGGAGGGCAAGACCACCGCCACCGTGTAACTGCGCTTCGAGTAGAGGTAGCGCGCATAGAAGTCTGGCCTATAGTCGAACTCAGCGGCCGCATCGAGAATCCGTCGCCGTGTCGCCTCCGGGATGAGTTGCGCACGCGGCGCGTCGTTCATCACCAGAGAGACGGTGCTGGGCGACAACTTCAGATACTCCGCCAGCGCCTTCTGGCTAATGGGCTTGCGGCTCGATGTTTCAGACTTCGATTTCATGACGGCAATAGCTTCGCGACTGAGAATAGCAGCCACAGGCGACTTCCTGCGCGATGTTTTTCCGCTGCGGTAAGCTCGACAACGTGCAACAGCCTTCCCTACGCAAGTCTCAACACGAAACTTCGCCCCACCGCGCACTGATCCCGACCACGGCGCTGATCTTCGCCGGATATGCAGTGATCGGCCTGGAGGCCGCAGCATTGCCCGTTTTCGTGCACCAGCGTTTGGGGTTGAGTGTTCAGTGGGCGGGCATCGCGGTGAGCGCGCAGTTTGTGGCGACGCTGCTCAATCGCCCGTTCGCCGGCGCAACGGTTGACCGCCTTAGACCGCAGCGAGCCATGTTCGGCGGCCTGCTGCTCTGCCTCGTCAGTTCCGCGTTACTCGCTGTAGCTGGCTTACTGCGTGGGCACCCTCTTGCCGTCTACGGAGTCATCCTCATCAGCCGATTGATCCTCGGCTTCGCGATGAGCTGGGTGCCGGTAGCCGGAACAGTCTGGGGCATCGCTCGCGTCGGCCCGTCGCACACCGCACAAGTCGTCGCCTGGAGCGGCGTCGCGTCCTACGGTTCGCTCGCTCTCGGCTCACCGCTGGGACTGATGCTGGCGCAGCGATACGGCCTGCTGGCGCTGGGTCTCGTCTCAGGGATTGTTGTCGCGGTCGCGGCACTGCTTTCTATGCGCGTCGAGGCCGCACCGCAGACACAGGGAGCGCGTCTCCGCTTCGCCGCTGTCTTTGGCCGCGTCTTCCCCTTCGGCGGAATGCTGGCGCTCGCCGCTTCCGGCTTCGGCTGCTTCCTTTCGCTGATCACCATCGTGTTCACCTCGCGGCACTGGGCTCATCCGGGACTGCCACTCACGGTCTACGGCATCTGCTTTGTTGCCATGCGACTCTTCGCGTCGCCACTCTCGAAGAACGTCGGCCCTATCCGCACAGCGACTGCCTCGCTCACACTGCAGATCGTTGGTCTGCTACTGCTTTCGCAGGCAGGATCGCCGCTTCCGGGTCTGATCGCTGCGGGCCTCATCGGCTCGGGATTCTCGCTGGTCTTCCCTGCGCTTTGCGTGCTCGCGATACAGTCCGTCGATCCGGCGAACCAGGCTTCTGCCGTGAGCGTCTTCACCGCGTTCATCGAACTCTCTTTGGCGATCACAACGGCGGTCTCCGGCTGGATGCTCGAGCGGATCGGATTTTCGCGCACCTTCGAGTGCGCCGCTGCACTCGCGCTGGCTTCGCTGCTCGCGCTATTGTTCGTCAGACGCGATGAAAACGCCCCGAGTTTTCAGTAGCGCTCCTGCGGTTTTCGATAAGTGCTTGACAAAACATCCGCTTACACGCGATGGTGCTAGTCGCAACAAAACAAGCCTGTTCAATCGCTTGAATATCGCGACGACACATCGTTCGTGAAAGGGACATACCCATGTTTGCTCGGCAAGCACTTTTAGCGGCTTCAGTCGCTCTTTCGGCAGTGGCATCTAGTTTTCTCCTCTCTGGTTGTGGCGCAAGTTCAGCCTTCGGCGGAGCAGCCAACCTCTCCAGCCCCGCGAGCGGCTCCCATCTGATGAGCGGCATTCTTCACGGCGGACCGAACCCGGTCATCGGCGCCACCATGACGCTGTACACCACGGGCAGCGACTACGGCGCGTCCGCTACGGTGATCTCAACAACGACGACCGACTCCAACGGCTTCTTCAATTTCGCGCTCCCCTCCACGAGCGCAGCCTGCCCCAGCGGCAAGTTCGCTTACGTGACGGCCTACAGCGGTTCGACCGGCTCGGGCAGCTCGAACCCGAACTCGCTGCTGATGGTTCCCGTCGGAAGCTGCGATGCGAATTACACGACCGTTGCCAGCACGGACGCCAACAACGTGACGACCTACGTCAACACCTACAACGGCCCTGGCCTCTGGATCGATGAGCTGACGACCGCCATGTCTGCCTATGCGCTGAGTGGATTCATGTCCGTCACAGGGGGCACGGTCAACATCGGTGCTCCTGCCAACAATACGGCGACAGCATCGACCACGACGGCATCGGCTGCAGGCCTGTCTCACGCCTTCGCCAATGCGCTGAACCTGTTCAACAACTCGACCGGCCAGCCGTACGCAAACTACGCCAACCGCTCCGCTGGTGGAGTGATCCCTGACGCGGAAATCTATCTCCTCGGCAACATCCTGCAGGCCTGCGTCAACTCCAACGGCGTGACCGGCACAAACACCGCCACCGCGAATGATGGCTCCCCCTGCGGAAAGCTCTTCAGCATGACCACGCCTCCGTCCACAGGTGCGGCAACGCCGACCAACACGCTCGCTGCGATGCTGAATCTTGTTCACTTCCCGAACCCGTCCGTGAACACCTGGAACAGCACCTGCACCGCTGCGGCGTCCGGCACGACGACGGCAACGAACTGCCTCTTCAACCTCGCGGCCGCTTCGGGCGCCTACGTGGGCGCGCTCACATCCGCTCCGCCGGACTGGACGCTTGCGGTGGTCTATCCGCAGGGCTATGGAGTGGGTACGGGATGCGCTTCGGGCTCTACCTGCGGTGGCATCAACTACGCCTACCATGTGGCGACGGACTACGCCGACAACGTCTATGTGCTCAACACAGACTCCAGCACGCCGACCTTCACCAATATCGACGGCTTCGCCTTCGACGGCACGCCGCTCTTTGCGACCGCGAACGATTCCACACACAGCCAGATTCGCCAGATCTCGACGGACACCATCGGTCACGTGATGGGCACGAACGCCACCACGAAGACGGCCGCAACAAACTTTCTGATGGTGTACGGCACAGGCCTGAACAGCACGACAGCCGGCGCGCTCGTGGCGTCGGTCTCGACGGCCACCGACACCCCGGTCAATACGGCGGTCGATCCGTACAACAACGTATTCTTTGTCTCGAACGCTTCGGGTGGCAGCTTGCGTCGTGCGGCCTACAGCGGATCCCCGTCAGCGCCCACATACACCGTCTCCGCTCTCACACCGGGCGTCACTCCGGGTGGATCATTGCAGATCGGTTTCGACTCCAACCTCGGCATCTATGTGCAGGAGTCGACCTCTGGCAGCAGTTTCAAGATCGACTACGCAGTGAACACAGGCACCTTCGCAGCGCCTGCCTATACCAGCGCCTTCGTAAGCACGACGGTGACGGCAGCCGCTGCGGCAGCCAGCAGCTTTGGACTGGTGGTCGACAGCAGCAACAACGCCTACGCCGCCGCCACGAACGGCTGGTACAAGGTGACGAAGGCAAACAGCGGCAGCTCCACATCGCTCAGCGCTGGATCGACGATCGCCATCCCTGTCGCCAACTCCGCGCTCAGCACGATCTACACGCGCTTCCTGTCGACGGACGGCCTCGGCTATATCTATGGCCCGGACAACGCCAATGGCGGCTACGCCAGCGGCGTCTCGGTCTACGATGCAGCGGACGGACTTGCACTCGGCACCTACAAAGGCTGCTATGTCGTGAGCAAGGTTTGCGGTACGACGGCGAGCACCACACCGATCTACTCTCCGCGTGGTGTCGCCATCGACAGCTCAGGCGATCTCTGGGTCGTCGCGGGTGCGAGCCATGATCTCACCGAGATGATCGGCGCAGCCGCACCAACGTGGCCGGCGCTCTCCATGGTGAAGACCGGTCGCCCGCAGTAACGCCTTCGTCAGAACGATAAGAGAGGGCCCTTGAGGCCCTCTCTTCCTGCGTAAAGGCTGCATGCCTTCGCGCGTTCGCATTCGACACTTGACATTTCTATCTCTGCATAGCTACAACGTTTCCCGTCCCACAGATTGTTATTATTCAACCGCTTGACTAGCACCACTGGAGTCGCAATGCCCTTTCGCCCAACCTGGCTCGTTCGTCGCAAGCTTTCCCTTCTTCCTGTAGCTCTCTGCCTCACGGCAACGATGGCCTTCACTGCGCCCTCGGTGCTCCACGCACAGGCGCAGAATACCGGCGAGCTTAGCGGCAATATCTCGGACCAGGGCCATGCCCTCGTGCCTAACGCGAGCGTGCAGCTCGTGAACGAAGACAAGGGCAACGTGCTCACTACGAAGGCGAACGCGCAGGGACAATATGCGTTCCACGATCTCCTGGTAGGTAGCTACACGCTGCGCGTGACAGCGCAAGGCTTCAGTGCCTTCGAGTCGCACCACATCTCCATCGACGCGGACTCGCGCTTCCGCGTGGACGCCGAGCTCAAGCCCGGCGACGTACAGGCCACCGTGCAGGTCGATGCCGACGCCGTTGCCGTGGATACGCAATCAGCGACCGTGCAGCAGGTCATCGACAACCAGCTCGTCGAAAACCTTCCGCTCGACGGCAACAATGTTGTCGGACTCGCGGCCATGCTTCCCGGCGTCACGGACGTTAGCGCGCCGACCACCTTCACCGATGAAAACGGCGGTGCGACGTACAGCTCCAACGGTTCGCGCAGCGGTTCAAACCTCTACCTCTTTGACGGCCTTCTTTGGAACAACCTCTATCTGAACACCGGCCTGAACTACCCGAACCACGCGGTGCTCAATCAGGTCAGCGTGCAGCTGAACAACTACACGGCGCAGTACGGCCGTAACGCAGGCTCGATCTTCAACGTTGTCTCCAAGTCCGGCGGCAACCTCGTCCATGGCGAACTCTTTTTCCATGTGCATAACTCGGTGACCGACGCGTCGGACTACTTTTCGCACAAGCGTCCGCCACAAGAGACGTATCAGTTCGGTGGTGCGGTCGGCGGACCGATCATTCGCGACAAGCTCTTCTACGAGCTTGAATATCAAAGCTACGTGGGCAATAGCCCGCTGCAAGGCAACGCCGCCACGCTCTCGCTCGCGGACCGTGGCCTCAATGTCGACGGAACACCTCACCTTTGCACCCCTGCAACAGGGATCCCAGCTGGCGACACCTGCGCGGATTTCTCCGGCGATGTGAAGAGCGGCGGTAACGTCAACGCTCTCATCGTGAACCCGGTCTACACGTCCCCCACCACGTCGGTGGGCACAAACCCGACGACCGCGATCTCGCAGTTGAACTCGACGTGGGCGGCACAAGGCAATAGTGGAACGAACCCTTGCATCGGCATCCTCCAAGCGATGACGAGCTCCATCGGAGGCTATCTGCCGGGCGCGCAGATTCCTTCGGAATGCCTGGATCCGACCATCCAGCGCATCTTGAAGGCAGGCTACATGCCCCTGCCCGACACCGTGCTGGGTACATCGCAGTTTCTTTACTCGAGCCTTATCGTTCCGCGTCCGCAGCATGAGTACGGCGGCTTCGCGCGTGTGGATTACAACCTCTCCGCGCGTCAGCAGATGGTCTTCCGCTTCTACCGCACGGAGAACTCGGACTACACCTCGATCGGCGCCAACGACAGCTCGTATGGCGTGCCGAACTACGAGCGCGACCAGAATGGAGCCATCATCACGGCAGGCTCCGTGAGCCACACGCTCATCGTGACCCCGAACCTGCTCAACACTGCAACGCTTGGCTACAAGCGCTACGACTACAGCGTGCTGCCCGCTGACTCGAGCGACCTCGGAACCTTCGGCTCGCTCTTCTCGCGCCCGGGACATCACTCCATGCCGTACATGAACATCGAGACACGCGTGCATCTCGGCAATTCGCAAAACGCCTACACACAAAGCGTCAACGAGAACACCGAGTTCCGCGACGATGTCTCCTGGCAGAAGGGCCGCCATAACTTCCAGTTCGGCGTCAACTACCTCTACCTCCAGTACCTCAACCATCGCGACAACGTCGGCAGCTTCACCTTCGAGGGCAATCCCGGCTACACGGGATCACAGGCAGCCGACTTCATGATGGGCCTCATCTACTCGATGAGCGTGGGCAACGGACAGACGATCGCGGGTGTACAGAACGCGATCTACGGATACGGCCAGGACACCTGGCGCATCCTGCCGCGCCTCACGCTGTCGCTCGGCGTCCGCTACGAACTGCCCTTCATGTGGCGTCAGCCGAAGGGTGAATCGGCGACCTTTATCCGCGGCTATCAATCGCAGGTCTTCCCCAACGCCCCGGCGGGTATCGCCTTCGTCGGCGATCGCGGAGTGCCCGACTCGCTGGTCAGCACGGACTACAGCAACGTCTCGCCGCGTATCGGCATTGCATACGACGTCTTCGGCAACGGTCGCACCGCAGTGCGTGCAGGCTTTGGCAGTTTCTACGACGCGATCCCCGCAACCGTGGTCGGCCTCACGCAGCCTTACACCTACCGCGCTTTCTACCAGAACCCAGCTGGCAGCATCACGAATCCACTGGCGGGCCTGCCTGCTATCCCTGCGGACTTCACGAAGGGCAACGCCAGCTTCCCGGGTCTTGCATCCATCATCTACCCTGACCCGAACTTCAAGAACGGTTACACCTACGCGTTCAACCTCGGCGTACAGCAGCAGGTCAGCAGCGGCAGCACGATCGAGGTGCTGTACATCGGTCGCCTTGGTCGTAAGCTGCTTATCCCCGAAGATCAGAATCCTTCGATCATCGACTGCTCCGGCTCGTACTACGCGTCGAACCCCTCGCTCTACTGCCCTACGGCGATTCTTTCCGCGCAGTATCCGCTGCGTTCGCGTTACCCCGGATTTAACTACGGCGGTCAAGGCGTAGTCCGACTCACCTCTGCGGCAACATCGAACTACAACGCACTGCAGGTGGTCTATCAGCAGCGCACCTTCAAGAATCTCACCGTCACCGCGAACTACTCGTACTCGCGCACGATGGATATTGCATCGACGCTAGGCACAAGCAACCAGCTTTCGCAGCCGGACAATATCGGATTCGATTACGGTCCGTCCTCACAGAACGCCACGCATATCCTCAACGTGGGCTACCGCCTCACCTTCCCGAACGCGCGTCGCGGCTCCGCATGGGTGAAGAACATCGTGAATAACTGGTCGCTGAACGGCATGTACAACCTGCGCAGCGGACACCCGTTCAACCTCACCTTCGGTGGTGACGAGTCGGGTACGGACGAGCAGCCGCAGCGTGTGTATCTCACGCCGGGCGTCAGCCCCTTCCTTCCGAGCAACCGTCACCGTGCGGACAAGATCAAGCAGTGGTTCAACACTGCGGCCTTCAGCAAACCCGCTGCTTTCACGTTTGGCAACATCGGCCGCAACTCGATGGTGGGTCCGGCCTACACGAACATCCAGATGTCACTGGCGAAGAGCATTCGCGAAGACGGCATCCGCAAGGGCATGCGCTCGCAGATTCGCCTTGAAGTCTTCAATCTCTTCAACACGGTGAATCTCGGCAACCCACGCGCGACCTACAGCGCTTCGTCCGCACAGGCCACGACCTTTGGTTCGATCAACGCCTCTGGCCAGAACGCTTCACGCCGCATTCAGTTCGGCTTCATTCAGTACTTCTAAATCGGAACGGAAAGGATCGATCTCATGCAAACTCGTCATCTCCGTTCCTCTATCGTTTCCCGGGATAGCATCATGAAACTCTTCGGCATCGCACTCGCGCTTGTAACAGGCCTCGGCATCCAGACCGCCTCCGCGCAGACCAACGGCACGCCCGTCCCCTTCATCTCCACGGCTGCGGGCAATGGGTCAACCTCAACGATCTCGTCCTCGTGCACAACGGGGATTCCTGTCTTCTCGACCTCTGGCACGGGCAGCAACTACGGCGATGGTTGCCTTTCAACGCAGGCCGTACTCTCTGCACCGATCAGCACGCTCGTCGACAAGTACGGCAACCTCATCATTGCGGACCAGACGCACAACTCCATTCGCGTGGTCTACAACGGTGGCACAGACATGGCTGCAGCCATCGTTGCTGCGAACGTGCAGACGACAGGCCTTACACCGACGAAGGGCAACATCTATACGCTCGTCGGAAGCCGTTCCGCAGTCGCTGCATCGCCTTACTACTGCAACGGCGCGAGTGGTGCAGTTGGACTCAACTCCACACTCGATGGCTGCCCGGGCATTCAGGCATACATTCAACCTCGCGGTCTTGGACTCGATGCGGATGGCAATATTTTCTTCGGCAGTGTTGCAGGTGCTTCAGCCGTACGTGTGGTCTACATCGCAGGAACAGCTGTCAAAACACTAATTACGAATGGCAATGCGAAGGCAACGTCGCCGCAAGCTGGTTATGTTTATGCAATCGCTGGAACGACCTCGTCCAGCTACGCAGGCGATGGTTCAATAGGGAGTGCAGCATCCGTCAACACGCCGCGCGGATTTGTGATCGATGGAAGTGAGAATGTCTACTTCGCAGATAACCTCAACAATGTTGTTCGTCGTATCGATGGAACGACCGGAGTTCTATCCACCATTGCTGGTCATTGCATTCAGGTAAAGAACCCGACGAGCGGCGCAATCACCTGTACAGCTACCGCAACAAGTGGTGATGGTGCAGCCGCAACCGATGCGTCGGTCAACATCTATCAGCCTTACGCTGTAGCGATCGACTCCAACGGCAACCTCTTCATCGCAGAAGGCGGCTCAACAACAGTTCCCGGTCGAGTTCGCGTGGTCTATGCAGGCGGAACGCTCCCCGGCATCACGAGCCCCGTCGTTGGAAACATCTACACCTATGCGGGTGGCGCAAGTACGGCGAGCACCGCGACTGCAGCGCAGAAGGCGACCTTCCAGTTCATCTATGGCGTCGCAATCGATCAGGCGGGCTACGTGTATGCGACGGAGTATCGCAGCGGCAGCAGCGGCGGCAATCACATCTATCGCATCGATCCGACGACCGGCGGCCTGCTCATTCTTGCAGGCAGCGGCACGACCAGCACTGTTGCGTACACCTGCGCAGGTCTAACATCGACCAATGCCATCGGTGATGGCTGCCCCGCCCCGCTCGGCAACCTCAACACCCCGCAAGGCCCCGTCGCGTTCGATGCGCAAGGCAATGCATACGTCGCGGACCGCATGAACAACGTCATACGCAAGCTGACGTGGAACAACGTGTTCCCGTCTACTGCGGTCGGCTCCAGCACCACGCAGAACCAGGCGTTCTATCTCTCTGCGGGTACGACGCTGCTGGCGAAGAGCATCACGAGCGGCGGTAGTGCATCGACGGAGTTCACCACCAACCCCACACCCGACAACTGCACCGTCAACACGAGCATCGCAGCCGCAATCGTCTGCGTGAATAGCGTGACGTTCAAGCCCAGCACAGCAGGCTCGCGCGCCGCCGTCTACACGCTGACGGACGCTACAGGAACCGTCGCGACGGAACCACTCGTCGGCGTAGGCGTCGCTCCCCTGCTTACGATCATGCCTGGTACCAGGGCCACGATCGGCACGAACATCAAGCCCAGCGGTGTCAGCACCGACAAGCTCGGCAACGTCTACGTTTCCGATGCGACCGGCGGCCGAGTACTTCGCAGCACCGTGGCAGGCGGCGCAGGCACCGCTGTTCTCACCGGCCTCACCGCGCCACGTCAGTCTGCGGTGGATTCTGCTGGCAACCTCTTCGTTGCAGACTCGAGCAAGAATGCCGTGGTCGAACTCACTGCGAGTGGCGCGCAAGTCACACTCGGTACGGGATTGAACGCGCCGCAGGGTGTGGCCGTCGATCGCTACAACAACCTTTACATCGCCGACACCGCCAACAATCGCTTGCTGTACCTCAACATGGTGAACGGCGCGCAGTCGACCGTTTCGACAGGACTGGTCGCGCTGAGTTCCCCCTCGAGTCTCTACATCGATGCAGCGGGCGATGTTTACATCGTGAACGCAGGCACGGCGAAGCTCGTCGAACTCCCCATCACGGGCCCCGCAACTGCAGTTGCCTTGCCTACATCCGTTGCCCCTGTGGCGGTCGCCTCTGATCTCTCCGGCACCTTGTTCATCGCGGACAGCGGTACGCAATCGGTCCTCTCACTTTCCGCTGGAGCCAGCGCCACCACGACGCTCATCAGCGGCTTCACCACGCTGACCGGCATCGCCGTTGGCCCATCCGGCAATCTCTTCGTGAGCGACAGCGGCGCCACCTCCGCGGTGGCATACAACACGAACGCTAGCAGCTACACATTTCCCACGACGAACCTGGGCCAATCGAGCCTCCCCACAGCGGTGACAGTTTCAAACTTCGGCAACGCGGCAGCCACACTCGCCACGCCGCCGTACAGCCAGAGCGGTACATCCGCGGCGTTCCCGATTTCCGGCACCGCGGGCTGCGCAGCGGCGCAGTCGCTTGGCGGCGGCGCTTCGTGCGTCGACAGCTTCACCTTTACGCCAACGGTCACGGGCACGCAGAGTTCCACGACGACATTTGCCGCGACGACTGGGCAGAGTGCAGCGATCACCTTCACCGGCCTCGCGACCAATCTCATCTCCACCACGTCCACCATCGCCATCACCCCCGCGAACACCACGCTGACCTACGGCAACAACGGCGCGACGTTCACCGCAACGCTTGCAGCATCACAAACAGGTGCAAGCACGCCGACGGGCACGGTTACGTTCCTCATCGATGGCGTTGCGCAAACGCCTACTCAAAGCGTTTCCGGCGCGGGCCCCTACACGTTCACCTTCAACTCGGGAGCGTTGAAGGTGGGCACGCACACCATCGGCGTCAGCTACAGCGGCGACACGCTCTACGGTGCAACCAGCGCTCAGACCACTGTCACCGTCACAGGACTCGCCGCCACCCTGAGTGCCACGGCAGCCTACGGGCCGACGAACAACTCGTATACTTTCACCGCCACCGTGACTCCAACAACGAGCACGCAGGCTCCGACGGGAACGGTGACGTTCACGGTAGATGGCGTCGCGAGCACAGCGGTGAATCTGACAGGTGGCACGGCAGTTTTCACCAAAACGCTGACAGATGGCTCACATGCCTACAGCGCAGCCTATAGCGGCGATGCGGCTTACACGGCGCAGACTACGGCTACGCAAATCTTCGTCTTCAATCACATCGCAACGTCGACCGTCGTGACGGGCGCTCAGACCGGTGCAGGTCTCACGGTCACTGCAACCATCACGGCCGCATCGCAGGCGACTGCTGCGCCTTCTGGAACCGTGATCTTCACCGTGGACGGCAAAGCGCAAGCTGCGGTGGCGATCACCAACGGTCAAGCTTCGGTAAACGTCTTCCCTGCGGCGGATGGCTCCCACACTTTCAGCGCAGTTTACTCAGGCGACGCCTACTATGCGACAAGCGCTAGCGCTCAAGGAACACTCTCAACGTTGCGCGTCGCGTCTGTGACGACGCTTGCGCTCATCCCGAGCATTACCGGTACCGGCGTCAATGGAGGATCCACGACCTCGAACCTCTCGCTGGTGGCCACCGTGGCTGCGGCTTCGGGCTCGGGCCCGGTACCTACGGGCAGCGTGATCTTCTACACCAGCAGCGGCACAAAAGTGGTTCCCTCGGGCACGAGCGCGGCTATCCTCAACGCTGCGGGTGTTGCCACGCTCACCGTGGCGCAGAGCACGCTAACCAGCACCAGCTTCTACGCAGTCTACGCGGGGGCGTCCACCACGACGCCGAATGGAGATGGCAACTACCTCACCTCGACGTCCTCGCCCGTGACCATTGCGACGGACTTCTACATCAACGACCCCGTCATCAATCTCTCCGTGGCACAAGGTGCGCAGGCTTACGCGAACCTCGTGCTGAGCTCCTACGGCGGATACACCGGGACGCTGACGGCGCAGTGCGCCGGCTTGCCAGCCAATGCTGTCTGCCGCTACACGCCGATCAACTCGGTAACGCTCTCCAGCACCACTCAGAGCGCGGTACTGCCGGTCCAGTTCTTCGTCGGCATCGATCCGAACCTTGCCTCGACCGCGCCGAAGTCACATAGCAGCACGGTGCTCGCATGGTTGTTCGGTACTCCGCTCGCACTCCTCGGCCTGTTGCGCCGCAAGCGTCTGGCATCGCGCCTTGGTGCTGCGACGATCGCGATCCTCATGGCCCTCACGGTCACATCGATGACCGGATGCGGCAACTCGCAGAGCCCGGTTTACAACACGCCGCTGGGCACGACAGCGGTCACCGTGACGGTGAAGGACTCCGCGACTGGTGCGACCAAGACGGCCACGGTAAACCTCACCGTACTGGCCAAACAGTAAACCGCACGCGGGACCACCACGATGGTCCCGCGTGCTTCTTCGATCTGAAGGTATCCATGCGTATTGCCCTCCGTACGACCATTGCCGCTCTGTTGCCTCTTTGCTTGCTTGCAGCTCCCACCCTGCGTGCGCAAGCCGTCGCCAAGCCAAACGATGAGGCTTTGGAAGCACGCGTTACGCAGCTTCTCGCAAAGCTGACACCCGAGCAGAAGCTTGAACTGCTGGGTGGTGTGAACGGTTTCTACACGCACGCGGAGCCTTCGATTGGCCTGCCTGCGTTGCGCATGGCCGATGGCCCCATGGGCATCCGCAATCCGGGCCCATCCACGGCCTACCCCGCAGGCATCGCACTCGCTGCGACCTTTGACGCCGAACTCGCCTTCGCGGAGGGTTCCGCGCTCGGCCGCGACGCAAAATCGCGCGGTGTTCACTTCCTCCTCGGGCCGGGCGTCAACATTTATCGCGCCCCGCTCAACGGACGCAATTTTGAATACTTTGGCGAGGATCCGTTCCTGGCCTCGCGTCTTGCCGTGGGATACATCCAGGGCGTGCAGTCCCAGGGCGTTGCCGCGACCGTCAAACACTTTGCGCTGAACAACGAAGAGTATGACCGTCACCGCATCAACGCGGTGGTCGATGAGCGCACCCTGCACGAGATCTATCTGCCTGCCTTTGAGGCTGCGGTGAAAGAAGCTCACGTCGCCGCCATCATGAACTCTTACAACCTGGTGAACGGCGAGCACGCCACTCAGAGCAATTTCCTGAATAACCAGCTGGCCAAGCATGACTGGAAGTTCGATGGCATCATCATGTCGGACTGGAACTCGACGTACGACGGCGTCGCCGCTGCAAACGCCGGACTGGATCTCGAGATGCCCTCGGCGAAGTTCATGTCCCCTGCAAACCTGAACGGCAAGGTCTCGCAAGAGATCATCGACGATAAGGTTCGCCGCCTGCTGCGAGTCGCCGTGAAGATGGGCTGGCTCGATCATGAGCAAGCCTCGAGTGCACCCGCGGACGATCCGGCAAGTCGCGCCGTGGCGCATCGCGCAGCGCTCGAGTCCGTGGTGATGTTGAAGAACCGCGATGCCCTGCTTCCGCTGGATCCGGCGAGCATCTGCACGCTCGCAGTCATCGGCCCCCACGCGAATGAGGCGCAGGTTGGCGGCGGCGGCAGTTCCCTCGTCAAACCGACCGCAGCGCTAAGTCTCGTCGAGGCTTTGCGGGCAACATTCCCCGCGCACGATCACTGCCCCGGCGTGCAGTACGAGGCCGGCGTGCCCGACAGCAAAGAGGTCTTCGCCTCGACGAGCTTTGTGCACGGCGTGCGTCTCGAGCAGTTCACAAGCAAGGATGAAAGCGGTACTGCCAGGAGCAGCTCGGCTGAGCACCTCGTCCCCCTTGCGAAGCAGGAGAAGGGTTCCCCCATTCACTCCGTGCACTATGTCGCGGACTTCAAGCCCTCCACGCCGGGCAAGCAGCTCGTCGTGCTGCAGGCCGGCTATCAGGATGATCTGACTCTCATCGCCAATGGCAAAGAGCTGCTGCGCGTGCGTGCCCCGGAGGGCCATACCGTTCTCAGCGCGATCGTCGATCTGGACGCAAACGCTACGCTGCATCTCGACCTCACCGGGCAGGTAACACAAGGACCCGACGGCATAGGTCTGGGCGTGACTTCGCTCAAGACGCTCGTCAGCAAGAGCGCAACCGCGCTCGCCGCAAAGGCCGACGCAGTCTTGCTGAACGTCGGCTTCGATGCCAGCACGGAAGGTGAAGGCTTCGACCGCAGCTTCGAACTTCCTGGCGGGCAGGAGGAGTTGATCGCTGCGGTGAGCGCGCTCAACAAGAAGACAACCGTCGCCATCAACGCAGGCGGCGGCGTTGCGATGACGCCGTGGATTGAGAGCGTCCCTGCGGTGCTGCATCTCTGGTACGGTGGCGAAGAAGGTGCCCCTGCGCTGGCTGAGATTCTCAGCGGCAAGCAGTCGCCCGAGGGTCATCTTCCCATCAGCATTGAACATAGCTTCGCCGAGAACCCGGCCCATGACAGCTACTTCCCCGGTGCCGGATCGACGCCGACGCAGCCGCGTATCACTCTCAGCGAAGGCGTCATGCTCGGCTATCGCGCCTACGCGACCAGCGGGGTGAAGCCGCTCTTCCCCTTCGGCTTCGGACTCTCCTACACGAGCTTTACCTTCGCGCACTTGCACGTCGACAAGACTCCGCAGGGCGTGCAGGTCAGTGTTGATGTCAAGAACACCGGCACACACTCCGGCGGCGAAGCCGTGCAGGTTTACGTCAGCGATCCGAGCGCTTCGATCAAGCGTCCTGCACTTGAGTTGAAGGCGTTCCGCAAGGTACACCTTGATCCCAGGGAAGCGCAGCATCTGCAGTTCACGCTCGACCGCAGCGCCTTCGCTTACTGGAGCGAGCAGCGCCATGGTTGGCAGGTCGATCCCGGCAATTTCGTCATCTCCGTCGGCGATAACAGCGAGAACCTCCCCCTGACGGCAGAGCTCACGATTGAGGCGAGCGCGCAAGCTGCAGAAGCGACTCCCGCGCCTGCAAGCGCGCGCCCCGCGAACAACTTCGCTCCTGCCTACAACGGCACCAAGGAGTACAGCCTGGAAATCCAGGCGACGAAGATCGATCACTCAAACAGCCGCAACGAGTGGATGCCGCCGAAGAGCTATAAGACCCGCGTGATGGAACAACTCGCAGGCTTCCAGCCCTCGAAGATTCCGCTCGACAAGTGGGGCGGACGCATGGACGTTCACGCGACGCCTACTGGCTTCTTCTACACGAAGAAGATCGGCGACCGCTGGTACGCTATCGACCCCGAAGGCAACGCCTACTTCCACCAGGCCGTCGTGAACATTGGCCCGAACCCCGGTCCCGCCGCGACTGCAGCCATGCAGCGCGACTTCAATGGCGACAAGAAGGTCTGGATGGCGCGCACTCATGCGTATCTTCAGAGCCTCGGTATCAATGGCGCAGGAGCGTGGTCCAACACCGATCTCATTCGCAATTCGCCGCTACAGGCAGCGCATCCGATCGCTTACACCGTGATCCTTGATGTGATGAGCAGCTACGGAAAGAACCGCGGAGGCATGCACGCTGATATCGGGCACGCTGGCTATCTCAACGACGTGATCTTCGCCTTCGATCCTGAGTTTGAAAAGTACGCGGACAACTACATCAAGCAGCAGGTCTCGCAGTACAAGAACGACCCCGCTGTCTTCGGATACTTCTCCGACAACGAAATGCCGGTGCGTCGCACGAACCTGGAGCACTATCTGGATCTTCCGCACAACGAAGCCGGATACCAGTTCGCCAAAAAGTTCATGGATGACCATCACGCTAAGGGCATCACCGATGAACTCTCGGAAGAGTTCCTGGCCGTCGAGATCGATCATTACGCATCGGTCGTCTCCGCAGCGCTGAAGAAATACGATCCGAACCACATGTACATCGGCTGCCGCTATACGGGACAGACCGAGCAGGCGCCCGAGGCCTTTGCCGCACTCGGTAAGTATGCCGACGCCATTTCGGTCAACTACTACAACGCCTGGACACCGGACTTCGAGCTGATGCGCTCGTGGGAAGAAGCCGCGCACAAGCCCATCATGATCACCGAGTGGTACACCAAGGGGCGCGACTCCGGTATGCCGAACAAGACCGGCGCGGGCTGGCTGGTTGCGACGCAGGCGCAGCGCGGTGCGTTCTACCAGAACTTCGCGCTCGCTCTCATCGAGTCAAAGATCGTGATCGGTTGGCACTGGTTCAAGTATCAGGACAATGATCCGAACGACCCAAAGGCTGAGGCCTCCAACAAAGACTCCAACAAGGGCATCGTCAATATCCAGTTCCAGCCCTATCAGCCGTTGACCGATCGCATCCGTCAACTCAACCCCAATGCATACGCGCTGGCCGACTATTTTGACCATCGCACTAAGCCTTAGTATGGTTCTCCTGAACTCATGAAGAGCCTTCGATACGTCTCGCTATCGCTCGTCCTGGGCACCTCATTCGCGGCCCACGCGCAGTTGTCCGAGGACCACAACTTCCGCAAGGATGTAGCGGTCGTTTATGCCCAGGGCGTGCATGGTCCACTACTCGCCGACGCCTACGTGCCGAATGGTAAAGGCCCGTTTCCGGGAGTGCTCTTCATTCATGGCGGCGGCTGGAAGACTGGCGATCGGAACCAGATGAACAAGCTGATCCGGGACACGACGAATGCAGGCTTCTCGAGCTTCACCATCGAGTACGACATGGACCCTGTGCTCTTTCCGCATTCGCTGAACGAGTCGCTTGCGGCGCTCGAGTACTTCCGCAGCCATGCGAAAGAGTTCAAGCTCGACCCCACTCGAATAGCCGTCGCGGGAAGCTCCGCAGGAGGGGAGCTCGCTGCTCTGGTGGCGCTCTCTCCGCAGCCTCGCGCGGTCGACGGCCAACCTGCAGGCGCGCCGATCGCGCCAGTGCAGGCCGCGGTGATTCTCAATGGCGTGCTCGACCTTCGAGCGCTTGGGGACAAGAGCGGCATGGTGACCGAGTATCTCGGCGGCCACTGCACCGAGAAACCGGAGGCCTGCAAGGACGCGTCCCCCGTCGAACACGTACATGCTGGCGCGCCGCCTTTCTATGTAGGCCACGGAACGGCAGATCAAACGGTCCCGTACTCGCAAGCGGAGGCCTTTACAGCAGCGCTCTATGCGGCGAAGGTGCCCGTGCAATTCTACGGCGCGCAGAATGGTCCGCACACCTACTGGATGAGGCCAGAGTTCTACGCTGGCAATACGACGTCGATCCTTCAGTTCCTGCAAACCGCGTTGAAGAGCACAACGAAGTAGTCGCGCAGCCAACGTCGTTGGCAATCCGCTATCATTTGTCTCACTCTCGTGCGATGGCTGGCGACAACTCGACTGTGTACGACCGCACTTCTCATCGGCCTCGCCACATCACGGCCTCTTAGCGGGCAGAGCCATCCATCCTCGCTGACGAAGTTGCCTGATGAGCCGAACGCGGTGGTCCTCAAGGCTGCAACCTTCGACCAGGGCGACGCGAGCGACGCACTGCAAGCAGCCATCGACCGCGTACAACACACGACTCGACGCGGCGTCGTCTTCATCCCTTCCGGGCACTACAGGATTACCCATACCATCGCCATCTGGTCTGGCATCCGACTTGTGGGCTACGGAACGACTCGCCCGCTGCTGGAACTGCCGCCGAACACAGACGGCTTCCACGACACGACGCGGCGCTACCTGCTACAGTTCTCCGGCGAGCGTCCCGAGAGTTCAACGGCTGCGCCTCCCAATGCGAACTCGAGTACCTTCCACAGCGGGATGATGAACGTCGACATCGTTCTCGGCGACGGCAATCCAGATGCGGTGGCCATCCGCTTTCACGTCGCGCAGCATGGTCTGCTTTCGCACGTTGACGTGGACGCCGGTAACTCTTTCGCCGCGCTGGAAGATGCAGGCGGAACACTCACCGACGTCTCCTTTCACCGCGGACACTTCGGCATCTTCACGCATCAGACTTCGCCCGGTTGGCCATTCCTCGTGATGGACTCCTCTTTCGCAGAGCAGACCGAAGCGGCCGTCCGGCTCTACGAAGTCCAGGGCATCTTCGTGCGCGATCGCATCGAGAAAACACCTGTCGCTTTCTGGCTGGAGTCCTCCAAGCCGGTCTCGCTTTCAGCGGATTCTCTTACGCTACGCAACATCAGTTTCGCGGCGCTCCGCCCCACAGGAAGCACCGCAGAGAACCTCTCGCTTGCACTTCGCAACATCGATGCAGACGATGTTCCGGTCTTCGCTCTGCAGCCCAAGGCTGCGGAGCACGATGGCTTGCTCGAGCGCAAAGCTGTGGCACGGCTCTACCGCGTGGAGCGCTTCAACGCGGGGATTCACGTGCGCAGTCAGTCACAGCCTGACTCGATCGTCGAGCAAACGTGGGAAGCTCATGTCCTTTCAGCTCCGCCTTCGCCGAAGAAGTCCACGGTGCCCGCCCTTCCAGCGGACTCGACATGGGTGAGCGTACGAACCTTTGGCGCTGCAGGCGATGGCAGCACCGACGACACCGCCGCATTGCAACGCGCCATCGACTCCGGCAAACCGCTGTATCTCCCACGCGGGCGATACCGCATTGACCGTCCGCTACAGCTTCGCCGCGATAGCGTCCTCATCGGCTTGAACCCTATCACCAGCGTCATCGTCCTGAACGACAGCGCCACCGCCTTCACAGGCCCGACAACTCGTGCGATGGTCGAGACCACGCGCGGATGCTCCAACATCCTGAGCGGGGTTGGCCTGGAGACCGGTGGATTGATCGCCTCCGCCGCAGCTCTGCTCTGGCGTTGCGGTGAGCAATCGCTGGTAGACGATTTGCGCATCCTCGGCGGACACGGCACAGCTCTGCCCGACGGAAGCTATCGCGCAACGTACAACGAAAAGCACACGGCCGATCCGGATCCGCGTCGCGAGTGGAACCGCGAACCCGCCAGCATCCTCGTCCGCGGCGGAGGCGGAACCTTCCGTAACATCTGGAGTCCAAACACGTACGCAAAGTCCGCGCTGGATGTTGCCGACTCCCGCTTGCCCACGCAGGTATACATGCTCTCCGCAGAGCACCACCTGGAGCACGAGGTCGTGCTCCACAACGTATCCCGCTGGAGTTTTGTTGGCCTGCAAACGGAGTCAGAGCGCGCCGATGGCGCACACGCTCTTCCACTT
The DNA here is from genome assembly GCF_025685575.1 of Granulicella cerasi. Taxonomy (NCBI): domain Bacteria; kingdom Pseudomonadati; phylum Acidobacteriota; class Terriglobia; order Terriglobales; family Acidobacteriaceae; genus Granulicella; species Granulicella cerasi. Next base: position 348,771 of record NZ_JAGSYD010000004.1, read on the forward strand.
CTCATTACGGATGGACGCGATCTTCGCTTCGACACCGCGATCTTCTATCGCGTTTCGAGAAGCACCGCCAGCGCTCCTACCGCTGTGCAGTTGAACGGCTGTGATCGCTGCAGCTTCTTCAACATCTCGAACGCGAGTGGATCGCCATACCCCTTCGACGCGACCATCGTAACGGCGCGGCCGAAGGACGTCATCGCGAGCCACCGGTTCAACTGGTGGCAGACGCCTTAGCGTCGCTTGCGCTTCGTCGGCTTCTTGCGGTCAAAGCCAGCGTTGTCGGAGAACTGCCACACCAATCCCGCGCTCACCGTCTGCGGCGCATACTGCTGGAAGTTGTAGTTCAACTGCGTCCAGCTATAGTCCACCACCGCGTCGAGATGGGACCGCAGACGCTTTTGCACGCCGCCATTGAATCCATAGAGGCTATCAGTCGTATGGATGTTTGCGGGCGCGCTGAAACGCCCGATTCCCACCTGAAAGCCTGCATAAGGCGTGATGGCTCCGCGCAACGGAAACGCCACGCGCGGCCCGATCGAAATGGAAGTGAGGCTGGTGCCGTTGTGCCATCCGCCGCGCGCCTGCACGTCGCCAAGAAAGAGCGCACGACGGCCAAGCGAAGTGATCTGCATATTCACGCCAACCGTACCACCATAGAGCCATTCCAAAGGCGCATTGCTGCCTAGGCGGCCTGCAGAAAACTCGCCGTAGACCGACGCCTGTCCCCAGGCGTGACCGCTGAACAAAATCATTGCGGCGGCAAGCGCGCCTGTTATCCATTGCCTCATATGCTGTGAACTTCCCTTCGCGTAGACCGATCTGCCTGAATCCTGAGCAGACACACCATAAACGCATATTCAAGCGGTTGTCTAGATACTTTTCACGCGAATGAAAGGATGCAGCGGGAAGCCCACCCAGACCTCAACTACTCCGCACAGAGCGATGCGTCAATAGACACATGACCTATTCCGCATTTCTTATCTCGGATGGAATAAATAGAGGAAACGCCGTCCAAACCACGAACGATCCCTTGTGGGTTCCCCTGTGACATAACTGCTGCAAGACTGTCGCATTCACTCTGGCATATATTCCATGCCGCGCTATATAGTCTTCGTCAGGTTCGCAGCCGCACGGCGTTTGCAAGCTCGCCAGCGCCGCGAGCATGAAGGAAGAGAAAGACCGAAGCATGAAAATCACCGCCGCGAAACTCATCATCACCTCGCCCGATCGCAACTTCGTCACGCTCAAGATCGAAACCGATGAAGGCATTTATGGCCTCGGCGACGCCACGCTGAACGGTCGCGAACTCGCAGTCGCCAGCTACCTCAGCGAGCACGTCATTCCCTGCCTCATCGGCCGCGACCCGTTCGACATCGAAGACATCTGGCAGTATCTCTATCGCGGCGCCTACTGGCGTCGCGGCCCCGTGACGATGAGCGCAATCGCCGCCGTCGATGTGGCTCTGTGGGACATCAAAGGCAAGGCTCTGAACACGCCGGTGTACAACCTGCTCGGCGGCCGCAGTCGTCAGGGCGTGCTGGTCTACACGCATGCCAACGGCGCAGACATCGAGCAGGCGCTCGACTCTGTACGCGAGCATATGGAAGAAGGCTATCTCGCGGTGCGCGCGCAGGCGGGTGTCCCCGGAGTCGCCAGCAGCTACGGCGTACCGAAGCCCGGTAAAGCCTATGAGCCCGCGGAGCGTGGCCTGCCGGGCGAAAGCCTCTGGTCCACCGAGCGCTATCTCAACTTCGCACCGAAGCTCTTCGAGCGCCTGCGCTCCGAGCTGGGTCCGGACGTTCATCTACTGCACGATGTTCACCATCGCCTGACGCCGATCGAAGCGGCGCGTCTCGGCAAAGCACTTGAGCCTTACCACCTTTTCTGGATGGAAGACCCCTGCCCAGCCGAGCTCCAGGAAGGCTTCGAGCTCATCCGCAAACACACGACGACTCCGATCGCCACCGGCGAAGTCTTCAACTCCGTGTGGGATGCGCATGACCTCATCCGCAATCAGCTCATCGATTACATCCGCATGACCATCGTGCACGGCGGAGGCATCACGCACGCGAAGAAGACGGCTGACTTCGCCGCGATGTATCACGTGCGCACCGGCTTCCACGGCGCTACCGATCTTTCGCCGATTACGATGGCGGCTGCACTGCACTTCGGCACAGCTATCCACAACTTCGGCATCCAGGAGCACATGCACCACACTGCGCTCACGGACGAAGTCTTCCCGCATCACTACAGCTTTGAGAACGGCTACATGACGCCGGGTGATGCTCCCGGGCTCGGCGTAGACATCGATGAAGTGCTCGCGGCGAAGTATCCGTATCAGCGCGCCTATCTTCCCATCGCACGCAAGCTCGATGGCACCCTGACGGACTGGTAAGTTGAGCGCATCCATGACCCCTTCTCGTCTCGACATGATCGCGCTTGGCGAAGTGATGTTGCGCTTCGATCCGGGTGAACGCCGCATCTCCACCACGCGCAGTTTTGAGGTGTGGGAGGGCGGCGGCGAGTACAACGTCGCTCGCGGCCTGCGACGCTGCTTCGGCCTGCGCACGGGCATCGTCACCGCGCTCGTGGACAATCCGACAGGTCGTCTGGTTGAAGATCTCATGCTGCAGGGTGGTGTTGATACGAGTGCCATCCAGTGGCAGGAGTTCGACGGCATCGGGCGCGAAGCGCGCAACGGTGTTTACTTCCTCGAGCGTGGCTACGGCGTCCGTCGCGGTATGGGCATGATGGACCGCGGGCATACGGCGATCTCGCAAATGAAGCCAGGCGATATCGACTGGGACGCCCTCTTCTCCCACGGCGTGCACTGGTTTCACACCGGCGGCATCATGGCCGCGCTCAGCGAATCCACCACAGAGGTTGTGCGTGAAGCGATGCAGTCGGCCAAGCGCCACGGCGTAAAGGTCAGCTTCGACTGCAACTACCGTCCGTCACTCTGGCGTTCGCGTGGGGGCCGTGCAGGCTCTATCGCGGTGAATCGCTCGCTCGTGCCGATGGTCGATGTGCTCTTTGGACACGAAGGCGATGTCGCCCCTGAATTGATCGCTTCGTCGCATGCGGCGGTGTGGCATACGGCCGAGAGCTTCGCCGCATCGAGCGCACGCGTTGCCGCAGAGTTTCCGAACCTCACCGCCATTGCAACGACGGTGCGGCGCCCAGTTACTGCGACGCGCAATGACTGGAGTGCTTTCGCGTATAGCCAGGGCGAGGTCACAGTAGGCATCCACTTCCCTGAGCTGGAGATTCTCGATCGCGTAGGCGGCGGTGATGCGTTTGCGTCGGGCTATATCTACGGCCAACTCCACGACCGCGGCCAGCAGTGGTCACTCGACTGCGGCATCGCGCACGGAGCTCTGGCGATGACGACAGCCGGCGACGCGTCCACCGCAACGATGGCCGAAGTGGAACAACTGATGAAGGGCGACAGCGCAGGAACAATGCGCTAGGGAGAAGCTGTACAGATGGCAAAGACGAAACAGGAAGTATTGGCACGCATGAGGGCCACCGGCCTGGTCCCCGTGCTGCGAGCCAACAGCGAAGAGCAAGCCATGAAGCTCGTGGCTGCAATGATGGACGGCGGCGTCGATGTGATGGAAGTCACCATGACCGTACCCGGCGCGGTGAAGGTCATGGCCCGCATCCTTCGCGAGTTCCCCGCGATGCTCGTTGGCGCAGGCACGGTGCTCGATCCGCAAGCGGCTCAAGCCTGCCTCGACGAAGGCGCCGAATTCATCGTCAGCCCTGCATTGAACATCGCGACCATCGAGCTTTGCCAGCGCGCATCGATCGCAGTGCTACCCGGCGCGCTGACGCCGACTGAAATTGTTACCGCATGGAACGCAGGCGCCGATGTCGTGAAGGTCTTCCCCGCAAGCGCGATGGGGGGAGCGTCGTATCTGCGCAGCCTCAAAGCGCCGTTACCGCAGATCGAGCTGATCCCGACCGGCGGTGTCTCTGTGCCGACCGCGCAGGACTTCCTTGCTGCAGGAGCATTCGCACTCGGCGTCGGCGCAGACCTCGTCAACACCAAGGCCATCGACGCCGGCCAGCCTGAGATCGTTACCGAAAAGGCGAAGCAGTACCTCGCGGTCGTCGAAGATTTTCGCAACACGCAGAGCGCTTAGGAGCTACACGCAAGATGAAGAACTACTTTGACCTCACGGGCAAGTGCGCCGTTGTGATGGGTGGAACCACAGGCATCGGACGCGAGCTCGCACTCGGCCTCGCAGAGTCCGGCGCGGATGTCATCGCCACCTCGCGCTCGGCGGACGGGGTAAAGGCCATGCAGCAGGAAATCGAAGCGCTCGGTCGCCGCAGCCTTGACGCCACCGTCGATGTCACGTCGCGGGAGTCCGTGCAGGAGTTCCACGACAAGGTACTCGCCGCCCTCGGCAAGGTCGACATCCTGGTCAACTGCGCGGGAATCACCAAGCGCGTACCGACGCTCGACTGCACCGAAGAGCTGTGGAACCAGATCTTCGACGTCAACGTGGTCGGGACGCTGCGCGCCTGCCAGGTTTTCGGCAAATCGATGCTTGAACGCGGCGCGGGACGGATCATCAACATCGCTTCACTGTCGACCTTCGCGGCCTTCCTCGAAGTCGCACCCTACTGCGCCAGCAAGGCTGCGATCGGCTCGCTGACGCAGTCGCTGGCGGTCGAATGGGGCCCTCGTGGCGTGCTCGTCAACGCCATCGCCCCTGGCGTCTTCCCCACGGCGCTCAATAGTGCCATCATCGCCAGCCCTCGTGGGCAGGAGCTGAAAATGCGCACACCGCTCAGCCGCTTCGGCAAGGCGGAGGAGCTGGTCACCACCGCGCTCTATCTTGCCAGCGATGCGACGTCGTTTACCAACGGCCAGATCATCCCCGTCGACGGCGGTTTCCTCGCGAGTGCCGTCAATCAATAGCGGCGGGTCCTGCTGCGGTTAGAAAATCCACAGCAGGGTTTCACCGAACGCCCATGTTCTGTTACACTCAATCTTGTTGTGAGGGAGCGAGCTAAGCCGCTTCGGTTCACAAAGGTAGACCCAATCAGCCACCGAATGCGGCAGTGCTTTTGGATCTATGTGACGTAATTCCAAGTAGTTGCCTTACTCCTTGGGGACGTAGCTCAGTTGGTTAGAGCGCTGCCCTGTCACGGCAGAGGTCGCGGGTTCGAGCCCCGTCGTCCCCGCCACTCAAAACAAAGCACTTAGCTCCGAGTGGCGATCAAGATTTAGATGAACAAAAAATGAACTCTTACAGAGTAGCGAAGATCAACCGCACTCACAAGTTAAAAGCCCCCTCGCGATGAGGGGGCTTTTCTCGTTTTCTACATTCTCACGCGGCATCTTTTTTGACGACAAAGAGGCCTGACATGGTCGATAGAGCTGAACGCTTGGCATCGACGTTTCCCTGCGTATACACATCGAGCGTGATGCGGCTATTCGCGTGGCGCAGAAGCTCTTGAATCGTTTTTACGTCCTCGCCGTTCGCCTTCAACGCGGTTCCGAGTGAGTGCCTGAAGGCGTGCCAGTTCACTGTTTTCTGGATTCCTGCCTTCGCTGCTGCCGGTCGGATGTGGTTGACGAGGATTTGGTCAGGCCAGTAGGGCTGCTTGCCGTCGCTGTATGGGCTGGCGAAGACCCAGTCGTCGTCACGGTTGTATGGAGTGGACTCACGCCAATCGGCAAGGGTTACGGCGAGTTCTGGGTGCATCGGCAGTCCACGCCTCGAAGCCTCTGTCTTGAGGTTCGTCTGCTCTTTTCCGACCAGACCTTGTCGGAGATGGAACCACAAGCCGGTCGTGTCAACGTCACACCAACGCAGTCCGCGGAACTCCGACTTTCGTAGTCCGGTCGAGGCGGCAAGAATAAGCATGACGCGTGCTGGTTCGTTTTCGACGCGCATGATAATCGCAGCGATCTCTTCCACGGTGAATACAGTAGGTTCCTTCACACGTTTTGCGCTCTGACGCACAGACGCGATGGGGTTCGTCTTATCGTAAAGCTCGTGTCGGATGCAGTGCGAAAACAGCGCGGAGAGGTGGTTCCTTAGCTTCGCCTTCGTGCCCGGAGCGAGGCTGGTCAGTGAGTGAAGCCAAGCCTCCACGCGCACAGCTTTCACCTCATCCAACGGCGTCAAGCCCCAGTGAGGCAGCAGCCAAACGCGGAAATACTCCAGATAGTTTTTGATGGTTGAGGGTGACCGAGCTGCTGCGGGATTACGAAGCTCGTGAGCCTGAAAGTGACCCCACGCGTCGCGCACGGTGAGTTTTCCCGCCTTGTCCTCAGCGGCGTTGATTTCGGCACGCAGGTTTGCAGCGGCTCGCTTTGCGTCATTCTTCGTCGGGTACTCGCGGAGCGTGCCGATGATTTTGCCGAGGTGCTTTCGCTTGCCGGTCTCGTCGGGCGCGGTGCGGTAGCGAAGAAGCCAAACATCTGGTCCCTTCGCGCGTTTGGCGAGGTAGATCGAACCATCTTGATATTGCGTGTGAGTAGGCATAATGGTTCCCCTACTCGACGGGCTGACTGACCGAGCATACCTTTAACGCGGCCCATTGGACAAGGTCAGCCTCGCGGAACCGCCAGAGCCTTCCAATTCTTATTGCGGGAAGTTCCCTGCGGCGTGCCATGGCGATGGCGGTCTTCTCGTGGATTCCAAGGTAGGCAGCCGCATCAGAGGGTTTCCAGAGGCGGTTTATCGATGCATCAATCATGGAGGGCTAATACTCATGCCGACGACATAGCACCGATTATTGGGTGGATCTGATGACGGGATCGATGGTAATTAACGTCGACATGCTCACTACGTTATCTGCACCTGCTCGATCCTCCTACGTCTATAGGTCCCACCGTCCCAAGCAACATTGCGGCAAGCACTTCGTCGCTGCGCTCACCAAACACGCCCCCGCGACCATCGTCATTAAGGGAACAACGCGCCCCGCAATCACGACCGCTACGGAGCTGATGACGATGCTCCGCGAGGGAGGCACGTCGATGCGATCAATCCCATGGGAGATCACCATCCCACGAGCTGGCTGGATCGTGCTGGTCCCACGCGTACCTGGGCGACGTGCTGCGCGAGGTGCCCGATGAGTGGTCATATCCCCGCGATGATAGCGACGATGGAGTACGATCCAATGCCCCACCTCCGTCACGCATTGATCGCCAAGATCGATCGCTGCGTCAGCCACCACAAGGCCGCTGTACGGGCCCGACGCCAGGGCGACGAGATGGTGCTCAATGGGGCACTACGTCTCGCCAAGCTCGCTTGGCGAGACGCGGAACTATTCGCCGAGGAGATCGGCGTAGTAATCGACGCCACCATCGCCAACACCTATTGGCGGGCTTATGCCCTCGGATATCGCGACGGCAGAGTGCGGGGGATGGTGGTAGTGCTCCCGCATAGCCATTGAGCCGTCCTCGGGGCTCAATCGCTCAATGGCTATCACAGCATCTCCATCCTCCCCCAACCTGAGGTGGGGAGTGCTCAGTTGTTCGGCGGGCTCCGTGTGAGCCAAGAAAGCAAGCATCGTGGCGTCGCACATAGCTGTCCCCCACACGGGGTCTACAGCGACTCCTCCATTAAGGCGGAGGTGGTCACGTACGGCAGCCCGGTCGAACTTGGCGATTGCGCTTTCATCAACCGTACCGGGTTTCGAGTCCTCGATGGTCCCGACCAAGATTCTCCGGAGATACCCAGCGGGATTCGACGCAGCAGCCGCCAGCCGCTTGGCTTCCTCGTTGATTTCAGCCCACGCGACCAACGGAGCAAGCCCTTGATGCTTAGCGCAGATGCCTTCAGCAATCCTGCGGGCGTCGTCAGCATTGATCTTGCCTGCGAAGTGCTCGTCGCTCACGATCGCATCAGTGAGCCCGTCAGTGCAATCCAGAGCATCCAGATCCGCAGGTGCCGTTGTGTGGTCGGGCTCTTCGTCCGTTGAGTCGCTGACTACGCCTTGGCGGACAAAGGGATTAACCGTCGGCACTCTTTGTGCTTCGGCTCGGTCGTGCATCTCCCAGATATTGAGGTGCCAGACGTTCGACCGGTTCGGACGAATTGTGCGTGAGACGAGACCGTCTGACTCAAGCTCGCGAGCGGCCTTCTGCAGAGTTTTGGAGTCGAGGCCGGTGTCTGCGCAAAGCGTCTCATAGCCCACGTAAGTCGAGTAGTCGGTTCGTTGGTCGGCACGGAGGGCGAGGTGGTAATAGAGCGATTGCGCAGCCTTGCGCAGTAAGCCCGAGTCGCGGGCATCGCGAAGAATATCGAGTGTCGTCAGTTGTTTTCTCATCCTGGCTCCTTATGGTGGTCAATACTTCGTCGCTGTCCGGTGGTCAGTTTATGCAGCGAAAAATATTTCCCTCACTAAGGCATTCCGTAGTCGAAATTTCCAGACTGGCTATGTTCCTCGGAAATTTTGCGCGTGTGGATCGCTTCCGAGGAAAAAAATTTCCGAATTTCGGAAAAAACACCCCGCCGTATCAGCCTTAACAGCCTTTTCAGCTTTCATCAGCCCTTAAGGGACCTATAAGGGACCTTAATCAGAGAGTGACAGCGCTTCACGCGCTTTTGAAAAAACTGACAAAAGCAACAACAAAGACGGCTCCTGTACTACGGTCGCTTATCGCTCCCTACGCACAAGAGCAGAGACAGCAACGGGCAATCCGGTCGCTGGTCGCTCCCTCCCGCCCTCCTCGCCTGTCCATACTCCGCCGACTCAGCCCCGCAGGGAGAACCCTCCAGCGGGCCCGCCCGACCCGCCCCGCCCCGCCCCATCAGCGAACCCGACCGTAGTTACTTATCTTCAACATTCGAACTCCGACTACCGATCCCCTAGGTAGAGGAGATAACACTGTGCACTCTCATCCACTCATCCCGCCCGGCATGAAGACCTCGATCAAGCGCCGCCGTATCCAACCCTCGCCTCTGGCAGACATCACGCCAGACCGCCTAAGCGTAGCCGACCTCACAACCATCGAGGATCTCATCAGCGGCACGCTACAAGACCCGCTGACACCGATATCCGTCTGGCTGCCCCTCAACGAGCTGATGACACGCGTGAGTACGGAGCGCTGTCACCGCGAGCAAGGCGGTCTCCGATGAACCAGGCCGCCAAGCGTCGCAAGCGCACCACATGGCGCGATGTACCAGACGCCCGCCATCGCTCTTTTCCTGCCTGGCCACAGCCGGAGTCGCTACATCCCTCTGCCCAGACGATCGAAGACGCCGCCGATGGAGATGCACATGCCCGGGCGATAGTCGCAGCCTACCAACACCTGCCCCTCAACCCGGTGCTTGCCGGAGGTGCGCGATGAAGACTCTGCTGCGCACGATCGATCACGTCCGCAACAAGCCGGACCCGAAAAAGCTCCCGAAATTAGATACGTCTCGGAAAATCGCCAACGCGCTGAAGATTAATGACGACTTGCTTTGTCGCCGCGCCCTTGAACAAGCCCAAGCAGAGACCGGCGCACCGTATGACCTCTTCGGTCGGTCACTCAAGCGCAAGCATATGGTCGCGATGATATCTGCGCTCTATCCGGCTGCGCTCTCAGACGGAGACCGCGAGATGCTCAACGCCTACCTGTGGCCTGATGGCGGAACGCACTACGCCGACGAGCTCCTGAGAGGAGGTGCTCGATGAACACACTACCCACCGCTCTGCCAGCACTGCTCTCGACGCTTACCGCTCGCCTCACACGAGGCATGCAGACTGATGATCGCCTTCGGACGCGCCGGACTATAGGCAAACTGGCTGTCCACTTTTTCCCGTTCGTGAGCGAGCTCGGTAGGTTGGCCGCGAAGGCGAAAGTCTCACTCCTGGAGATGCACTGCGCGGATGAGGAGCTGGCTAGCCGATGCTTGGATGCCTGCCGCAACGCGGACGAAGACGCGCTGAAAGCACAAGAGCTACTCGACATGATTCCGGAACTCAAGGTTCAGGTCGATGCCCTGATCGCGTCGATGGAGGCCAAGCCATGAGCGAGCACACTGAGCAAAACGCAATCGCACTTTCCGCGTGCCGCACCACAGCTGTATCAGAGGCACGGCGACGAGGACTCAGCGCAGAGGACGCAGAGGATGTGGCTCAGGACGTTGTTATCCGTCTGCTCGGCGTCCTCAACCGGGGTGCGGAGATTCGCTCGGTCAAGGCATGGACGATTACAGCCACACGCCGCCTCATCATTGACCTACATCGCCAGCAGTCTTCATCGAGGCACGGAGCTGGATTACTGGAGTCGCTGGATGCTCTCGATGATGATTGGGACGATTTTCGTCTATGTAAATAGAGGGTCAAACGCGCACACCTTGCAGCGGGTCGCAGCAGATCGCCCGATCAGCTCCCCGCTGCTCCCTCGCCAGACAGAGAGGACATTAACATGAGCAATATTTTCGAGCAGATCGGCCACGGCGTTGAGGTCGCGGCCAAGGACGTGGCACACGTCGCGGTCGAAGTAGTGGACTTCTTGCCGCACGCGCTGAAACTCCTGGATGACGCCATTGCGCATGAGGCGGAGGTGAAGACTCTAGTGGTTGATCTCGTCAAGCAGGCGACAGCGGTACTGACCGCTGGCACGGTGGCGGTAACAGACAAGGGCGTAGACCTCACCGCTGATGCGGCTACTCTGGCTGCTGCTGAAGGATTCTTCGCATACTTCAGGGGCACATTCTTGCCTGCGGCAGAAGCGCTCTACGCTCAATTGGAAGCGGACGTAGACGGTGCCAGCGCGAGCTAAGCGCGGGTGCCTACATCCTGGGTGCTCGGCACTCGTGGATAGCGGTCATTGCGACGACCATGCTGAGCGCCGCAGAGATCGCGACCGATGGCGTGGATCAGCCACTCAGCGTGGGTACGACAGCGGTTGGAAATGGATACGGCTCGTCGCTCTGAGGCGGGACAAATACCTCTGTCAACACTGTCTACGCGATGGACGAGTGACACCTGCACTCGACGTGGATCACATCGTACCGATTGCATCAGCTCCACAGCTACGACTGACCTTGAGCAACCTGCAAAGCCTCTGTAGACCCTGTCATAGAGCAAAGACGGTCAGAAGTGAACACCAGCAGCAGAAAACAAGCTCTGCCAATGAAACAGAGCCTCACCTCAATAGATCGGCACAAAGCGAGAGCGGATAGAGGTGAAGAGCGATCCACCGTACAACGGCTAAGCTGATGCTGCCTCCGAGGATAAAAATCAGAATCCAGAACGCCCAGCGAAACCGAGTTTCTCCTCTACGTACTTTCTTCCAAGCCTTATCGAGTATGACAGCGGTTCTATTCAGCACAGTGAGAACACATGCATTTACCTCGTGAAACATCTGCTTTGTATGGGAGGCATGCTCGACTAGTTCATCAAGCGCCTCTACGAGCACCCTCGACTCAGGCTTTTGCATATCGAGGCGAAGTCGAATCCGATAACCAAGAGTGTTCAGTTTCATCACAAGTTCGCTAGATGTTGGGGTTAATGACATCCCTGCGCCGAGCGCTGCTCTAGCTCGCATGTTCTCGTTGTAAAGGCCAACAGATAGCGAGCAATACTCTGATACATCATTCCGCAGAGCATCGATCCACTGTTGTCGGAATTCAGAGACCTTCGCATCTTTCGCGACCACCGCCGCGAGCGTACCTGCGCTAGCGGCAATGACACCCACAAGAATCGATCCACTCGTCATGCATTGAGTTTAGGCGGATCGAGTCCGCGCGGACAGCACAAAAACAACCTCAGTAGTGAAGCGGGTTTCATCGACACATCTCACCCGTAAGTGCTTAAGGGGATAGGGGGCATTGCTTTGTCCGGCCTCGACGGATCGGAGACCCAGCCCTGGTCGTCTTTTCACGACCGCGAAATGAAGAGTCGGGGTTATCGAGCGAAAGAAGTTGAAAGATGGCCGGAAGAAAACCCAAACCGACAATTATCAAGCAACTATCAGGGAACCCCGGAAAACGCAGATTGAACAAGTCCGAACCCTCATTCTCCGCTGGTGCCACCTGCCCGAAGCATCTGGATAAGGTCGCTAAAGCCGAATGGAAACGAATAGCGGCTGACCTCACCACATCAGGTCTGCTGACCTCCGTTGACCGCTCAGCACTCGCCGCGTACTGCGTTGCATTTTCGCGCTGGATCAAAGCTGAGGAGCTTCTTGAACGCGAAGGCCTAGTCATCGTCTCTCCGAAGAGTGGCTACGCGATGCCGCACCCTGCGGTCTCCATCTCAAACACCGCGATGACCTTGATGCACAAATTCGCATCGGAGTTCGGTTTCACGCCTTCCTCACGCTCTCGCATAAACGTCGCGGCTCCCACCAAGACAAAGGCAGACCCTTTGGACGCATTTTTCGACCTGAACACCAACGATGATGAAGGACTACGCCAATGACGCCACACGCTATTGTGAGCGAGTCGCGTCAGGAGATATCGTCGCTTCAAAGTGGATCAAACTAGCCGCGCAGCGTCATCTTGATGACCTCAAGCGCACCGGCTCACGCTGGCATTACGACTATGTACAGGTCAACCGCGCTTGTTCATTCATCGAAAGCCTCACGCTTGAATCTGGACAACGATTCACACTGTCCGACTGGCAAATCTGGCTCACCGCCTCGCTGATGGGTTGGGTGGATGCAGACGGTCTACGCAAGCATATCGAAGCCTACGTTGTCGTGGCGAAGGGAAACGGTAAATCGCCATGGGCGGCGGCGATGTCGCTGCTCTTTGCGTTTGGTCTCGACGTACCAAAGGCAGAGGTGTACTGCGGTGCAATGTCACTGCTGCAAGCGGACGAGGTACACCGAGTTGCACGTCACTTCGTCGAATCGAATCCCGCATTCGCCGCGATCAACGTGCTCGCACAGAAGAAAAGCATCTTCTCGCTCGCTGGTTCACGCTTTCAGCCCGTTATCTCCCGTGGTCGGCATGGGGCCAGACCACTGCTCGCAGTGCAGGACGAGTACCACCAAGCGATTTCTGACGACCTCTATGGGACGTTTAAGACGGGCTGTAACAAGACGGTCAATTCGCTTTTGCTCACGATCACCACAGCAGGAGTCGCGAGTACCGCATCACCCTGCTATCAACTGCAAGAGCGGGCCATAAAGGCTATCGACGGTTCGATGACCGACGAGCGTTTCTTCACCGCGATCTACGCAGCAGACGACACGGTTGAATGGACATCGGAAGAAGCCTTGCTCATGGCAAACCCAAACCTCGGCATCTCAAACGATGCGGAGAAGATTCGCCTTGCCATCGTTGACGCAACGCGGAACCCCGCTCATGCGAACAACGTGAAGGCGATGCACTTGAACGTCTGGTCTACCGCTTCCGCATCATGGATGAACATGACCGCATGGTCGAAGTGTTATGACCCGCACCTCACACAGGACACGGTGAAACATCTGCCCTGCTGGATAGGTTCCGACCTCGCGAGCAAGATTGACCTCTCAGCTTGTGTACGTCTCTATCGAGACGATAGCCAAGGCGATAGACCACACTACTACGCTCTATGCCGCGCTTACCTACCCGAAGAGCGAGTGAATCTCCCGGAAAACACTCACTATCAAAAGTGGGTCGCTGAAGGTCATCTCAACGCGACACCCGGATCGTCGATTGATTACGCGATGCTTGAGGCCGATGCGCTGGCTGATATCGCAGAGAACCAAGTCCGCGAGTTCCCCTATGACCAACGCTACGCAGACCAATGGTCTCAACGCGTCAGTGACCTCTCTGGTATCGAGCGCATAGAGACACCTCCATCGCCAGCAGTGTTATCGCCAGCGATGAAGGAGCTAGAAGCTGCCGTGGCTGATGGTCGATTCCATCATGATGGCGACCCGGTTCTCACATGGTGCATGTCCAACGTGCTCACACGCGAGACCGCCACTGGCAATTACACCATGCCCGACAAGTCGCGTCCCGAAAACAAGATCGATTGCGCCGTGGCTCTCTTCATTGCGATGAGCCGCGCTCGTCTCGCAGAACCCGAACCACAAGCCACATACGGATTCCTTTTCGCTTAATATTCATGCCACTTTTCTCATCACATCCCGTAACGCTCGGCTTGAGCGATGGCACCGCCGTCGAAAAAAGGTGGAACATCAACAACCCATCGACACCGCTCACAGCTATGGCTGCGTGGGGTGATGTAGGTGGTGGACTTTCTTCATCTGGCGAAGTGATAACGGAGAAGAATGCACTCTGCATCTCGACGGTCTACACCTGCGTCACGATCCTCGCTGAAGCAGTAGCCTCGCTTCCGTGTCGCCTAATGAGGTCAACGGATGACGGCGATACACCAGCAACGGATCATCGTTTGTGGTCGCTACTCACTGAATCCCCAAACGAGGAGATGACCGCGTTCACCTTCTGGTCAACGATAGTCGGCTCGTCGGCTCTATGTGGCAATGGCTACGCACAGATCGTGCGTGATGCAACCGGAGCAGTTGAGTCCATCTGGCCTCTCCATCCCAACAAGACAGAACCTATTCGCAACGCGACCGGTCAGCTTGCATACAAAACGACTGACGGCATGACGGATGGCGCGTATCGCATCATCGCCTCAGCGGATGTACTTCACTTCCCGCTATTCAGCCTCGATGGAATCAAGGGTGTCTCCCCTGTAACCGCTGCTCGTGAATCCTTTGCGACCGCTAGAGCAATGGAAAAATTTGGAGCACGTTGGTTCGCTAACGGGGCTCAACCTTCCAGTCTCCTAATCAACAAGAACGCAGCTAAGCCCGATGCAAAGGCACAACGCGAATTCGTTGAAAGCTGGCAGGCTGCTCACTCCGGTATCAACCAACACAAGCAAGGGTTCCTCTGGGGTGACTGGTCGGTCGAGCAGATTGGGCTCAGTCCCGAAGATTCTCAGTTCCTCATCGCACGCAACTACCAACGCAGTGACATCGCATCGATGTACAAGATCCCGGTCTTCATGGTCGGCAACACAGAGAAGCTGAGTAACAACAACTACACGGGACAACAGATGGGCTTCGTCATAGACACCCTTCGTCCCATCCTCGTTCGGCTCGAAGCTGAGTTAAAACGCAAGCTCCTTAAGTCATCCCGATTCTTCGTCGAATTCGATGTGACCGAGCGTCAACGTGGCGACTTCCAGACGATGGCTCAAGCCATCTCACTCACCCGCCAATGGGGTGTTCTCGACGCCGATGAATGCCGCGCCTTGCTGGGCTACGCGCCTCGTGGTGGTGCTGCGAAGAAGCTAATTACCCAAGTGAATATGACCCCACTCGATGACCTCGGAAGACACCGCAACTCCCTGCACCCAAGCCAGACCCCAAGGACACCACCGACGATGACGCAAGCTAAACCTCAGGCTCATGGGGTTGTGTACGTCATCACGAACGTTATTACCGGTCAGAAGTATGTTGGCCAAACTGTAAGACCGGTTGAAAGGCGTTGGAGAGTTCATGTTCGTGATGCGAAGGCCTGCTCCTATCGTTCGAGATTACATGACGCGATCAGAGAACACGGCGAATCGAACTTCACTGTTCACGTTCAAAGTAACTGTGTAGGTAGACGGGCACTTGATACCGCTGAGCGCTTCTACATTGCTCTGTACCGCACCCAAAACCCTGCTTATGGATACAACCTCCGCTCAGGCGGTCAGGCCGGTAGCGGCTACAAGAAGAAGCCTAAATACTCCCTGACTAAGGATGTACTTGCACAGCACATCAAGGACGGACTAAGCGCAAAGGAAATGGGCGCAATCAATAAGTGTTCTCACGTGACGATCCTACGGTCGGTTCACGAGCACTTTGGCAAAACTATGCATGAGGTTCGCCGTGACCTGTGTGGGATGACGATGCCCTCATCCTTTTGCAAGCGTCAGAGTGCAACGCGCACCGGAACCAAGCGAACACCAGAGACCCGGAAGCGACAGGCCGAAGCGGCGCGTCGAGCCTATACACCCGAACTCCGCACTCTCCGACGTGAACAGAAGATCCATTACTGGCAAGAAAGACAACACAACCATGACACTCAACAAACCAACTCGTGAGGTTCGCTCATTCCGCGCGACGGAACTCCGCGTAGCCGAAGGTGATGGCAACACCCTCACTGGATACATCGCCGTGACAGAGCAACCCACGGAAATGTTTCCCGGCTTCATTGAAGTATTGAAACGTGGGTGCTTTGCTCATACCATATCGCCAACTGCCGACAACGATGTTGTCGCTCTCATAAACCACGATGACGATGCACCCGTAGGACGCCTGTCCGCTGGCACTCTCACATTGGTTGAAGACGAAAAAGGCCTGCGGTTCTCACTGAACCTTCCAAACACAACACGCGCCAACGACCTCAAGGTCAGTGTCGAGCGCAAAGACGTAACGGGTTGCTCGTTTGGTTTTGTCTGTCCTGATAGCACCTACACGGAAGCGAAAGACGGCACAGTCACCCGCAGCGTGAACGTGGTTGACCTTATCGAAGTGAGTGTTGGTGTGACGTTCCCCGCCTACCCACAAACTTCGATGGCTCTCAGGTCTCTCCCCGACTCGATGCCAGCCGAGTTCCGCAGCCGTTTCGAAACACGTTCTGAAGCGCCTCTGAAACCAGAGTCGCTACAGGATCACGAAGACGACTGGAAGCTCAACGCCGATCTGCTGATTCGCCTCGCCGAAGAAAGCTAGCCCCCACCCCACTTCTGTACCAACATCACCGCGCCCTTGGGTGCGGCAATCCCCGTTGCACCCCAAAAGGAATGAACTCATGAATTACCGTGAAACCGTCGAACGTCGCAACAAGCTCCTCACCGATGCACGCACCGCCATGTCTGCAGAAAACGTCACCGCCGAAACTCGCTCCGCAGTCGATGCAATGCTTGCAGACGCTCAGTCGCTAAAGGGCGACATCGAGCGCATGGAAGCGTGCGCCGAATCCGAGCAGCGCAGTCTGCCCACCAACACCCCGCCGCGAGGTGCCGTTGAGAACCACGAGGCGAAGGATGAGCGTACTTTCGAGGAACGCAATCGTGCAGCGAACATCGCTCTGCGTAGCTTCATTCGTGGCGAACGTTTCGAGCAACGCGACCTCACCGTAGCCGCAAACGGCGGTGTGATGATCCCCGTCGCAGCCGTTGACCCGATTCAGGCCAAGAAGTCCGCTGGCTCCATCATGGACATCGTCAAGCGTATGCGGACCACAACCGGCGAAGATGTTCGTCAGCCGCTATGGGATGACACCTCGAACGGTTTCGTTCTCGACTCCACTTCGATCACCACAACCGACCCGTCCATCACCGGCACGTTGCTCAAGGTGGATGGCCTGCGTTCGAACCCCATCCTCTTGGACAACAAGCTTGTTCAAGACGTGAGCTATGACCTTGTGACCGACGTAAATAATGCGATCAATTTGCGTTACATCCGTTCTGTGTCGCAGGCCATCGTTCAAGGCAACGGCTCCAACTTCACCGCGCTGTCCGCACCGTCGGCTCTAACGTCTACGACAACCGCCATCGTGAAGTACGCCAACCTAGTCGGACTGATGACCGCTCTTGATCCGGCCTACTCAACAAACGCGTGCTGGTCGTTCTCGACCGCAACGCTGGGCCAGGTGATGAACCTCACCGACGCGAATGGCCGTCCGCTGTTCCTCCCGTTCAACGACGGTGGTATCAGTGGCTTCGTCGGCACCATCTTTGGGTTCCCCGTGAAAATCGACCAGTATGCAGCAACCGTTGCAACCGGAAACACACCGATTCGCTTCGGCGACCACAGCGCAGCATACACGTTGCGTGAGGTCGAACCGGGCATCGTCATCAAGCAGAGTTCGGATCGTTGGATCGAACTGAACCGCCTGGGTGTAGTCGCATTCGCTCGCGCTGGTGGTGCACCGACTATTGCATCGAGCACGACTCCGTCGATCGTCTCGCTCACCATCAAGTAAACCCAACATAATCGAGCACCCGAGGTCATCACTGGCCTCGGGTTCCTTATCGGAAGTCCCATGCCTCTCAGCTATAGCGAACTCACACAACCCGCTGCAGAACCCGTGACCGTCGCGATGGCAAAGCAACAGCTCAACTCCTTCACAGGCGACGACGCTCTCATCGCGATGTATATTCGCGCAGCTCGTCAACATTGCGAACGAGTCATGCAACGGTACATCTACAGCCGCACCATGCTACTCACACTGGATTACTTTCCTCTGCTCAGTGAATGCGTCAGCGGTGCAGATCAATACGCGTACGTGTCGAGCTACATCCGTTGCGGTGTCAGGTCATCGTGGCGTCTACGTTGTGCCGCGCTTCGGGGATCAGACCTTCGGTGACTACATTCAAGGTCTCACCAACAACGACCCTACATGGAACACCTACGTGTCTCCGAACGGGACTCGCGATTACCCATCTGTGATGGGTTGTGCCTACTGTTACATCAAGGTCGAGTACAACACCGACGAC